>LURN01000009.1 GCA_001628405.1 Candidatus Thioglobus sp. REDSEA-S12_B1 | reverse complement strand
CTTAAATTCTTGGTAAATGACCTCATCCATCTTGGATTCTGTTTCAATTAAAGCTGTTGAAATAATTGTAATGCTGCCACCATTTTCAATATTGCGCGCCGCACCAAAGAAGCGTTTTGGCCTTTGAAGTGCATTAGCATCAACACCTCCAGTTAAAACCTTTCCTGAGGATGGTGCAACAGTGTTGTAGGCTCTTGCTAAACGGGTAATTGAGTCAAGCAAAATAATTACATCTTTGCCCTGCTCAGCCCGTCTTTTAGCCTTTTCGATTACAATTTCAGCCACCTGGACATGTCTTTTAGCTGGCTCATCAAAGGTTGATGAGATAACTTCACCCCTAACTGTTCTTTCCATTTCAGTCACTTCTTCTGGCCTTTCATCAATTAAAAGAACAATGAGCTCACACTCGGGATGATTCACAGAAATTGAAGAAGCGATATTCTGCATAATCATAGTTTTTCCAGCTTTTGGAGGGGCAACAAGAAGCCCTCTTTGTCCTTTACCAAATGGTGCAACTAAATCTATCACTCTAGCTGTGATGTCTTCAGTTCCTCCATTTCCAAGCTCAAGACCAAGTCTTTGGTTAGGATGCAGCGGAGTTAATGAAGAAAATGGAATACGATTCCTTATATTTTCTGGGGCATCTCCATTGACCTCTGAGACCTTTATAAGTGCAAAGTATTTTTCACCTTTTTTTGGAGCACGAATTTTCCCAGTAACAAGATCTCCAGTTGATAAATTAAACCTTCTAATTTGGTTTGGAGAAACATAAATATCATCCGGTCCAGAAACATAAGAATCGTTTGAAGATCTCAAAAACCCATAACCCTCTTGCAATATATCTAAAACACCATCACCAAAAACCTCCTCTTCATTCTCTGCTTTGTGCTTAAGAATTGCGAAGATGAGTGTTTGTTTTTTTGCTCTTGAGATATTTTCAATACCCAGAGACTGAGCAAGGTCAAGTAGGTCTGCAGGCGTTTTAATTTTTAATTCTGAAAGTTTCATAAAGGTTTTATTTTATTTAATGAGATTTGGGTTAAACCAAATATTGAAGCAAACAATAGATATATATGTTTGAATTGAGGGTGAATTTAATTTAGTTATTAGTTATTAGTTATTAAATAATGTTAGTAAGTTAAATATTAGAATCTAAAAAAGCATTAAGGTTAGCTTTTGATAGCGCACCAACTTTTGTTGCTTGAACTGCTCCATCTTTAAACAAAAGCATAGTAGGTATTCCCCTGATTCCATATTTTGGGGGCAATTGGACATTTTCATCAACATTGACTTTTGCAATGGTGATTTTTCCCTCATACTCATCGGCAATTTCATCAAGAATAGGGGCCAAAGCCTTACAAGGGCCGCACCATTCAGCCCAAAAATCTACTAAAACAGGTTGTGAGGAATTTATAACATCATCCTCAAAAGAGGAATCACTGACTACTTTAATTTTGTCGTTCATGTACTAAATAATGGAATGTTTTATTAGAGTTGAATTAACTCTGAACATAATTATAACACTTCTTTTCAAGAATTCTGTTTTTTTATGAAGATATTTCTATAAGCTCACTAATTACTTTTATGTAACAAAAGCAAGGAGCAGAGGAATTGTTATGAATGATAGAGCAACTTGGGTTGTCAGAATAGCTCTCATCAATTGATGATCCGCATTAAACTGCAAGGCTAAAGAGTATGACATAGCAGCAGTTGGCACTGAAGCAAAAATAACAGCAACAATCACCTCAGTTTGACTCAAATTAAAATAACTTGCAACGAAGTATGCAACAACTGGAAGAATAATTAATTTAAGGGTGTTTGAGATAATGATAGGCAATACTTTTAAAGTTAGGTCTCTAACTTTAATCTTAGCTCCGATAGTCAAAAGCATTATTGGAAGAGCAGCTGAACCTAGTAGCTCAGTCGTATCAATAAGAACACTAATTTTTTGAGAAGGAAATAATGAGAATATTAGTCCAGCAATCATTGCCAAAATAAATGGATTCTTTGAGATTTCAATAAATACGTTTGATATATCTTTTTTCGAATCTTTTTGATTAGTATTTTTAAGACTCATCACCATTGTTGATATGACAATGACATTAATAGTAGGAACATATATAAACATAAATAATGAGGCAATTTTTAAACCTTCAGCTCCGAAAAAGCTTCCAGCAATAGCAAGCGCAATAAAAGCATTCTGCCTCATCGAGCCCTGGAGAATTGAAGTCCAGACTTCAGGAGAGTAGCCCAATAATTTTCCTATAATAATCGAAGAACTGAACGTAACCACAAAACCAGTCAATATAATTACTGAATATATGTAAAGCATTTCTGAAGATAAGCTAACTTGAGAGATAAAGTGGAATAAAAGAGCGGGAATTAACACCCAGTAACATAGCTTATCGTTTACGTCCCAAAAGGAGACATCCGGCACTCCAATCCTTCTAAGAAGATTTCCCAATATAATCAGAAGAAATACTGGTGAAATTAATAAAAATATTTGGAAAAAATTTGTGAGCACTGGAATTATGTCAATTAATTCAATTATGTTGACTATTTATCCAATCTATAGCCATTTCCAATCGCGACAAAGTTCTCTCTTTTCCGACAAATTGAGCGCTTTTATCTATACTCCCAGCCTTTCCATCACCGCTAAGTGCAAGCCTAAATGGCTGACCAACCTTGCCAAAACCAATATTCCTCTCTTCACAGATCAATTCGATAACGGAATGAATATTGTTAGAATTCCAATCATTAACTTTACTAAGCTGACTCACTAAATCTTGCAAAACTTCTTTTGATCCTGCTTTAAAAGTTTTATTGGCTTGAGCTTCATCGAAAGCTTCAAAATCTTTATAGAACATAATGCAGCTTTGAGCCAAGTCAACCAAGGACTTTGATCTCTCCCTTAGAAATTCAATGAGCTGATTTATTTCAGGTCCATTGTCTAAGTTAATATTTAGTCTATCAAGATGCCAATTCAAGTGCTCAGTAAGTTTGCCTAATGAAATCGTTTTAATGTAGCTTTGATTCATCCATTCAAGCTTTTCTTGGTTAAAGCTTGCAGGCGAATTATTAATATTTTTGAGCTCAAAAAGCTTAATCATCTCTTCAATTGAGAATATTTCCTGGTCACCATTTGACCATCCAAGCCTGACCAGATAGTTTAATAATGCGTCTGGCAAAAACCCTTCGTCTCTATAGGATAGAAGATTCAATGCGCCATGTCTTTTTGATAAACGTGAGCCATCTGAACCCAAAATCATTGGAACATGTGCAAATTTAGGCACATTCCAACCCATTGCTTCATAAAGATTAATTTGTTTAGGGGTATTATTGATGTGGTCATCACCCCTTATGACACAATCGATTTGCATGTCGTGATCATCAACAACGACAGTCAAGTTATATGTAGGCGTACCATCCGACCTTAAAATGATTAAATCATCCAGCTCAGAGTTCGAGATACTAACCTCGCCTTTGACATAATCATGAAAACTAACATGGCCTTCATCCGGATTAAGGAATCGAATGACGCCATTTTTTAATGACTTTTTTCGACAGCAGCCGTCATACTTGGGTTTCTCTTTGTTGGCAATTTGACTCTCTCTCATCGACTCTAAACGCTCTTTTGAGCAGTCACAATAGTAAGCCTGACCTTTTGATACTAATTCATTAATGACTTCATTGTATCTATCAAAACGATCACTTTGGTAGAAAGGCCCTTCATCATAATCAAGGCCGAGCCAATCTAGACCCTCTAGAATTGCATCAACAGATGCCTGAGTTGAGCGCTCCTTATCAGTATCTTCAATCCTAAGAACAAAATTACTCTCATTTTTTTTTGCCCATAGCCAGGCAAAAAGAGCTGTTCTAGCACCGCCAATATGCAAAAAACCTGTAGGAGAAGGAGCGAATCTTGATTTCATCTTAATTATTTAAAGCCCAAATAAATCAGTACTAATTTTACACTGTTATAATATTCATCCAACACCCAAATATGCCTGTAAATTAATGGAATTCACTCAGCAAAACGCGAATACAAATACCATTATTTCAATAGATGACTCCTCAGTTTCTCTATCACATGTTAAATTAAAAAACCCCTGCTTTATATCCGCCTCATTATCCAAAGAAATCTCTAGTTTAGATATCAACGAAATTGGAAAAGAATTATTATTTCCTTTAATAATTAAGGATTCAGTCGATATACTAATCATAGGAACCGGAAACGCTCCCAAATTTCTCTCTCCTAAACAACAAATGGAGCTATCTAACATGGGCCTAGGAGTAGAATGCATGAACAATACCTCTGCATGCTCAAGCTTCAATTTACTTCTTGGAGATTTAAGGAAAGTCGGACTGCTATTAATATGATTTCATTTTTAATAAAAAAGCTCATTCTTTTTTATAAATTTTTCAAAATCGACACGCCACTTTTTATTCTTTTAATTCTTCTATCATCATTCGGCCTTCTTATTTTATTCAGTAGCTCTGGAGGCTCACTCAACCTTGTATATAGACAAATGATTCATCTTGGTTTAGCAACTACTGTGATGCTTGTAATAGCTCAAATACCCCCAATCATTATGCTAAGGGCAGCACCTTTACTTATGATTCTGGGTGTTATTCTATTAATCATGGTTTTATTTTTTGGAAGCTCTGGTGGTGGTGCTCAAAGATGGCTGGATTTAGGATTTGTAAGATTTCAGCCATCGGAATTAATGAAAATTATAGTGCCAATGACAATAGCCGCAATCCTCAGTGAAAAAACACTTCCGCCAAGGGCGTTTCCAGTCATTCTTTCAATGATTACAATTGGTGTGGTTGTACTTTTGATAGCAAGACAACCTGATCTTGGTACATCTTTGCTGATTGGGGCCTCAGGTATCTATGTTTTATTTTTTTCAGGCTTTAGAGTGATGCTTGTAAAAAATGTTTGGCTAAACCTTTTAATCTTAACAAGTATTTTGACTAGTTCACTCTATTTTGCATGGAATTATTTGTTAATTGCATACCAAAAAAAGCGAATCTTAACTCTTTTCAACCCTGAGTCTGACCCTCTTGGATCAGGCTATCATATTATTCAATCAAAAATTGCAATTGGTTCTGGTGGATTTACTGGAAAAGGAATCGTGAGAGGCTCTCAGTCTCAACTCGATTTTGTCCCAGAACAATCTACTGATTTCATTTTCTCAGTTCTGGCTGAAGAATTGGGCTTCGTTGGATTCTTGTTACTTATTCTAATTTATGCTCTTATTGTTTATCGATGCATGAGCTTGTCACTTCGATGTGAGGACAACTTCTCTAGACTTTTAGGTGCTAGCCTTACATTTGTGTTTTTTACCTACATTTTTGTAAATATAGGCATGGTTTCAGGCCTTCTCCCGGTTGTAGGAGTTCCGTTACCGTTAATAAGCTATGGAGGCTCCTCTCTGATGACGCTTATGGCTAGCTTTGGAATAATTATGTCACTTCATAAACATAAAAGTCCAAGATATTTACAGTAACTCGTTATAATCAATTTGTAATTAAAACTAACATAATTCAAAGCTATTTCTTCAATACAAACTTTCTGGACAAAAAATATTTCATGAAATCAAATATTCTTACTTTATTAAAAACATTTTTTATACTGCTTCTTTTCTCAAATGTAAGCGCTGAAGAACCTCGCTTCTATATCCCAGAATCACCTCCAATCGCTGCAAAATCCTACATTCTTATGGATCACAACTCTGGCAAGATTCTTGCCTCAGAGAATGAAAACGAGAGAAGAGCGCCAGCCAGCTTGACAAAAATAATGACCTCTTATGTAGTCTTTAAGCGCCTAAAAGAAGAGTTTATCTCTCTTGATGATGAAGTAAAGATAAGCGAAAAGGCATGGAAAACTGGAGGCTCTAGAAGTTTTATCGAGGTTGGAAAAATGATAAGACTTGAAGATCTTTTAAAAGGAATGATAATACAATCTGGCAATGATGCTTCTGTAGCATTAGCGGAGCATGTAGCTGGCTCAGAAGGGACGTTTGTCCTATTTATGAATGACTATGCTCAAGAGATTGGAATGACAAATACACGCTTTGAAAACTCATCAGGCCTGCCGCATAAAGATCAATATACAACAGCAAAGGATATGGCACTTCTATCCTCTGTGCTTATTAAGGAATTTCCAGATTTTTATGAGTGGTATGGCCAAAAAGAATTCACCTACAACAACATTAAACAAATCAATCGAAATAAACTATTATTTACTGATAGCACTGTTGATGGACTCAAAACGGGATGGACTCAAAAAGCAGGTTACTGCCTTGCTACAAGTGCAAACCGCGTAGGCATGAGATTAATTTCTGTTGTGCTAGGCTCACAAAGCCCTGCAATCAGAACCGCTGAAACAGAAAAGCTTCTTGATTACGGTTTCCGTTTTTTCGAGACTCAGTCGGTCAATGATATATCTCATCAAGTTCCAGTTTTCAAATCTAAAAAAGGGAATATGAAAGTTGGTGTAGCAGATTCTAGCTTCTTAACCCTTCCAAGAAATCAATTCAAGTATACAACTCAAACTATTGAGCTAGCGGGTGATTTGATCGCCCCAATCAGTCAAGGTGATCGCGTAGGCACTCTTGCAATAAGCTTTAATAATGAAGATATTGCAACACTTCCGCTTATAGCTCTTGAAGATGCTGAGGAGGCTGGATTTGTATCTAAAATGATTGACACAGTCAAATTGATGTTTAGATAATTTTGGTTTATTTAAACGGAAACTTTATAGAAAAAGATAAAGCATTTGTATCTGTAATGGATAGAGGATTCCTCTTTGGGGATGGCGTCTATGAAGTCTTTCCAGCATACAACAGAAAAATCATTGGCCTAGATTCTCACTTAAATCGTCTGCAGGATGGTCTAGATGCAATTAGCATTAAGAACCCTCACACTAATAATGAATGGAAAGATTTAATCAACAAGATCATCTCATTTGACCCTAATAACCAAAATCAAGCAATATACTTACAAATTTCTAGAGGCAGTGATGAGAATAGAAAACATACTTATGGTGAATTAAAGCCAACGGTGTATATTCAATCAAGCGCTATCAATCCTAGAGAAAAAAGCACGCTTCTAAATGGGCTCTCTGCAATTACAAGAGAAGACATTAGGTGGCTTAAAAGTAATACAAAAGCGACATCTCTTTTAGCCAATACTCTCTATGCTCAAGAAGCAAAAAACAATGATGCCGAAGAAACTATTCTTTATCGTGATGGGATAGTGACTGAAGCCTCAAGTTCAAACGTATTTATCGTAAAAAGTAACTGCATTTATACTCACCCAAAGGGCCCCAATATACTTCCAGGAATTACCAGAGAGAAGGTTATTGAATGTGCAAAAATCAACAACTTCAATGTTGAAGAATCTTCATTTACAAAGGAGCAGCTTATGAATGCTGACGAAGTATGGATTTCAAGCTCCACGAGAGAGATTATCCCAATAACCATTATTGATGGCATTCAAATTTCAGATGGATTTGCAGGGCCAATTTGGTCCGAAGTATATGATCAATATCAATCTTTAAAATCCTAAAAAATACCAACGAATCATTTAATATTGAATAATAAGAATAATCATTTCAAGTAAAATCTTGGGTAGTGTCGAGGGTAAACCGACAATAAATAGTTATGAACCCCGCCAGGCCTGGAAGGGAGCAACGGTAATAATTTTTTTATGTGTTGGATTCTATTCTCGGCACTACCTTTCTAAAATAACATAATGACTGATGAGTGAACACTACGAAGTTTTAGCAAGAAAATATAGACCTCATAATTTCAAAGAGCTCGTAGGACAAACTCATACCATCAGAACCCTTGTTAATGCATTAGATAATAACAATCTTCATCACGGATTTCTTTTTACGGGAACTAGGGGTGTTGGTAAGACAACAATTGCTAGAATTTTTGCAAAATCTGTTAACTGCGAGGAAGGTGTAAGCTCTACTCCATGTGGAAAATGCCCGACCTGCCTAGAAATTGACAAAGGTCAATCAGTTGACCTAATCGAGTTAGATGCAGCCTCTAATACTGGGGTTGATCACATGAGAGAAATTCTTGAAAATGCGCAGTACACTCCGACCAAGAATTTATACAAAATTTATCTGATTGATGAAGTTCATATGCTTTCAAAAAGTAGCTTTAACGCACTTTTGAAAACTTTAGAGGAACCTCCTGCTCATATCAAATTTTTATTAGCTACAACTGATCCAAAGAAATTACCAATCACTGTCCTTTCTAGATGCCTTCAGTTCAATCTAAATAAGCTCTCTCATGAGGAAATTCTTAATCATCTTAAGTTCATCATGGATGAAGAAAAACTTGAGTTTGACGAGGAAGCTCTTTCAAAGATTGCAGAGTTTGGTAATGGCTCAATGAGGGATGCGCTTAGTCTTCTCGATCAGTCAATTTCTTATGGAAATGGAAGCGTCAAGGAGAAAGATCTTAAAGAGATGCTTGGACTAGTCAATCATGATGAAATTATAAATCTCGCAAAACTAATCAGTCTAAGAGATGCTGAACAAATTTTATCATTTGTGAAGAATTTGGCTCATAAAGGTGAAAACTTAGCCAATGCTCTGAAAGATTTAACATCGCTTTTTCATCAAATATCTTTGGCTCAAATCATACAAGACAAAAAACAATTTCCCTCTGATATTGCCGATCTTGCCAATAGCTTTTCAGCTCAAGATCTCCAGCTTTACTACCAAATTGCAATTAACGGCCAAAAAGATATGAGTTTGTCTCCTAGCGAACAAATCGGTCTTGAGATGACAATTCTCAGAATGATTGCCTTTCATCCAGACTTTGATGGAGCCGAAAAAAAAAATTTAAAGTCAACTCCAAATAAAAGTTCAAAAATTACTGATGCCTCAACCGAAAAGGAACCTTCGATTGCTTCGTCAAATTCGCAATTACCTGAAACAGAAACAAATCAACTCGATATCAAAAACCAAAAAGAATGGGAAGATATTATTAAGACTTTTGATTTCAATGGTGCTGCAAAAATGCTAGTAAAAAACACTGTATTCAAGTCGCTTACAGGTCAAACACTCGTTCTAACATTGAGTTCAGATTTTGTTAATCTTCTCACCCCTAAAACTGAGGAATCAATAAGAATTGCACTCCATAAGCAATATCCTTTAGTAGAGTTAATTTTTGAGCCTGGTGAGACTAATGGTGACTCTCTGTCACAAAAGGAGTCTTTAGAGAAAGAGCGAAAACAAAAAGAAACAGAGAGCCAATTTCTCAGCGATGATGGCCTCAAAGAATTACAGGAAGTATTCAATTCAAAGGTCGATATTAAATCTATCAAATCAATAAAGGAGTCAGATAATGTTTAAAGGTGGAATGGCAGGAATGATGCAAAAAGCGAAACAGATGCAGGAGGATATGGAGGCCGTTCAAAGAGAAATAAAATCCCTAAGCTGTGAAGGTTTAGCTGCCTCAGGTGCTTTAAAAGTTGAAATGAATGGCGATTTCAAAGTCACCGATATCTCTATAGATGAATCACTTTTTTCTGACAAAGAAATGCTGGAAGATTTAATAATAGTAGCTGTCAATGATGCTTCTACAAAAATCAATGAAATCTCCAAGAATAAAATGAAAAACGTGACTGGCGGCCTTAATCTTCCCTTCTAGTAAACAATATATAACTCGAGATGATTGAAAAATTAAATAAAGCCTTTAGCAAACTACCAGGAGTAGGCTCTAAAACTGCTCAAAGGTTTATTTACCACCTTCTTGAGAGAGATAGATTGGGTGGATTAGAGCTCTCAAAAGCATTAAAGGAGGCAATGGAAAACGTCAAAAACTGTGAACAATGCAGGACCTTGACTGAAAAAAACATTTGTGACATTTGCTCCAATGACGCCCGTGACAAGTCACAACTTTGCGTCGTAGAAACCCCCTCAGATATTCATGTCATCGAACAAAGTGGTGCATACAAAGGGAAATATTTTGTTTTAAGTGGCTACCTGTCACCAATTGATGGCATTGGAGCCTCTGAGCTTGGCCTTGATGAGCTCGAAGTTTTGTTATCAAATCAAGAGGTCATCGAACTCATCCTGGCCACTAATGCGACAATCGAGGGTGAGGTAACCGCACACTATATCCATAATTTAGCAAAAAAATATCAAATTAAAACAACAAGGATAGCTCACGGAATACCCCTAGGAGGCGAGCTTGAATATACCGATATTAATACAATTGCGCATGCCCTATCAGGGCGAAAAGATTACAACCAGTAACCATTTAAAGGCTTATTCCACTCTGCACTCTTATTGTATAATGTGTCAGTTTTATCCGACACCTCGCCTACATGGAAAAAACATATAACCCAGAACTTATCGAACAAAAATATCGTGATCTATGGGAAAAAGGCGACCACTTTTCCTCAAAAGCAAATTCATCAAGCAAAGAATCATTTAGCATAGTACTTCCCCCGCCAAATGTTACTGGAAGTCTCCATATGGGGCATGCCTTTCAGCATACGATAATGGACGTCTACACTCGATACAATAGAAGCATTGGAAATCAAACGCTTTGGCAACCTGGAACTGACCATGCAGGTATAGCAACTCAAATGGTTGTTGAAAGGCAGCTTAGTATGGACAATATCTCAAGACACGATCTGGGTAGGGAGAAATTCACCGAAAAAGTTTGGGATTGGAAATCAAAGTCTGGAGGAACAATCACCTCTCAAATGAGACGACTTGGAGCGTCGGTAGACTGGGAAAGGGAACGATTTACAATGGACGAATCCCTCTCTCAGGCGGTAAGAAAAGTTTTTGTTGAGCTATACAACGAAGGGCTCATATATCGAGGCAAAAGACTGGTGAATTGGGATCCAGTCCTTTTGACAGCTGTCTCAGATTTAGAAGTCATAAGCAAAGAAGAAAATGGATTCTTATGGCATATTAGGTACCAAGTCGTTGACTCTGATGAGACACTTGTTGTCGCAACTACAAGGCCAGAAACAATGCTCGGTGACTCAGCTGTCGCTGTCCATCCTGATGACGAGCGTTATCAGCATTTAGTCGGAAAATCAATCAATCTCCCTCTCTCAAATAGAGAAATCCCAATCATTGCAGATGATTACGTCGATATGGAATTTGGTACAGGGTGCGTAAAAATTACCCCGGCGCATGACTTTAATGATTACGAAATTGGTCAAAGGCACAATCTCAAAATCATTAATGTATTGACTGACGATGCCAAAATAAATACAAACGCCCCTTCAAATTATCAAGGATTAGACCGTTTCGAGGCGAGAAAACTAATTGTTGCCGACTTAGAGAAACAAAACTTAATTGAAAAAATTGACCCGCACACTCTTATGGTGCCAAGAGGTGACAGGACAAATAGCATTATTGAGCCTTACATGACTGACCAGTGGTTTGTTAAAGTCAAACCTCTAGCTGAACCTGCCATTGATGCAGTTAAAAATGGAAGTATTCGCTTTGTTCCAGAAAACTGGGAAAAAACCTACTTTAACTGGATGGAAAATATTGAAGACTGGTGTATTTCTCGTCAAATTTGGTGGGGGCATCGAATTCCAGCATGGTATGACAAAGACGGCAACTATTTCGTAGCAGATAGCCTCGAGGATGCACAAACTCTAGCTGGAAAAGGTGTTGAGCTAACTCAGGATAACGATGTTCTTGATACATGGTTTTCGTCTGCATTATGGCCTTTTTCAACTTTAGGTTGGCCAGAAAAGACGCCTGAATTATCTAGGTTCTATCCAACAAGTGTTCTTGTTACTGGATTTGATATTATATTTTTCTGGGTAGCTCGAATGATCATGTTTGGCCTCAAATTTGCTGGCGATGTCCCTTTCAAAGACATCTACATTACCGGATTAATCAAAGATGGTAACGGCCAAAAAATGAGTAAATCTAAAGGCAATGTTCTTGATCCTATTGACCTTATTGATGGCATTAATCTTGAAGACCTTCTAGAAAAAAGAACTCAAGGAATGATGCAGCCAAAGTTAGCTGAAAAAATCAAAAATCAAACGAAAAAAGAGTTTCCTAATGGAATACCATCTTTTGGAACTGATGCAATTAGATTTACCTTTACCGCTTTAGCTTCGTTTGGTAGAGACATTAAATTTGACCTAAAACGAGTCGAAGGTTACAGAAATTTTTGTAACAAGCTATGGAATGCTTCTCGCTTCGTTTTAATGAATCTAGAGTCAACCAATATCAACAATAATGCCATATTATCGAGTCAAGATAAGTGGATTTTATCAAGACTACAGCATGTCAAAATAGAGGTCCAAAAACACCTCTCAGACTATCGATTAGACCTAATGAGTCAAACTCTCTACGAATTCGTTTGGCATGACTATTGTGACTGGTACCTTGAGCTTTCTAAACCGCTTCTTGATAACAGCGAAACTAAAGAAGGCTGTGAATCTACATTGTTTAAAGTATTAAATGAAACACTGATTCTTCTTCATCCAATTATTCCTTTCATTACAGAAGAGATATTTGAACAATCTCAAAAAATACAATCACAGTCTAACAATAAATTAATATCTCAGTCATTTCCTGAGGCTCAAAAAGAGCTCTTTGATGATAATGCTGAAGCAGAAATAAACTGGTTTAAGGGCTTTATTCTCGGCATTAGAAAGATTAGAGGCGAGATGAACATACCTCCTGGCAAGCCACTACCCTGCTTTATAAAAAATTTTAACGATCAAGATAAGACTTATATTGATAGCAATAAATCAACTTTATCCACGATTGCCAAGCTGGATTCAATAGAGTTGCTAACACCTCAAGACGAGGAAGACGATTCTGCTATTGCGCTGGTAGGCGAAATGAAAATATTGATACCGCTAGCTGGGCTAATTGATAAAAGTGCTGAACAAGATAGACTCAATAAAGAGATTGAAAAATTGCATAAACTTAAATCTCAATTTTCAGCAAAACTGAGTAATGAAAAATTTATCAATGGAGCCCCAGAAGCTATTGTTAATAATGAAAAAGAGAAACTTGCATCAACTATGAGCGCTCTTAAGGATCTAGAGCAGCAGCTGGAAAAGATTTCTAATTTATAAAGATAGGACTGTAATTTATTGAAAAAACACATAAAAATTACATTTAACACCCTAGGCCAAGATACAATAAGCCTAATTACGATATTTTCATGAAAAGACTAAAGATTCTTGCTTTTGTATTGATTACTCTAACTTTTAAAGTTAGTGCGGAGTCTTTTGTCTATATCACTGATCAGCTAGACCTGCCCATAAGGTCTGACAAAAATTTTGGGAATAATATTATTCGCCTTCTACCCTCTGGAACTGAACTATCTTTATTACAAAGTACTGAAGATGGCTGGGCTCAAATACAGTTTGATGATACGATTGGATGGATTAAGTCGTTTTATTTATCTCCTGACCCTTCTGCAAGAGAAAAATTAAAAAAGTTAACGCGAACAAATAATGCCAATAAACTTTTGATAACCAAGCTGACTTCTGAAAAAGAAGAACTCGAAAAACAGTTGCTATCAATAAAAGAAGAAAACTCGGATTTAGTCGTCCAAAGATCGAAATCTCAAGCTGAAAAA
This sequence comes from Candidatus Thioglobus sp. REDSEA-S12_B1, assembly GCA_001628405.1. Classification (GTDB taxonomy): domain Bacteria; phylum Pseudomonadota; class Gammaproteobacteria; order PS1; family Pseudothioglobaceae; genus Pseudothioglobus. Next base: position 45,800 of record LURN01000009.1, on the reverse strand, counting down.
GAGCATATTGAGCAAATATATCAAGACGCACTTAAATTAGAACATGAGAATGAAAAACTTATTCAAGAAAAATTACAACTAAAAGCAGAACTTCAGCTTGCTGAAAACAACACCCAAATTCAAAAAGACACTAGCTCAAGAAACTGGTTTATTGTTGGAGCAATAGTTCTTTTCTTTGGCATGATGATTGGTTTTATCGTCCCTAATCTGCTCAATAGAAGAAGATTTTAGATTTTAGGAGATACTATGAAAGAATTAAAAAAAGCGCTAACCTTTGATGATATATTGTTGGTTCCTGCGCACTCAGAAGTTCTCCCAAAGGAAGTGAGCTTAACCTCAAAACTTACCAATAAAATCACTCTAAACACTCCTATTATCTCAGCAGCAATGGATACGGTGACAGAAGGTAAGCTTGCTATCGCCATTGCCCAGGAAGGTGGCATGGGCGTTATCCACAAAAACATGTCCATTGAGTCGCAAGCAATGGAAGTTAGAAAAGTAAAGCGATTTGAATCTGGAATTATTAGAGATCCAATTAGCATTGATCCTTCTGCAACGATTAAGGATGTCTTTGATCTTCAAGCTCAGCATGGAATATCAGCAATGCCCGTTGTCTCAAATGACACTCTTGTAGGACTTATAACTAGTCGTGATGTTCTTTTTGAATCTCGCCTTGATGAGTTAGTTGAGAATGTAATGACTCCCCAAAAATCACTCATTACAGTCAACGAAGGTGCTTCGATGGATACAGTTAAAAAACTCTTAAGAAAGCATCGGATTGAGCGCGTTCTGGTTACTGATGACCAATATAAACTAGGTGGAATGATAACTGTCAGTGACATCAAGAAAACAAGCGACTTTCCCAAAGCAGCAAAAGATGATCAAGAGAGATTAATAGTGGCTGCTGCAGTAGGTGTCGGAAAGGGATCTAGTGAAAGAATAAGAGCTCTGGTCGAGGCTGGCGTCGATGTCATCGTAATTGATACGGCCCATGGTCACTCTCAAGGGGTACTTGACCGAGTTATCAAGACAAAAAAAGAATTTCCAAACTTAGAAATTATTGCGGGCAATATTGCAACAGCACAAGCTGCCATTGACCTAGCCAAAGCTGGGGCAGATTGCGTCAAGGTTGGAATCGGACCTGGAAGTATTTGCACAACCCGAATCGTTGCTGGTGTAGGAGTTCCTCAAATCAGTGCGATTTCAGATATCGCAGATGCATTGAAAAAAACCAATGTTACTGTAATTGCTGATGGTGGTATACGCTACTCTGGAGATGCTGCAAAAGCGTTTGCGGCTGGTGCACATTGCGTTATGTTGGGTTCAATGTTAGCAGGAACTGAGGAATCGCCGGGAGAGGTTGAACTTTATCAAGGAAGATCATATAAGGCTTATCGTGGGATGGGCTCAATAGGAGCAATGGGGCAAGCACATGGATCATCAGACCGTTATTTTCAGGCAGAACTTGCTGCTGAAAAATTAGTTCCAGAGGGGATTGAGGGAAGGGTTCCTTACAAAGGCTCTATTCGACCAATTATTCACCAAATGGTTGGCGGAATTAGATCATCTATGGGTTACACTGGTTGCAAAAATCTTGACGCTATGAGAACCAAAGTTGAGTTTGTTCAAGTTACCTCAGCTGGGATGACAGAATCTCATGTCCACGATGTCTCAATTACCAAAGAAGCGCCAAACTACCATCAATAGAATGGTTAAACAATATTTACAGAGCTAATTAACTCTGGCAATGCAATAAAAACCCATGACACGTTTTTTTGTCATGTAGTCATGTTTAGTGAGCTCGAGAATTTTCCATACATTTTCAGACTCTAGCCTTTCAATTACCTCATCAAACCCATAAGATTTGTAGACATCTTCATTAACGGTAAAACATACCAAGCCCTGAGATTTAATAATTCTAGTGAGCTCCTTTAAACGACTTGGACCTACATGGCCATGCGTAAATACACCAACACAAAGTGCAGCATCATAGCTATTACTCTCGATAGGAAGAGAATTATTCAAATTACCAAGAAGTAATGACTTATAGCCCCTATCAATAGCAATATCAATCATCTCTTTAGAGATATCTATACCATCAAAATTTGTATACCCCAGTTTTTTAAGCTCCAAACCAACCAAGCCTGTTCCACAACCAACATCAATAATTTTTTGATTTTTATCAGTGATGTATTTATTGAAAATTTGAACTGAATTAGGTTGAGACACTGTCCCAAGAACATCATCATTGTCATGATCATAAATTGAAGCCCATTTTTTATAAACTTCTTGTAACTCTTGATCGTTCTGACTCGCTGAAAGATCTAAATTATCATAAAGTCCTAAACCTTTACTGCTCTTTTTCATAATTAATTAAGTTTCCCAAAAAAAGTCATTCTAGCTGTTTCTGAGAGCTTAATATTAGGCTCCAAATTGTACGCCAGGACTGACAATATTCGGGTTTTACCTCCAATAGTTGGGGTTACTCGATGAATTGCATCCTTTCCTCTAAAGAGAACCAAAGATCCATTTTCCATAGCGAGTTTTTTTGGCTTAAATCGATCATTAATCAAGTCCGTCACTTGGTCATAGTTGTTATCATTATTTTTTGAATCTCTAAAATCTCTTATATACTCGAATTCACCACCTGCCAATGGCTTCTGTATAAGCAAGGTGATTGCAAATGAAGAGTTATCAAAATGCCAACCAAGCTCTTGTCCATCCCTTGCATAATGAATATTGATTGAAGATAAATTATCATCATACTTATAGAGAGCCTTCTCACCAAGAACGTTACAAAGAAAACTCTTAAAATCATTCGAATTGTATAAAGTCCTCAATGCAGAATCACTTGGGACCTGATCGTCGGTTATACATCCTTTTGAGGAGACAACTGTTCTATTTCTTGCATGATTTTTTGAGTATTGATTGTCGAAAGGCTCTAAATAGACATTATGTTCATTAACACAGAAATATGCCAAATGCTCCTGTTGCTTAGCTTCTTCAAGAATGCTTTGGATTGACTCAATTGTAAGAAATTCATTAAGGACTAGAACACCATCCTTATCCAACATTGATTTGCATTTAGATCTGAACTCAGGCTTATCAATTGGATGGAACTCTAAATTCAAAATTGACTCAAGTTTATTTGATTTGTTATTCAAGGCACTCATTTAAAATATTTATCCTAAACAGGATCTATCAAAGGTAATTTGTTATAAAGAGTCCATATGTTAATAGATAATTAAACAAAAAATAGAAATAGCAACGAAATGATACATTTTGGTCAGATATCTAAAGAGAAGTTCTTAAAAGAATATTGGCAAAAAAAGCCTTTGCTTTTAAAGAATGCCATTCCTGGATTTGCTTCTCCACTAGCTCCTGATGAGCTAGCTGGACTGTCCTGTGAAGAGGAATTTGAATCAAGAATCATTAAAGGTTCAACCAAACACAATAATTGGTCTCTTGAAAATGGTCCATTTGATGATCTCTTTTATCAAAACACCCCTAAAGATGAATGGACACTTCTAGTTCAGGGCGTTGACAAACATATTCTTGAAGTCTATGAAATGATTGAAGAGTTCAACTTTATTCCTAGATGGCGCTTTGATGATGTCATGGTTTCATTTGCAGCCAAGGGAGGAAGTGTTGGTCCTCACTATGACCACTATGATGTCTTTCTTCTCCAGGGCCTTGGCAAAAGAAAATGGCAGATCAGTTCACTTGATTGCAATCCTAATAATTATGTTCAAAATAGTGAGCTAAGAATAATGAAAACCTTTCAGGTGGAGGATTCATTTGTGGTCGAACCTGGCGATATTTTATATATACCACCCGGAATTGCACACCATGGAATCAGCCTTAATAGTGAGTGCATAACTCTCTCATTTGGATACAGATCGTATTCGGCGAATGAAATGCTAGAGGCCCTTGATATAGAGGGTGATAAAAAAAACACAGATTATTATATTGACCCTAATTGGTCAGTAGATATGGGCAAATCTGAAATTTCTAAATCTTCAATCAACCAAGCCTTAAAGCTTTTGAATTTTGACGAATTACCCATTGATTTTTTTGGATGCTTTATAACAAAGCTGGATCCATTTGATCAGCAAAAATTTAATGAAATCATGGCATTTGAAAAGCCAATAAAGATTGAAGAGTCAGAGAGATATATCCTAGCTCCATTATGTCGCATAGCCTACCAAATAATTACTGGCAATCTTTATGTTTATATCAATGGAGAGCTATTCAATACAGAGTATTTCGATGATGATTTGGTAATTAACTTTTGCAACTCAAGAGAGCTAAAAGTAAATAAGCAGAACAAATTATTAGCTAAAAGTCTTTCATCTTTCCACCTATTGGAAAAAATTTCTAATCATCTTTGAGTTAATTTAAAGCCAATTTTAGATACTCTTTTAAATGTTTAAGGCATTATTACTGCTACTAAATTAGTATATTTACAGATAGAATTAGGGGATAATTCAACTGTTTTATGGATTTTGGTAAGTTTTATCTCAAGCATACCTAGATGGTATGTTTTATATAAAGCTTATTGCGTTAAACCATAAAACACTTTTAATTTTATTGGAGTAACACAATGGACATGAATATAGTTCAAAAAAGTTTTACGTTTGGCAACAGCCAAATTTCATTTGAAACGGGAAGAATCGCTAGACAAGCTCATGGAGCTGTTTTAGCAAGCATGGATGATACGCAAGTTCTAGTATCAGTAGTTGGTGCTAAGGAAGCTAAGCCAGGTCAATCTTTTTTTCCACTTTCTGTAGATTACATCGAAAAAATATATGCTGCTGGAAAAATACCAGGCGGCTTCTTAAAAAGAGAAGGAAGACCAAGTGAGAAAGAAACACTCACCTCTCGTCTTATTGACCGCCCTATTCGACCACTATTTCCAAACGGCTACATGAATGAAGTTCAAGTTATGATTCAGGTCATATCATCAAATAAAAATGTAGATCCTGATATCTTAGCTATGATTGCTACTTCTGCAGCTTTGGCAATCTCTGGAGTTCCTTTTAACGGACCAATAGGTGCTGCCCGTGTTGGTTATCAAAATGGTAACTATACGATTAACCCAACATACAGTGACCTTGAAACTTCAGAATTAGATATGGTTGTTGCAGGAACTAAAGATGCAGTTCTTATGGTTGAGTCTGAAGCAAATGAGCTATCTGAAGACGTTATGTTAGGCGCAGTAATGTACGCCCATGAACAATTCCAGGTTGTTATTGATAGTGTTTCTGAATTTGCAAAAGAAGTTGGTGTATCACCTCGTGAGTGGGTTGCACCTGAAGAGAATGAATCTTTATTAGCCTCAATTAAGTCAAAGTTTGAAGATCAAATTTCTCAGGCTTATCAAACAGTAGATAAGATGGAGCGCTATGAAAAAATGGGTGAAATTAAAGATGCTGCTGTTGAAGAATTTGTTACTGAAGATGAATCAATAACAGAGGACGATGTTAATAATTATATTAAAAAAATCGAAAAATCAACAGTCAGAGAGAGAATTTTAGCTGGCGAACCGAGAATTGATGGTAGAGATAACTCAACTGTTAGGGAGTTAGCTATTGAAACAGGTGTCCTGGAGAATACTCATGGTTCTGCTCTATTTACAAGAGGTGAAACACAGGCTTTGGTTGTTACTACTTTAGGCTCAAAGAGAGATGCTCAACTCATTGAAACTCTTGAATCAAATGATCGCATTGAGGATCACTTTATGCTTCACTACAACTTCCCACCTTATTGCGTAGGTGAGACTGGACGTGTAACGGGTGTTAAAAGAAGAGAAGTGGGTCATGGAAGGTTGGCAAGAAGAGGAATTTCAGCTTGTCTTCCAAACCTTGATGACTTCCCATATACGATTCGTGTAGTTTCTGAAATTACAGAATCTAACGGCTCAAGCTCGATGGCAAGTGTTTGTGGATCATCACTTTCGTTAATGGATGCAGGAGTCCCTCTTAAGGCGCCTGTAGCTGGAATTGCGATGGGCTTAGTCAAAGACGAAGATCGGTTCACTGTTTTAACCGATATTCTTGGTGATGAAGACCATCTTGGTGATATGGACTTTAAGGTCGCTGGAACATCTAAAGGTATTAATGCTCTTCAGATGGACATTAAGATTGATGGAATTACAGAAGATATTATGTCAATTGCACTTAAACAAGCAAAAGATGCAAGAATGAATATCCTTGGCCAGATGAATCAGGTCATTTCTGAGCCAAATTCAGCCTCTAAGAATGCCCCTAAAACCAAAGTAATTAAAATCCCTACTGATAAGATAAGAGACGTAATTGGCAAGGGCGGGGAAACAATTAGAGGAATTGTTTCTGAATCTGGAGCTAGCGTTGATGTGGATGATGATGGTAATGTAAATATTTTTGCAAATGATTCTGAAAGTTTTGAAAAAGCAGTTCAGATGGTCAAAGATGTAACTGCTGTTCCAGAAGTCAATAAAGTTTACATGGGTAAAGTTGCCAAAATTGTCGAATTTGGCGCATTTGTGACCATCATGCCGAATCAAGATGGCCTTTTACATGTCTCTGAAATTGCTCATGAGAGAGTAAATAAAGTAGAAGACTACCTTAAAGAAGGTCAAGAAGTTGAGGTCAAAGTTCTTGGAATTGATCGAGGTCGAATCAAGCTTTCTAGAAAAGTTTTAATCGAAAAGTAATAGACAAAGCCACCGCAAGGTGGCTTTTTTAATTTAGGATTGATTTATGTCAGAAAAAAAAATAGTTGAGCTTGAAGAGAAGATTGCGTTTCTCCAAAATATGATTGATGAACTAAACATGGTTGTATTTCGTCAAGGAGAAAAACTTGAGAAACTCAATTTAAAACTTAAAGATACCAATGAAAAAATGATGAATCAATCTGAAATAATTTCAGAAAAAAATGATAATTCAGATGATAGACCGCCTCATTACTAGGCGCTTGATTTAATACGATTCATCATCGCTATCAGTGCCACTCCATTAAGACCCCATACTACACTTAGTAAATACATATTAAAGGTTAAACTTATGTACTCAGCTAAGTAGCCCACAAGCGCAGGCCCAAATATAAAACCAGAAAATCCAAGGGTAACTAAATTAGCGACTGTAAGGTTAATTGGTTCATCAGTAATTCTTATCGCCTGTCTATATATCACTGCAATAAAGTTCGCAGTTCCAAAACCAAAAAGCAACATTCCAGCCACAATAATAGGAAAATTATTGGTCATCAGTGATGCAAATAAAACCAATCCAGAAATAATACTGAAATAGCCACCAATAAGCTTTTCACTATATTTTTTTAGCATTTTTGAAGCAATTAATCTCGCAGATATTTCACCAATATTAAATGCGAATATAATTGCTCCGCCAAGATACAAAGGTACGAGCAAATCCTTTGTTAGCCAAAGAGCTGACCAGTCTAAAATGATGCCCATCGTTGCATAATTGAGCATCATCAGAATGCCAAATACAAGTATGGAATTCTTGGGAAGTTTAAATTTTGGAGTTTTTTTAAGATCCTCATAGGATTTGTTAAGTCCAATTCTACTGATAAGCATTGCACCAAGAAGAAGTGCGGTGCCAGTTACCGAGAATAATAAAACAGGACTATCGACATACTGAATTGTAAAAAATGCACTAAAAGCACCTGCTAATGATCCGACACTAAACGCAGCATGATAAAGTGGTGTTAATACGCGTTCTGTTTTAATTTCAATCATGGATATTTGTGATTGAGATGAGGGGCTAAATAAACCCACAAAAAAACCTAACGGCATAGAGGCAACCAAGAACCAAAAATAGTTCGGTGATAAGATTAAAAATAATGGGCAATAGGAAATACCTATTAGACCTATTACAATTGAATTTTTAGTTCCAATTTTGGGAACAATTAATCGCCCTGAAGTCTGGTTACCAACCAAGTTTAATAAGCCAAATGCAAGCAAACCCAAACCAATTTCTGATTCTGTAATTTGGAGCCTTTCAGCATTCCATGGAATATAAACAAAATATATACCAATCTGAAATAAAACAAGGAAAGCCCCTAGAAGTGTTGCATAGACGCCTCTATCATAAGCTTGGGATTCTTCTTTAGGGATTACTCTTTCCACTAGATTCAATTTTAATTTTTAAGGCATCAAAATCAATTAAAAGACCTTTCCAACCGTGTTTTATAAAGCTTCTGATATTTAAATGTGAGCTATCATCTTCAGGATTATTTAATACTGACTGATAATGCTCAGCGAAGCAATGAAGCACCTCCATCTCAGAAAGTGAATGCATATGGCCAAAACAGAAAACTTTAGCAGAACCCTGATTTTCAAATTTTGAATTAATAATATCTCCATTCTCAAATGCTATATTTGAAAAATGATATTCACTATCAATTAATTCAATAAAATCTGAGAATTTTATTGGTAAACCTGATCTGAGTTTTTCTAGATACTGCTCAGTATTCATCGAACTTAGGTATGCATTGGATTTGATTTGTCAGCATCAATCTTGAGTTTTTTTGCTGCCTTGTTTAATATTTTGGCATCTAGGCTACCTTCATCAACCAAAGTACTTAGCGTGGCGTAGGTAATATAGTTAGCATTCACCTCAAAGAAGTATCTAAGCTCCTGACGAGAGTCAGACCTTCCAAATCCATCCGTTCCCAAAACTTCATAACGCATTGGAACATATTTGCGGATTTGTTCTGCGTAGTTTTTCATGTAATCAGTTGCAGCTATTGCTGGACCTTTAGATTTGCTTAAACATTGAGTGAGATATGGAACTTTTTTAGTTTTTCTATACAAATTCTCACGATCAATTTTTTGAGCCTCCCTAGTAATCTCATTAAAGCTTGTTACGCTCCAAACATGTGACATCACACCCCAGTCTTGCTCGAGCATATCAGCAGCCTTCTCAACTTCTCTAAGAATTGCACCACTACCAAGCAACTGAACCTCTATCTTTGATTTTCCAACAGTTTTTAAAGGGTACATACCCTTTATAATCCCCTTTTCAGAACCTTTTGGCATTTCTGGATGGGCATAATTCTCATTCATAAGGGTAATGTAATAGAAAATATTTTCCATCTTTTCATACATTCGATACATTCCATCTCGAATAATTACGGTGAGCTCATAGGCATAGGTAGGATCATAAGAAATGCAATTAGGTATTGTATTGGCTACAATTAACGAATCACCATCTTGGTGCTGAAGACCTTCTCCAGCAAGCGTTGTTCTGCCGGCAGTACCGCCCATTAAGAAGCCTTTTGCCTGCATATCTCCAGCAGCCCAAGCAAGATCTCCTACACGCTGAAAACCAAACTTAGAGTAATAGATATAAAAAGGAATCATTGTTACGTTATGCGATGCATAAGCCGTTGCTGCTGCTATCCAGTCTGAAATCGCACCTGCTTCATTAATGCCTTCCTGAAGAACCTGACCCTTTATATCTTCTTTGTACCACATAACCTTGTCAGAGTCTTCTGGCTCATAAAGCTGGCCAGAGGAAGAGTAAATACCCATTTGTCTGAATAGACCCTCCATTCCAAATGTTCTGGCCTCATCAGGGACAATAGGAACCACCCTTGGACCAATATCTTTATCTCTAATTAATAAAGACAAGAACCGCACAAAAGCCATAGTACTAGACATTTCTTTTTCTTCGGTTGATTTTAGAAGGGGTTCAAACGCGTTAATTTTAGGAATATTAAAAGACTCAAGTTCAAAGCTTCTAACGGGAAGATACCCACCTAGAGCCTCTCTTCTCTCTCTCAAATAAGTTAACTCTGCACTATCCTCTTCTGGCTTGTAGAAATTTAACTCCTCAGCATCTTTTTTAGTAACAGGAATATCAAATCTCTGAGCTACCTTAACTAGAGCATCTACACCTAATTTTTTTTGACTGTGAGTCGTATTTTTACCCTCTCCTGCTTCACCCATACCATAGCCTTTGACAGTCTTAGCCAAAATGACTGTAGGCTGACCTTTATGCTCTTTTGCAGCCTTGTAGGCCTGATAAACTTTATTTGGATCATGTCCGCCTCGAGTTAAGGCATATATTTCGTCATCTGACATATCTTCAACTAGCTTGAGAGTTTCTGGGTATTTTCCGAAAAAATGTTTTCTTACATAAGCTCCATCTTTAGCTTTGTATGCCTGATACTCGCCATCCACAACCTCTTCCATTCTCTTTTTAAGGAGCCCAGAAGTATCATTTGCGAGCAATTTATCCCATCCTCTTCCCCAGATAACTTTAATAACGTTCCAACCTGCGCCGCGAAACATGCCTTCCAGCTCTTGAATAATTTTGCCATTTCCTCTGACTGGTCCATCCAAGCGCTGAAGATTGCAATTTACAACAAATATTAGATTATCGAGCTTCTCTCTTCCAGCAAGAGAGATTGCCCCAAGAGACTCTGGTTCATCAGTTTCACCATCTCCCAAGTATGCCCATACGGTTCTTTTATCCGTCTTAACAATATCTCGGTGATGTAAATACTTCATAAAACGAGCTTGAAATATTGACATGATTGGACCTAGACCCATTGAAACTGTTGGAAATTCCCAAAAATCTGGCATCAGCCATGGATGAGGATAAGAAGACAAGCCATCCTTGTTGGCCTCTTGTCTAAAATTTAACATTTGATCTTCAGTGATACGCCCCTCAAGATAGGCTCTTGAATAGATTCCTGGAGCAATATGTCCCTGAAAATATATTAAGTCTGCGCCTTGATCTAGATTTTTTCCTCGATAAAAATGATTAAAGCCAACTTCATACAGAGTTGCACTAGAGGCAAATGACGCAATATGACCGCCAAGCTCGGAAGAAACTTGATTAGCCTTAACGACCATAATCATAGCATTCCATCTAATAATTGATTTAATCCGATGCTCAATCTCATGCATCACCACTAAATCACTTTCCTTCTCAACTGGAATGGAGTTTAAATAGGCTGTATTGACACCCTGAGGCAAATCCATACCATCTTCATGTGCCATATCCATTAGCTTTTGAAGAATGTATTTAGCCCTATCTTTACCCTCAAAACGAGCCACTGATCTAAAAGCTTCAAGCCATTCAATAGTTTCTTGGGGATCAATATCTTTTTCAGACATACAAATAATATTTTGTAAAAAATAGGATTTACATTATCCCTTAAAATGAGCAAAAAAACCAATCAGGTCGAGCTATATTTTTAAAGTTTAGATACTGTAAAATATTGTTCTTCTCAATAAATAAATTGATTCATGAATATTCCAAGCTCAATCTTTAAAGCCTACGATATTAGAGGCATTGTAGAAACTGAATTAACGCCAGAAATTGTAAAACTTATAGGTAAAGCTGTAGGAAGTGAATCCATTGAAAAAGGTGAAAGAGGAGTGGTTGTCGGAAGAGATGGAAGGTTATCAGGCCCTGAACTCTCTGAGGCACTTATATCGGGCCTTATAGAAAGTGGTTGTCATGTTGTCAACATTGGCATGGTGCCCTCTCCAGTAGTTTATTTCGCGACTCATACTAAGGCAGCTTCATCTGGTGTAATGATTACTGGCTCTCATAATCCTGCTGAATATAATGGATTAAAAATTATGATTGCTGGAGAAACTCTATCATCAGAGAGAATTCAATCTTTGTACTCAAGAATCATAGAAAGCGACTTCTCAAATGGTCATGGAACATCAACATCTATTAGTATTGATCAAGACTATATTGACACCATTAAGTCAGACATAAAATTAGAGAAAGAGCTCAAAGTAGTAATCGATTGTGGAAACGGTGTTGCAGGTAATATCGCACCTAAACTCTTCGAGTCCTTGGGAGTAAAGGTTTCTAAACTGTTTTGTCTAGTTGACGGTAGGTTTCCTAACCATCATCCTGACCCCTCAAAGCCTGAAAACTTGCAAGATCTTATACAAGAAGTTCTCGAAACGAATGCAGATTTAGGTCTTGCTTTTGATGGGGATGGTGACAGACTTGGTGTTGTAGACAATAAGGGTCAGGTTATTTGGGCTGATCATCAAATGATGCTTTATGCAAGGGATGTTCTCAGTAGAAACAAGGGCGCAAAAATAATTTATGATGTCAAATGCACCTCTCTCCTTCCTAAACTTATTTCAGAAAATGGTGGTAACCCGATTCTTTCTAGAACTGGGCATAGCTTTATCAAAAAGAAACTCAAGGAGACAAATGCTGATCTGGCAGGGGAAATGTCAGGCCATATATTCTTCAAAGAGCGATGGTATGGTTTTGATGATGCACTTTATACTGGATCTAGACTTTTAGAGATAATTTCAAAAAGTGATAAGACATGCTCTGAGATTTTTAATGAGTTACCTATCAACCTGAGCACGCCAGAAATTAATATCAACTTTGAGAAGCATGGTCAACAATATGACGCAATGGATTCATTATCAAATAATTTAAACTTCCCTGACGCCAGTGTTAACACCATTGATGGTTTCAGAGTCGAGTTCGAAGATTGCTGGGGACTCGTTAGACCATCAAATACTACTCCATGTCTGGTATTACGCTTCGAAGGAAATAATGATAGCGCACTCAAAAAAATCAAAGAAAAGTTCAAAGAATGGCTTGAGACTAGCGATATTTCAGCTGACAACTTATAGTTGGTAATTTTAAAAAATTAGGTATAAAATACGAATTTTTTATCCTTGAACAAGTGCTACCCGTTCAGTTCATTTTTTTTGGAGTTTGCAGATGGAAGGACATGTCAACTTTACACTATCAGATAGGTTAAGAAAGTCGCCCTACTATGAGTCTACCCTAAAAGCGGGAGCCAAAACCTTTACGGTTTATAACCACATGATTATGCCAACCTCTTATGAAGGTGCAGAGGCGGATTACTGGAACCTTATGAATAATGTCACCATGTGGGACGTTGCTGCTGAACGCCAAGTAGAAGTTACTGGAAGTGATGCCTATAGATTTGTTGAATACATTACTTCGAGAGACCTCTCAAAACTTCAGATTGGTCAAGGAAAATATGCTCTCATTACAGACGAAAATGGTGGAATCATTAATGACCCAATCATCTTAAGACTTGGCGAGAGTCATTTTTGGCTATCGATTGCAGACAGCGACGTACTCCTTTGGACCCGAGGCCTTGCCTGTGGGTTAGGATGGGACGTAAATATCTGTGAGCCAGATGTCTCTCCTCTAGCCATTCAGGGCCCTAACCATTTACCTTTAATGATTGATCTATTTGGTGACTGGGTTAAAGATGTCAAGTACTTCTTTTTTAAGGAGTGTGAGCTAGAGGGAATTCCTCTTATTGTTCAAAAATCAGGCTGGAGCAAGCAAGGAGGCTTTGAGCTCTATCTTCGTGACGGATCACAAGGTGATAAGCTATGGAACATCGTTGCTAATGCTGGAAAGAAATATGACATTAAGCCAGGAACCCCAAACAATATCGAAAGGGTAGAGTCGGGACTATTCTCATGGGGAAATGATATGGACATTAATAGCAATCCATTAGAACTACCCTTAGGCAAGTTCTGTCAACTCGACAAAGAGGCTGAATACTTGAGTAGAGAAGCTCTTCACAAGATTCGCTCTGAAGGTGTCACCAAAAAACTTGTTGGACTCATTGTGGATGGTGATCCATTTATTGGTGGCTGTGCTAGTCCATGGAGGGTAATGAGTAACAATAAAATTTGTGGCAAGGTTTCAAGTGCTGCCTACTCTCCAAGATTAAAAATTAATATGGCGATGGCAACTATAGATAACGGTAACAATGAGATTAACTCGGAGGTTATTGTTGAAACGCCATGGGGTAAAAGACCTGCAAAAGTAACTTCGATTCCCTTTAATTAATCATTGGCAAGAGCATGTCAATTGATGTTTTTGCATTCCCATAAAACATCCTAGTGTTCTCCTTAAAGAATAACGGATTTTCAATCCCAGAATATCCTGTTCCCTGACCTCTTTTGGAGACAAACACATGCTTAGCCTTCCAGCATTCAAGAACTGGCATCCCAGCTATCGGACTGTTTGGGTCGTCTTGAGCAGCAGGATTCACAATGTCATTAGATCCAATCACTATAGCAACATCTGTGTCAGGAAAATCATCATTAATCTCATCCATCTCTAAGACAATATCATATGGCACCCGCGCCTCTGCTAAAAGAACATTCATATGGCCAGGCAAACGTCCAGCAACAGGATGAATCGCAAAACGAACATCTTTACCTTGTGCTCTTAACTTACGAACTAGTTCAGAGACGGACTGTTGGGCTTGTGCTACAGCCATACCATATCCAGGAATTATTATTATGCTGTCAGCGTCATTTAGAACAGAAGCCACCTCATCTGCCTCAATAGCATTTTGCTCTCCCTCTATCTCCATTTGCGGACCCGAAAGCTCTCCAAACCCACCTAGAATAACACTAACAAATGACCTATTCATTGCTTTACACATAATGTAGGACAAAATAGCGCCAGAAGATCCTACAAGAGCTCCTACAACAATCAGAAGATCATTACCAAGACTAAATCCGATAGCAGCTGCAGCCCAACCAGAATAGGAATTAAGCATTGATACAACGACAGGCATATCTGCACCACCAATCCCCATAATTAGGTGATAACCGATAAATACCGCAAGAATCGTCAAAATGATTATTGGTGAAAGTTCACCTGAATTTAAATACCAGATCATCACTATTAGTGACAACACTGCTGCAGTAACATTGAGGTAATTCCCTCCTGGCAGTTTAGTGGCTGCTGATGTTACTTTGCCTGCTAGCTTGCCGTAAGCAATGATTGAACCCATAAACGTGACTGCACCAATCCAGATACCCAGAGAAGACTCGACTCGTAATATGTTAATCTCAACATCAGATTTTTTTGCCAATAGCTTAGAAAAACCTTCAAGTGACTTTTTAAGAGAGTCATCCATCAAAGCTATATTGATCAGTTCAAAATGTGTATTAAATCCAACAAATACTGCAACAAGACCAACTAAAGCATGCATCCCAGCAACTAACTCTGGCATTTGAGTCATTTCGACTTTGGAGGCTAACTGATATCCGACAAGACCACCCGCAGCTATGAGTACAAGGGATAACCACCATAGTCCAAATCCAGGACCAAACAAGGTCACAGAAACAGCCAAAGCCATTGCAACAATGCCATACCAAACCGCACGTTTTGCGCTTTCTTGACCAGAAAGCCCTCCAAGAGAGAATATGAATAACACAATTGCAACAACGTAGATAGCGGTGGTAAATCCCATTTCCATAATATCGCCCTTTCTAAGATTTTTGGAACATGGCGAGCATACGCTTTGTTACTAAGAAACCACCAAAGATATTGATACCAGCTAAAAATAAAGATATTGCAGCGAGTATGAAAACTGTATAACTAGTGGATCCTATTTGAAGAAGCGCTCCTAAAATAATAATTGACGAAATGGCATTAGTTACGGCCATAAGTGGTGTATGCAACGAATGACTGACATTCCAGATCACTTGGAAACCTACAAAAACTGATAAAATAAAAACAATAAAATGCTGCATAAAGCTAGCTGGCGCATAGATACCTACCAGAAATACTAGGATGCCTCCAACAGCCAGTAGAGTGACTTGATTTTTGGTTTGTTTTTTAAAAGCAGCAACTTCCTCAGAACGAATTTCTTCTGGGGTTTTCTCTTGGATTTTTTCTTTTGGCCTGGCTGCAATAGCCTGAACTTTTGGTGGAGGCGGTGGATATGTAATTTCCCCATCATGAACAACTGTTGCCCCGCGAATAATGTCATCCTCCATGTTATGCACAATCAAACCGTCTTTTTCTGGAGTTAAATCTGCAATCATGTGTCGAATAT
Organism: Candidatus Thioglobus sp. REDSEA-S12_B1; assembly: GCA_001628405.1. Lineage (GTDB taxonomy): Bacteria > Pseudomonadota > Gammaproteobacteria > PS1 > Pseudothioglobaceae > Pseudothioglobus. The sequence continues at coordinate 29,954 of LURN01000009.1, read as the reverse complement.
TGCTAGCGTACAGCATACTGGCTTGCTCAGCCATTCGGCTTGGAAAGTCGGTATAACCAATAATAACTACTCCATTATCACTAACGATGCGCTCATCCTTCACAGTAAGCTTACAATTTCCACCTTTTTCAGCTGCTAAATCAACTATGACTGAGCCAGGCTTCATGCTGGCAACCATGTCTGATGTCCAGAGCTCAGGTGCCTCTCGATTTGGGATCAACGCTGTAGTAATGACAATATCCATTTCGGGTGCAATCTCTCGAAACTTTGACAATTGAGCGGCTGAAAACTCAGGTGATGATACTGCTGCATAACCTCCAGTTGATGCGCCGTCTTGCTGTTCACTCTCAAACTCAAGGAAAACAAATTCGGCGCCCATAGATTCAACCTGTTCAGCAACCTCTGGTCGCACATCGAACGCATAAGTGATTGCCCCAAGTGATGTTGAAGTTCCAATCGCTGCTAGTCCAGCAACGCCCGCTCCAACAACTAAAACCTTTGCTGGTGGCACCTTGCCCGCAGCGGTTACTTGACCTGTGAAAAATCGACCAAAGTTGTTACCAGCCTCAATCACAGCGCGATACCCTGCGATATTTGCCATAGACGATAAAGCATCCATTTTTTGCGCTCTACTAATGCGAGGGACCATATCCATAGCTATGACACTAATCTGTTTGGACTTAGCCAGATCCAGCAGTGAGTCATTTATTCCAGGATTGAAGAATGAAATCAGCGTCTTTTTGGAGGGCAACTTATTTAACTCATTCTCGCTTGGTGGATGAATCTTGACAATCACATCACTTGCTTTAGAGAGTTCTTCTGCGGAGGATTTAATTTCAACGCCCTCAGCTATATATTTCTCATCGCTAAAACCTGCTGATAATCCTGCACCTTTCTCGATCAAGCAGTCATGGCCGAGCTTTTGTAATTGAATTGCACTTTCTGGAGTTAGGGCTACGCGCTGTTCACCTGAAGATGTTTCTTTAAGAGCCCCAATTTTCATAATTTCCGTCCTTTTTTTGACGCGGTCTTTCACCGTTATAAAATGTTCTAACTGCCTATTAGAGAGTCTTTAGGCAAATATACAACTTACACTGTTTAAGCATTAGTAAAAGTTATACCTATTTTAACATACTTAACTAAATAGATATATATGTTTTCATATATATGATAAAAATTTCTAACTGAAATGGTTGCATATCTTTTACGATTACTTTTCCTCTTGCGTGACCCTTAGATAAATATTCAAGCGCCTGAATCGCTTCCGCAAAGTTATAAGTCTTATCAATAATCGGCTTGATTGCACCTGATTCATACATCTTTGCAATCTTCTTTAACTGATCACCATTTGGAGACATTAACAAAAACCTATACATTGCGTTCATTTTTGATGCTGTTTTGAATACTTTTCTTCCTTGAAAAGCTAAAATCATTTGAACAAACTTATTTAATCCTAATTGCTGAGCAGTAATATTATCCACAGTGCCTTTGATAGATACTACTCTGCCTGCATCTTTTAGTACCTTGAAAGAATCCAAAGTGTAATTACCCCCAAGAGTATCATAGACCACATCAAAAACAGCGCCATCATCAAGATAGTTTTCTGAAGTGTAATCGATCACTTTATCAGCCCCTAAGTCTTTTACAAATGAAATATTTTTAGTGCTGGTTGTGGTAGTCACATGTGCCCCAAGATGCTTAGCGAGCTGAATAGCAAAGGTACCAATGCCCCCTGACCCTGCATGAATTAAAATTTTTTCACCTTTTGAGAGTTTAGCTATATCTACAAGCGCCTGGTATGTTGTAAGACCAACAAGGGGAATACTTGCAGACTCATCAAAACTTAGGTTTGAAGGCATTAGCGCGGTATCTTTAACATTTGATACAACATATTCAGCCATTGTCCCAACATGACTCTCATTAATTCTTGAGTAGACCTTATCACCCTTTTTAAATTTTTTAACATTTTTGCCGACCTTTTCAACGATGCCGCTCACATCTCTCCCAATCCCAACCGGAAAAGAGACCTTACCTAAAGCTTTATAATCACCAGCAACTATCATATGATCAATAGGATTAAAGCTTGACGAATAAGTCTTAATTAAGATTTGATTTTCTTCTAATGCTGGCTTTGCTATCTCTTGCTCCTCTAGACTTGAATTGATGTCTCCGTATTTTGTGATCATTAATGATTTCATATTTGCCTCTAAATTGACTAAATTAAAAAAAAATGATTATTTTAAATGTATGTACTATAATTACAAGTACAAACAAAATTAATACTACTAATAAAAAACATACTAATATGAGTAAGATAAAAGAAAATGAATCTCCTACAACTGCTGCTATTAAGCTTATTGGAGGAAAATGGAAGCTCTGTATTCTTTGGCAATTATCTCAAAAGAAAATGCGCTTTGGAGAGCTACAAAGAGCAGTTGGTAACATTACTCAACAAATGCTCTCGAAGCAATTAAAAGAAATGTCAAATGATAATCTAATCAAAAGAAAGGTTTATGAAGTCATTCCTCCTAAAGTTGAATACTCCTTAACTGCTTTTGGAAAGTCTGGCATTCCTGTTCTAACTGAGCTTTGTAATTGGGCTAGTAAAAAATAATTTGTTCCAAATTACAACAAAAAGACTGGCTTTAAAGAGGCCTGATAGTTCCATTGATAAAGCTCTTTTTGCTTCACTTGTCGGAGACTGGGACATCGCCAAATGGCTATCTGATGTGCCCTATCCATACACTCAGAAGCATGCTGAAAAGTTTATAAAGAGATCTAGTCCTGATGACTTAAGATTTAGTGTGTTTTATGATGAAATTCTAGTTGGAGGAGCTGGTGTTAGCTTTGAAGATAATAATGAGTTAGATCTTGGGTATTGGATTGCAAAGGATTATTGGGGTTATGGGTTTGCAACTGAAGCCTGCATAGGATTAATTGAATACATTAAAAATGAAACAGATTTTGAAACCATTACTGCATGCTACGTAAAGGGCAATAAAGCATCCGCAAATGTTCTTAAGAAGCTTGGCTTTATAGAAATTGGTGAATGTGAAGAGTACTTTCTCTCTCGAAAGAAGACTATGTCATGTGTAGATCTGATACTGAATCTGAAGCAATAATCTCTTAAATTTTTTTTGACATTTTGATGTGATCGATACCAGCCTCTTGGTATATCTCTCCCTCGCATTGAAAACCTAAATCTAAATAAAATCCATGGGCATGCCACTGAGATGAAAGCCAAAGTTTTTCTAATTTGGCCTCCTCCGCCCACTTCATAAGATCCTGCATCATTATTTTACCAATACCCAGACCTCGATGCTTTTTTAGAACTGCAATCCTTCCAATATGCCCATCGCTTAGAATCCTGCCCGTCCCTATTGCTTCAGTATCTAAATATGCCAAAACGTGTTTTGCTTCATCATCTAGACCATCAATTTCAAGCTCTTCAGGCACATTCTGTTCATCGACAAAAACCTCAAATCTTATTTTGCAGATATCATTTTTGTTGTCATGGTAGTCGCAAATTACTGATTTAATATTCATTTAATTATTATTATGGTTTATACAAAAAAAAGATTAATAGCAAGTGCAAAATACACCAAAGCTGCAATATTATTTATATTTTTGTTAACAGCACTCGATTTCTTCAGATAGGCCTCAAGAAAGCTTCCAAGAAAAGCTATAGATGAAAAAACGAATAAAGCACTCAAAATAAACAAAAACCCAAGCTGAAAGATTTGTATCGTTACGCTACCATTTATAGGGTTAACAAACTGAGGCAAAAAGACCAAGAAAAATAGGGCCACCTTTGGATTGGTTAAGTTCATTATAACACCTGTTACAAAATAGGATTTATTGGCATTTGCACTTTCAGTTGAACCTATCTTTAGTTCTTTACTTTGCAGAGAGAGCCAGCCCAGATAGACGAGATAACATGCGCCAATTATCTTTAATGCATTAAAGGCGAGTAGACTTGTTTGAAATATGACGCTAACGCCTATAGCAACCAGAATGGTGTGTCCAATTAGACCAGTACAAAGACCTATTGTTATATAAAAGCCGACCTTCCATCCCTTTAATGCAGAATTAGTCATTACAAAAATATTATCTGGACCTGGAACAAGGCTTAACACAACAGATGCTGTAACAAATGCAATGATCGTTTCAAAACTTAAAATTTCAAACATCATTCAATACCATAATTAAGAAGAAAACACCTCTGAAGGATTTCGATAGGCCTTAAATTCAAGCGCATTTCCTGAGTAATCCTCTAAAAACATAGTTGCTTGTTCTCCTGGAAGATCTTTAAACCTGACACAGGGGTCAACAATAAATGTCATACTCTTAGATTTGAGCTTAGTCGCCAAGTCATAAAAAACTTCCCATTCAATTACGCAACCATAGTGAGGGATTGGGACAGAAACATCATCAACTCTTGAGTTTGTTTTGCTTCTTTTGACAACCTCCCCAACATGAAGTGAGAGTTGATGCCCAAAAAAGTTATAGTCAACCCAGGTTTCCGTACTTCTTCCCTCCTCGCAACCTAACAACTCGCCATAGAACTGTCTTGTAGATTCTAGATCTTTGACTGTGAATGCTAAATGAAAAATTTTCATAGATTTTGCGATTTAAGTAGTACCCATAATCAACCCAACAATAATAAGTGTTGAGCCTGTCAATCTATTTTGCCATAATATTTTTTTAGGATCAGCGAGCAGAGCCTTAGATATTTCAGCAAGAGTTACATATCCAGACATAACGATCAAGTCGATACCGATTAATGTCGCTGTAAAAATAATACAAGTAGACAGCTTGAGTGCTGTAAGGTCAATAAATAATGGTATTAGTGCAAGAAAAAATACAGTACCTTTGATATTTGTTAAATTAACAAAAAAGCCCTGTAAAAGAGCCTTTAGAGGACTAAAGGTAATGCTGCCATGATTTTCATTTGTATCTATCTGTTCAATTTTTTTTAGCCACTGCATGACTCCTAGAACAATCAGATAAAGCATGCCTAGTATTTTGATTACTATGAAGACAGAAGGAAATTGATTGATTAGAACGCCTAGACCAAAAAGTAAAAATAGAATTTGACTGATTAACCCCAATTGCAAGCCTGCAACTGAAAACATGGCTCTTTTGAATCCAAACTGGGTTCCTTGGCTTATTGAAAAGATTGCCCCTGGTCCAGGTGAAATGCTGATGAATAGAGCTGATGCTAACAACCCAAGCCAGACAGTTAGTTCCATAGTTCTTTTATCTTAAAAAATTAAGTATTTTCTGCATGACAACTCCAGCAAAAATCAAATGATTGATCGTTCTCCTCTTTGCAATTATTGCATTGCCAGCTTTCTAAGTTGCTTTCATGGGAGATAGAGTCGATGATTTGTTTTGCTTTATCGAAGTCACCCTTATTAAGCAACCAAACCTCTGGCCATGTATCAAATGGAGCCAATCCACCTGAAGCGCTTGATGCAAATTCATTATTAAGCCTCACATCAATACCATGACTCATAAGTACATTTTTGACGTTGAGGACCATAATACGATTTTCATTAGTATAAATAAGCTTCATGAGTTAACTAAAACTTCCTAAATAAATAGCGCAGCTAGCCCAAGAAATGCAACGAATCCAATGACATCAGTGATTGTTGTCAAAATAACTCCACCAGCAAGAGCTGGATCAATTCTTAGCTTTGAGAGAAGCAGTGGTAGAAATGCTCCAGAAAAAGCTGCAACAATTAGATTAGTGATAATTGCAAGAGCAATGATGAGACTGAGAAGCAGATCAGAGAACCAGTAATACGTGATTAGCCCAATAACCAGAGACCATATAATTCCATTTAACCCACTCACTGCTACTTCTTTGTTGATTAAAGCCTTAATATTTGCTGTTGTTACTTTTCCAGTTGCAATACCCCTGGTGACTATTATGAGTGTCTGAGTCCCTGCAATACCCCCCATACTAGCAACAACAGGCATCAGTATTGCCAGCGCAATTTTCTGTTGAAGTGTCGCCTCAAAAAGACCAATAAAGTAGACAGCAATGAGCGCAGTAATCAAGTTGACTCCTAGCCAAATACTCCTTTTTTTTGAGCTATGAACTATGGGAGCGAATACATCCTCATCCTCATCCAAACCGACCATTGACATTACCGAGTGCTCAGCTTGATCTCTTATAACATCAACCACATCATCAATTGTAATTCTTCCAACAAGCTGATTGTCTTCATCAATTACAGGAGCTGAAATTAAATTTCTTTGTTCAAATAATAGCGCCACTTCTGATTCATCTGTGTCTGCACCGACTGGCTTTGAAAAGTCATTACTGATGAATTTTTCAACCATTTCTTCAGGCTCTGCTGTCAGGAGTGAGGTGATTAAAAGTGAACCCAAGTAATTGAAGTTTCTGTCAACAACAAAAACCTGATCTGTATCAACTGGCATCTCCTTCAAAAGCCTCAGATACCTTATAACAGCTCTAATTGAGACATCAGGCCTGACCGTAATAAAGTCAGTATTCATAAGGCCGCCCGCTGAATTTTCTGGATAACTTAGTACTTTGTTTAGGCGCTCACGATGTTTAAAATCTAGCGTCAATAAAAGACTATGAACTGCTGACTCTGGCATATTTGGGACGATATCAGCCAAATCATCTGTATCTAATTTTTCTGTAGCCTTTACAAGAGAGTCAACACTCATCTCAGCAATAAGCTGAGACTGAACATCCTCATTAACTTCCTTTAAAATTTCTCCTTGGACAGAAATCTCAATTCCCGGCCAAAGTATAGATCTGTCCTTTGGCTGAATTGCCTCAAATAGAAGCGCTAACTCTCCTGGATGAAGATCTTTAATTTGAAGCTTGGCCTCATCATGATCCGATGCTTCAAGCGCTGTCATTAAATTTTGAAGACTTACCTCGAAACTAGTAAGCTCTAACTCAGCCATAATTACTACCCGTTGTGACCTGCATAACAAGTCATTCTTGTTATGCAGTTAATACAACGTATTATAATTTATATGGGCTAACCTCTGTGGTTATGTAGTTTTTCTTTATGCTTTATTATTTGAGAATCAAGTTTATTAATCAACTGATCAATTGAAACATACATATCGTTACTTTGTGCTTTAGCAAATAGATCTGCACCTCTAACATGAATGGTTGCTTCAGCTGTTTGTACGTCTTTTTGTACCTCTAAAATCATATTTACATTCATTACATTATCAAAATGGTGTTTAATTTTTGAAAGCTTATCGCTTGCGTGCTGCCTTAAGGCGGATGTAATATCTAGATGATGACCAGAAAGGTTTAGTTGCATTTTTACTCCTTAGATTAATGAAATAAAATTGTTTTTTCTTGCAACTATATTGTTTCATAAAAAGCGCTAATACATTAACTTTTTTATGTTGTTTATTGCATAAATTTCAGAAAGAATGGGTGCTCGAATTAGGTTATAATATTACGTTTATTACTAAAGAAGTTCTTTAGAGATGATTACTTCAAGAGCAAAAAGAATATTTAATTCACGAAGATCTTGTCTTCAATCCTATGTCCAGACGGTGGCTATTTTGTCTTGAGTGTAACACTATACCTATTTTCAAAAGCCCCGGTTTGGGGCTTTTTTTATTTAACTACCCTAAAAAATTTTTATGTCCAACTTAATGTCAAACTACTCACCTCTAGATGTCACCTTTGTAAAGGGTGATGGGTGCTGGCTAACTGATTCAAATGGGGATAAATATCTCGATGCTTTATCTGGTATTGGAGTTGTCAACCTTGGCCACTGCCACCCAACCGTAACAAAAAAACTAGTGGATCAATCTCAAAAGTTACTGCATACCTCAAATATCTACCACATTGAAAATCAAGAAATGCTAGCTCAAAAATTGTGCAATCTAGCTAATATGGATAAGGTTTTTTTCTCAAATTCGGGCGCTGAAGCAAATGAGGCTGCGATTAAAATTGCAAGGCTGTATGCACGAACAAAGAATATCGAGAATCCGGTCATACTAACTGCAAGTCAGAGTTTTCATGGCAGGACAATGGCAACCCTTTCCGCAACTGGACAAGCCAAGGTTCAAGCAGGTTTTTCTCCACTCATGAGTGAATTTATTCATGTCAACTATGATGACTTTAATTCAATTCAGAAGTTGGAAGATAACAAGAATATTGTTGCTGTGATGATTGAGCCGATTCAAGGTGAAGCTGGCGTAATCATTCCGAAAAATACCTATCTAAACCAGGTTCAAGATCTTTGCAAAAAGAATGGCTGGTTACTCATCTTAGATGGAGTGCAATCCTGTATGGGGAGGACTGGCAAGCTTTTTGCTCATGAACATAACAACATTACCCCAGACATATTATGTCTAGCTAAAGGGCTCGGTAATGGTGTTCCAATAGGGGCTTGCTTAGCAAAAGGTGTTGCATCAGAAATGCTAACTCCTGGGACACATGGCTCAACCTTTGGAGGGAATCCATTGGTCACATCTGCCGCCTTAGGCGTGCTAGATGTGTTTCAGAACACAGATGTACTTGATAATGTGAATCAAATGAGTGCTTACTTTAAATCAGAATTTGATAAGCATTTTAGTAATAATAGTGTAGTTAAAGAACTAAGAATTAAAGGGCTTATGATAGGTATTGGTCTTGACGCCAATAAGGTTGACTGCACTCAGCTAGTAAAGAAAGCCCTTAAAGATAAACTTCTCATCAATGTGACTGGAAGCTCAATAAGAATGCTGCCACCTTTAATAATCACTAAAAAAGAAGTCGATACCATAATAAGTAAACTCCTTACACTACTGGGTAATTAGGAACAAATCATGACAAAAAACTTTATCAATTTTGACGATCTTAGCCTCAAAGAATTACAAGGCATTATAGATCGCGCAATTACTTTAAAAAAAGAACACAAAAGTGGAAAGATTAATGATTCACTAAAAAATAAAACCTTGGCGATGATTTTTGATAAATCCTCAACTCGAACCAGAGTGTCCTTTGAGGCAGGAATGACACAACTTGGAGGCCAGTCGCTTTTTCTATCTGAAAAAGATATCCAATTAGGCAGAGGGGAGCCAATTACTGATAGCGCAATAGTAATTAGCTCTATGGTTGATGCAGTAATGCTTAGGCTTTCTTCACATGAAGATATTGTTGAATTCTCAAAGCATTCAAGCAAACCTGTCATTAACGCCCTTTCGGATGAATCACACCCTTGTCAAATTCTTGCTGACTTGATGACTTACCAAGAAGAAAAGGGGGCTATTCAAGGCAAAAAGATTGCTTGGATTGGCGATGGCTGCAATGTTTGCCAGACATATATGCAAGCAGCAGCAATATTTGATTTTGAACTATCGATTGCAACACCTAGTGGCTACAAGCCTTCTGAAACCTTTATTCAAAAATATCAGAAAAATATTAGTTTCACTAATGATCCTCTGGATGCTTGCAAGGATGCTGATATTGTTGTTACTGATGTTTGGACAAGTATGGGTCAAGAATCTGAAAAAAAACAGCGAGAAAGTGCTTTTAGTGGTTTTCAGGTCAACGAATTGATGATGAATCAAGCTAGAAAAGACGCTGTCTTTATGCATTGCCTTCCAGCTTACCGTGGTATAGAGGTTAGCCCTGAGGTCATTGATGGCAGCCAAAGTGTGGTTTGGAGTGAGGCTGAGAATCGTCTACACGTTCAAAAATCTTTACTTCTTCACCTTATAAAAGGCTAATCTAGCTGAGATAATTTGAGTTTAGCTTCTTGATAAAACTTGACGCCTCTCTCAATCTTACCTCTACCTTTTGAGATACGCCAGTTATTCGTATCTCGAAGCGAGTAAACACAGCCACAGTATTCTTGCTGGTAAAAGTTTTCTTTTTTTGAAATCTCAAGCATTCTTGAGGAGCCACCTTTTTTACGCCAATTAATGTCCCAATAAGGCAGATCATGGGGCTCTGATGACCTTGCTCCAGAGTCATTAATTTGCTTCATATCTTTCCATCTTGATATGCCAAGAGTTGATGAAATAATGTCAAAGTTATTTTCTGAGGCATACTGTGCAGTTTTTTGAAACCTCATATCAAAGCAGGTTGTACACCTTGCACCCCTCTCGGGCTCATTCTCTTGCCCTTTTGTTCTAACAAACCACTCATCTCTATCATAGTCAGCATCTATTATGGGCATACCTAATTTTTCAGCAAAACGAATATTTTCCTCTTTTCTGAGCTCATACTCATCAAAAGGATGAATATTAGGATTATAAAAATAGATTGTGGTATCGATTTCAGAAGCAGCTAAAGCCTCCATAATCTCTCCTGCACAGGGTGCGCAGCATGAATGAAGTAGAAGCTTTTTCTCCCCATTTGGTGTTTCTAACTTGGGTCTCTCATAGGACTCAAGAGAATAATCTACTTTAGACATAATTTAACCTTTTTTAAAACTTCCCAAGAGTCTCTCTTTAGCTTAGGATTTTTAATTATATCTTTAGGGTGATGAGTAATAAATAAAGATTTACCTTCAGCATCAATAGACGAATCCATAATGAGCAATAAATCTTGAGGGTGCTCCTTGATAAAGCGATTAATTTCAGACTTGGCTAGTGATATTAGATCACATTCATTCAAACCAAGACCAATAGACGCTAGCATTTTAAACAGCAAGTCCTGGCTAGCTCCTGATTGACAAAATGATTCTTCAGAGTCTTGTTCAATCACCAACAATTTAAATTTGTTTGGTAATTCATTGCTGACAGAAGAAAATAAAAAATCAGGTATTCCTAAAGCCTCAAGATATTTATTTCTCTCAGGAATCATCAAATCTGAGGGTGCGCTCGCTCTACGTTAGCCATAACTTTATTTAAGGCATGTACATAGGCTTTCGCTGAAGAAGTGATGATATCAGTATCAACCCCCTGGCCATTAACAATCTTACCTTCATGCTCAAGCCTTACATTAACCTCGCCTAGTGAATCTGTTCCTTGGGTGACATTTGAAACAGAATAAAGCTGAAGTTTTGGTTCAATATCAACCAACGACAAAATAGCATTGAATGTCGCATCAACTGCTCCCGAGGTATTTGCTGAAGCACTATGCTCACTGCCATTTATTGAAAGAGTGACATCGGCAGTATTGATCTTGCCTGACTCTGCAGAAACCTTAAGAGAGACTAATCGAATAATTTCTGTATCTTCTGTCTGAGTCTCTGAAACAAGAGCTTGAAGATCTTCATCAAAAATATCGTGTTTTTTGTCAGCTAATGTTTTAAATCTTGAGAAAGCTTCATTCAAATCTTCATCAGATTCAAACTCAACGCCTAGCTCACTTAGTCTAGATTTAAAAGCATTTCGGCCAGAGTGCTTTCCAAGTACTAAAGAATTATTATTCCAGCCGACATCCTCTGCCTTCATAATCTCATAGGTCTCTCTGTGCTTAAGAACACCATCTTGGTGAATTCCTGCCTCATGAGCAAAAGCATTAGCGCCAACTATCGCTTTATTTGGTTGAACCACAAAACCGGTTATAGAGGATACCAGCCTAGAAGCAGCAAGGATTCCTGTTGCATCAATACCTGTATCACAACCAAAGACGTCCTGTCTAGTTCTAACTGCCATTACCACCTCCTCTAAAGAAGTGTTTCCAGCTCTCTCACCTAGACCATTAATAGTACACTCAATTTGTCTTGCACCATTTAGAACCGCTGAAAGAGAGTTAGAGACTGCTAGACCAAGATCATTGTGGCAGTGAGCAGAAAATACAGCTTTGTCAGAATTTGGAATTCTTTCAATAAGTTCTTTCATTGTTCTTCCAAACTGATAAGGAATACTGTATCCAACTGTATCAGGAATATTTATTGTAGTAGCACCTGCATTGATAGCTGCCTCTAGTATTCGACATAAAAAATCTGTATCTGACCTTCCCGCATCTTCTGGACTAAATTCAATATTGTCAGTAAATTTTGTAGCTCTTTTGACTGACCTTACTGCCTGATTTACAACTTCGTCAGGAGTCATTCCAAGCTTCATCTTCATATGGATATCAGATGTTGCTATAAAAGTATGGATTCGGGCAGAGTTGGCATTTTTTAATGATTCTCCTGCTCTATCAATATCTTTATCTATTGCTCTAGCTAAAGAACAAATTGTCGAGTCTTTTACTGCTTTTGCAACAGCCTGCACTGCCTCAAAGTCTCCCTGAGAGGCAATTGCAAAGCCTGCCTCAATGACATCTACTTTCATCTTCTCTAAGCTTTTGGCAATTCGAACCTTTTCATCTTTCGTCATAGATGCGCCTGGTGATTGTTCACCATCTCTTAGAGTTGTATCAAATATTATTAGTTTTTCGGACATCGCTAGCTCCTTTATTGTTCACATTTTATCTTAAGTTTTATGGATAGACTTTCGTCTACTATGATTATTATTGCCTTACGGCAATAATCGTAACAAAGCAAAGAGCTTGCTCAGTGAAATGAGTGTCAATAAATTAAGAAACTTATTCATAACGGTAGATTATAGAGGAACTTGAACTGATTAACCTTGTTTTTTCTTTAATCGCTTTTTGTTCAATCCAATGATCGTTATGATTGGACCAGATAGTAGATATACAAAGAACCCTGTGAAAAGAATGATGTTGGGCTTATATACTAAGATAATAAGACTTAAAATTACGATTAAAAGGAACCTAAAAGAGGCTTTTTTGGAATCAAATTCTTTAAAACTATAATAACGAACGTTACTGACCATCAGCAGACCACACAAAATTGTGATGCCAGCCCCAAGGTAATAGCCCATAGAAATAACGTCTGAATCAAAAGAGGCAAATGTCCAAATTTTTAGCCAAATCATACTTGCTATAACACCAGCTGCAGCAGGAGATGGCAGACCCTGAAAATACCTTTTGTCGGCTGTGCCGACCTGGGTATTAAATCTTGCAAGTCTCAATGCTGCACATGCCAAATACACAAAGGCCGCCAACCAGCCAAACCTACCTAGCTCATATAGACTCCATTGGTAGACAAGAAGCGCAGGAGCTAAGCCAAATGATACAAGATCAGCGAGCGAGTCATATTCAGCACCAAAGTCACTCTGAGTATTTGTAAGTCGAGCGACTCGACCATCGAGAGTATCCCACATCATAGCAATTAAAATTGAAATTGCAGCTATAGTGAAATCACCATTAATAGAGGAGATAATTGAATAAAAACCAGCGAACATGCCAAACGTTGTTAGAACGCTTGGCAGAAGATAAATTCCTCTTTTGCTTGGTATTTTCTCAGTCATAACTTTTTAAAACTAAAGCTGACCTGATCAGTTCGGATTAGTTTTTTGATTGGTCAACTAATTTATTTTTAGCAATCCAAGGCATCATTGAACGTAAGCTCTCTCCAACCGTTTCAATTTGATGTTTGCGTTGAACATCTCGGCGTGCTGGCAAATCTCCAACATTACTAATAAACTCTTTAGCAAAAGAACCACTTTGAATTTCGCTTAAAATTTTCTTCATTTCAGCCCTTGTCTCGTCAGTCACTATTCTAGGGCCTCTGGTAACATCGCCGTATTCAGCTGTATTTGAAATCGAATAGCGCATATTTGCTATTCCGCCTTCGTACAATAAATCAACAATTAACTTTAACTCATGAAGGCACTCAAAATAGGCCATCTCTGGCTCATATCCTGCTTCAACAAGAGTTTCAAAACCTGCTTGAATAAGCGAAGTTGTTCCGCCACACAAAACAACTTGCTCTCCAAATAAATCTGTTTCTGTTTCTTCTCTAAAGCTTGTTTCAAGAATACCAGTTCTTCCACCACCAATTGCTGAAGCATAGGAAAGAGCGATCTCTTTAGCATTTCCTGTCGCATTTTGTTGAACTGCAATCAAATCTGGAATACCCCCACCTTTAACAAATTCTGATCGAACAGTGTGCCCAGGAGCTTTAGGTGCTATCATAATGACATCAAGATCCTCTCTAGGGACAATCATATCAAAATGGATATTAAGTCCGTGCGCAAAAGCCAAGGCAACACCTTGCTTTAAATTTGGCTCAATATTTTCTGAATAAATCTTTGCCTGAAACTCATCGGGCGCAAGAACCATAACGACGTCTGCCCAGCCGCTCGCTTCTTCTACAGACATAACACCCAATCCAGCCTCTTTCGCTTTTATCGCTGATGATGAACCCTCTCTAAGTCCAACAACTACCTCAACTCCTGAGTCTTTCAGGTTATTTGCATGAGCGTGTCCTTGTGATCCGTAACCAATTATGGCTACTTTTTTGCCTTGAATGATTGAAAGGTCTGCATCTTTATCGTAATATCTATTCATTTTTTTTCCTATAATTTAGATTAGTTTTTTTCCTCTAGAAATCCCAGTTACCCCAGTTCTTGAGATTTCAATAATGTTTGATGGTTCTAATGCATCCAAAAATGCATTAATCTTCTTTGTTTTGCCAGAAACTTCTATAGTGTAAATTTTATCTTTAACATCCACGACTTTACAGCCAAAAATTTCAACTAACTCTTTTAGATCGACGCCCTCTTTTGAGGTTGAAGATATCTTAGCAAGCATTAGTTCTCTCTCAACGTGGTCTTGGCTTGTCAAGTCAGTCACTTTTACAACCTCAATTAATTTATTGAGTTGTTTGACGATTTGCTCTAAGACTCTCTCATTTCCAGAAGATACAATTGTCATCCTTGATAGAGTGGGGTCAGTTGTTTGAGCAACTGTAAGTGACTCAATATTAAATCCACGTTGTGTAAAAAGACCTGAGACTCTTGAAAGAGCTCCAGCCTCATCTTCTAAAATAACTGAAATAATATGTCTCATAAACTATACCGCGTTAAAGTCTGTTTCATCTTTAGAAACCATCTCATCTCTCCCTGCAAGAAGCATATCGCAGTGCGCACCACCGGCAGGAATCATTGGAAATACATTTTCCGATGGGTCCGTCATGATATCTAGAAACACCGTGCGTTCTTTCTGCTTAAAGGCTTCAATTAGAGCAGGCTTTAGATCTTTCTCCTGGTCGACTTTAATTCCTAAATGACCATAACTCTCTGCCAATTTGATAAAGTCAGGTAAAGCATCCATATAAGACATAGCGTAACGCTTTTCATAAAAGAACTCTTGCCACTGCCTAACCATACCAAGGTAGCCATTATTAAGATTGATAATCTTTACTGGTGTTGCATATTGAAGCATGGTAGAGAGCTCTTGTAGCATCATTTGAATACTTCCTTCTCCAGTAACACAGGCAATATCTTTTTCAGGCATAGCTAGCTTAGCGCCCATAGCGGCTGGCAGTCCAAAGCCCATTGTTCCAAGACCACCAGAGTTAATCCATTGCCTTGGCTCATCAAACGGGTAATATTGAGCAGCCCACATTTGATGCTGTCCAACATCCGAAGTAACGATAGCCTTACCCTCGGTGACCTCATACAATGCTTCAATTACAGTTTGCGGCTTTATAACACCAGGTGATTTTTTATAAGCCAATGAATCGATTTTTCTCCAATCCTCAATTTGTGACCACCAATTAGAAATATCAGAAAGTTCTTTATCCTTTAATTCATCAATCAGTGCTTGCAGAACTTGTGCTGTCTGGCCAACAATTGGAATATCAGCAACAACGTTTTTAGAAATCTGTGAAGGATCGATGTCAATATGAATGAACTTAGCTGTAGGGCAAAATTTCGCTAAATTACCTGTAATTCTGTCATCAAATCTAGCACCAATAGCAACAACACAATCGGAGCCATGCATAGCCATATTAGCCTCATAAGTACCATGCATACCTAACATTCCTAGAGATTGTTTATCGGTCATTGGGTATGCACCAAGTCCCATGAGTGTTTGAGTGATAGGGAATCCAAGCATTTGGGTAAATTCTCTGAGCTCTCTAGAAGCATTTCCGATGACGCAGCCACCGCCAGAATAAAGTATTGGTTTTTTTGCGTTTGAAATTAACTCAGCCGCTTTTCGTATTTGACGATTACTTGGCTTGGTAGTTGGTTTGTATGAGCGAATTTCAATTGAATCCGGATATTCCTCTTTCTCCATTTTGGCAATGGTTATATCCTTAGGAATATCTATGACTACTGGGCCAGGCCTTCCTGTGGTTGCGATATGAAAAGCTTTTTTTACCGTAGTAGCTATGTCACTAATATCTCTTACAAGAAAATTATGCTTCACACATGAACGAGTTATGCCAGTTGCGTCAACCTCCTGAAAGGCATCCATACCTATAAGAGGTGAGGGAACTTGACCTGAAATCACGACCATAGGTATCGAGTCCATATGAGCCGTTGCAATACCAGTTACGGCATTTGTAATTCCAGGACCAGAAGTTACCAATACAACACCCGGCTTACCATTGGCTCTAGCGTAACCATCTGCACCATGAGCGGCGCCCTGCTCATGACGCACCAAAACATGAGTAATTTTGTCCTGAGCCTCTATCGCATCATATATATGCAGAACAGCACCCCCAGGATAACCAAAAACATGATCAACACCCTCTTTCTGAAGACAATCTACAAGAATTTCAGCGCCATTTAATTCCATCGCCTTTAACGGTAATTTAAAAGTTTTCGATTATACCCAAAGAATCTAGCGCTAAAACACTTCGTTGGAAGCAAAATTTGCCTTAAAAACAGGCTGTAAGAAGGATAACTTTTGTAAATTAATTCAAAGAGTTTGAGCTTAAGCTAAAGATCGTTTTGCCAATCTTCCGAATAGAATTGTATTGGAGAATCACCCTCCTCAAAAGTCTCAATGCTAAATGCTTTTGGCTGCGATAAAATTGCTGATAATAGTTGGTCATTAAGCATATGACCTGTTCTGAAGCCTTCATAATGACCAATCACATTACCCCCTAATAGAAAAAGATCCCCGACAATATCTAAAATTTTGTGTTTAACAAACTCATTGTGATAGCGCATTCCATCTTCATTTAAGATGTCATCATCCGAAAGAGCAATTGCATTGTCTATGCTAGCCCCCAGTGCGAGATTTTGCTTTTGAAGCATCTCAACATCTCTTTCATAACCAAAAGTCCTGGCTCGAGATATTTCCTTCAGATAAGACTGTTCTGAAAAATCAATTGTGAGCTTTTGACCACTTTCCTTTATTTTCTTGTGTTCAAAGTCTATTTCTAATGAAACTTTAAAGCCGTTATGAGGAGAAACCTGAGCCCATGATTCACCATTTTCAACCCTAATTTTATCTTTAATAACGATAAATCTTTTAGGTGCATCTTGCTCTTCAATGCCAGCAGACTGAACCAAAAAAACAAAAGGCGCAGACGAGCCATCCATAATTGGCACCTCAAATGAATCAAGCTCGACAAGCAGATTATCAACTCCAAGCGCAGAAAGTGCTGACATCAGATGCTCAATGGTTGAAACCTTAACACCTTGATTTTCAAGCCCAGTAGATAACACTACTTCATTAACAAAAGCACTGTGTGCGTGAACCTGTCTTCCGCCTGCGTCCAACCTTTTAAAAACAACTCCATGATCTTCTGCAGCAGGAATTAAGGTTAAATTAACTACTTTTCCGCTATGAATTCCAACTCCTCTAGCCTTAACTGTCTTCTTGATTGTTCTTTGTTTAACCATAATCTAGAAATTACCCACAATTGCCTTCTTTAATTTACCCATGACTCCATTGTTTCCATTTGAAACAATAAATTTAGCCTTACTCAAATCTCCCTCATGCAATAGCAACCCTATACTTCCAGTATATCGATAGTCTGTTAGAATCGCCTCAAGACCTGAAATTCTTGATCTTTGAATTTTACCGATCTTTACTCTCTTGGAAAAAAAATCCCGAACAAGTTCCTCAACAGAGTTGATCTCTGATCCTCCCCCGCAAAGAACAAATCCTGATTTAATTATGGCATCAAGATTACGATGCTTAAGCTCGTTCTTGACCGCCTCAAAAATCTCTCTGTAGGTCTCTTCAATAACCTCACTCAAATCCAAGCTTGAAAGTTGTCGCTCTTCTTTGCTATTGGCCTGAGTAAAATCGATAAACTTATCATCAGACTGAAGCAGTGTCTTAGCAGCTCCGTAATTCTCTTTGAGTCTTTTAGCTTCCTCAAGAGATGTATCAAAAGCGTATGCGATTGATTGCGTTACCTCGTCTCCACCCATTGCAATGATTCCACTTTGAACGATGCCCTCTTCTTTAAATACTGAGTAGCTCGTAACTCCTGCGCCAATATCAAGAAGACATACGCCAGAATTTTTATCCTCTTGAGTCAAAAGTGCTTGAGATTTAGCAATCGAGTTAAGTACAATTTTGTCTACCTCAAGGTCACTTTGTTTGAGGCAGTTTTCTACATTTCTGACGCTCGAACTAGAAACCGTGATGATATGAACTTTTGATTCTAGGACTTCTGCCTCCATGTCCATAGGATCATCAACAACAACTGTCTCGTTTATCGTAAACTTCTTTTTTATGATATGAAGTTTCTCTTTATTGGTCGGGGTTGAAATCGCCATTGCTGATTCAAGAACAGCATCTAAATCATCAGCGCTTACAAACTCGTTGATAGGTACTTTTCCTTTTCCATCAATACAGGTAAGGTGGGTATCTGAAATATTAACGCGGAATAATGCCAAATCTATTCCAAAACTCTCTTCGGTATTTTTGATTAGTTTCGAGATTTGTCTGGAAAGGGCGTCAATCGAAAAAATAGATCCTTTTCTGACTCCTTTCGACGGGCAAACGTTATGTCCAATAATTCGAAGATGGTCATCATCTTCTCTTTCAGCAACCAGTAAAGCAATCTTTTCTGTTCCAATATCGATGCTTGCTACAAAGTGGTTGCCTGCCATAGTATTTAATTAAAGAGGTTTATAAAAAATTTTACCAAACTATTAAATGCTTTGAATCTCTGTTGCTCTATTTTTTTTAAAATCTAGCCAGTCATTTAGATGCTCCATTTCTACAGTCTTTCCGCTGAGTAGTCTTCTAAATAGCTTTGCGTTTGATTCGCCGTGATATAAACCCAAGATATGTCTAGTCATTGACCTTATTGGAACATCTTTTAGTAATTGCTCAGCAATATAAGACATATATTTTTTTAGAATGAATTCTCGATCTATAGACTTTTCATTGCTATTAAAAACTTCTTCTTCTATCTGCTTAAGAAGAAATGGATTATGATAGATTGCCCTTCCAAGCATTACACCATCCACTTTGTCCAAATGATTTGCAATCTCTTCACAATTTTCAATGCCACCATTGATAGTAAATTTTAAATTTGAAAAATCTTCTTTGAGTCTATAAACCCAAGGATAGTTTAACGGAGGAATAGTTCTATTTTCTTTTGGACTAAGTCCGGTTAGCCAGGCTTTACGAGCATGAACAATAAAGTGCTCGCAACCTTTATCACTTATCCGCTCAACAAAATCAGATAGCTGCTCGTAGCTCTCCATGTCATCAATTCCAATTCGATGCTTTACGGTTACTGGTATGTCGCACTTTTCAGCCATACTCTCAACGCACTGGGCAACAAGATCAGGTTCTTTCATGAGGCATGCTCCAAAACTTCCTGAAAGCACCCTGTCAGACGGACAACCTACATTAATGTTTACTTCATCATAACCCCATGCCTGAGCAATTAATGCGCATTCAGCCATTTCTTTTGGCTCGCTTCCGCCAAGTTGAAGAACTAAAGGGTTTTCGTCATCATTAAAATCTAGTAATCGATTTTTATCGCCATGTAGGATTGCCTTTGACGTAATCATCTCAGTATAAAGAACAACATTCTTACTGATGAGACGATAAAAATATCTACAGTGTTTATCAGTCCAATCCATCATTGGAGCTATGGAGATTAGAGATTGATTCATTCGATTTTTGAAGACAATTCAGTTAAAGCGAATGCAATGCTTTCGGAAACTATTTCAGACCTGACTCCTGAGAAAAATTGAGTAGTCGTTGTTACACTTCCATCAACATAAAAACCAAAACATACCATTCCAACTGGTTTTTCTGCAGTGCCCCCAGAGGGACCAGCAATCCCAGTAACCGAAATCGCTAAATTACTATTTGAGTTATTTCCGGCGCCCATTGCCATCTCACTAGCTACTTTTTCACTAACAGCCCCAAAGTGCTTGATAGAATCTGGGTCAACGTTAAGCATGCTTATTTTTGATTCATTACTGTAGGTTATAAAACCACAGTTGAAATAGTTAGATGCCCCAGGAATTGAAGTGAGTGAGCTAGATAATGATCCACCAGTACAAGACTCAGCAATGGCAATCGAAATACCCTTTGAAATCAATAGCTCGCTTAACTTTTTAGCTTTCAAGTAAGACATTATTGCTTCCCTTTAATTGCAGATTGAACAATCTCAAAAACATCTTTTGAAATTTTATCTCTATCAATGATTGACTTAATCTGAAGCTCTTGAAGTTTTGAATACTTGGGGATAAAGCGCCTCCAGTGATTAAAAATACCAGCAAACCTTGCAGCAATCTGCGGGTTCAAATCATCTAACTCAATGACAACTTCACTCATAAGCTCATAGCCATCTTGACAATGAAACTGTATATAGTTTTGACTAAAGGAACCAATAACCGATCGAACTCTATTTGGGTTCTTTATGGTAAACAACTTATGCTTCATTAGATTTCTAATATCACTAACGGATGTGAGTGAAGATATAGCTTGTGCACTAAACCATTTATCCATCACCTGAACATCTGAGCGATGCTGATGATAGAAACGTTCAATCACCTCATCTCGGTATGAATTTTCTGCACTTAATAGAGATTGAAATGCGCCATACTGATCAGTCATACAATCTGCACTGATAAATTGCTGATAAGCGATATCAAATTCACCGAGTCTTGTTAGATAGACCAGACATATATTTTTGAATGAGCGCTCAGCAACAGAGACTGGAGAGAGGTCAAAAGACTTCTTGGTATTCAATTTTTCATAGGCTTCTAAAAAAACATCCTTAAATTTATTTCCAATTTCAAGATAGGAGTTGTTTCTTCTATTGTGGACGTCCTCAACATCAATTTCACTCACATTTTGATGAATGATTTGCTCAGAAGGAAGACTCATCATCTCTGACAAAAGTGCTAAATCATTTTCTTTAGACATTAGATTTTCAATCATTCTAAATAGCTCTTTTTTAGAGACAAACTCTGGATTTAGGATGAAATCTAACCAAAGGCTTTGAACCTGATCCCATCGATTGAAAGGATCAGTATCGTTTGACACCAAAAATATCTTCTCATTCGTTGTCATTTGAGAGTTAAATTTGATTGGTGCTGAAAAACCCCTAAACCAAGATGGAGTCGGCTTACTCGGAATATTTTCAAATGAAATCGTTTTGACGAGCTCATCAATTACCACCATTCCAGATTTAATCTCATGACCATCCTGCCCTATTAAGCCAAAACGATTTGGAATCATGAATGGTGTTTTAAGGTTATTTTGAGTAAATGTTGCAGTATAAACTTTTGCATCTGAATCATACTCGTCTTGGAAACCTACCTCAGGCGTTCCTGGTTCAGAGTACCAGGGCATAAAGCTTTCAAAATTGCTATTATTCGCATCTGCCATACTGGCAACAAAATCATCAATGGTAACTGCGTCTCCGTCATGTCTTTGAAAGTATAATTTCATACCTTTCTGAAAACCTTCTTCACCAAGGATGGTATGTATCATTCGAATAACCTCAGCCCCTTTCTCGTAGACGGTAGAGGTATAGAAGTTATCCATTGAGATATAAGACTCTGGTCTGACAGGGTGAGACATGGGTCCTGAGTCCTCAGCAAACTGCCTTGTCTTAAGCTGAATAACATCAGAAATTCTTTGAATAGCCCTTGACCTTAGATCGGAAGAAAACTCTTGATCTCTAAAAACTGTCAGGCCTTCCTTTAAACTGAGCTGAAACCAGTCCCGACAGGTTACCCTGTTACCAGTCCAATTATGGAAATACTCATGACCAATTATGGATTCGATTCTTACAAAGCTTGAGTCAGTTGTTGATTCTTTGTCTGCAAGGACGCAATCTGAATTAAATATGTTTAAACCCTTGTTTTCCATTGCCCCCATATTGAAATCATCAACAGCAACAATCATGTAAATATCTAAATCGTAACTCAGATTAAATCTTTCTTCATCCCAAGCAAATGCCTTTTTAAGTGACTCCATTGCAAAAGATGTTTTATGCATATTGTGAGGCTCAACATAAAGCCTTAAATCAACCTTCCTACCCGTTGCGGTTATAAATTCATCCTGCAGAAAATCAAGCTTTCCAGCAACCAAAGCAAAAAGATAGCATGGCTTTGGTGCAGGGTCATGCCAGACAGAAAAGTTTTTTGAATCCTCTATTAAGTTTCCATTACTCAGTAGAACAGGATAATGGTTTCGATTGGCATTGATTTTGGTAGTAAAAACACTTAAGACATCAGGCCTATCAAGATAATAAGTAATTTGCCTAAAACCCATCGCTTCACATTGGGTGCAAAAATTACCGCTTGACTGGTAGAGACCATTTAAGTCCGTTTTACTCTCTGGATGAATTTTAACCTTGACCTCTAGCACAAACTTATCAGGCGGGTTTAGTAAAAAGAGTCCATCATCTTTGAGTTCATAATTGGCGCTTAATCCATCAACCTTGATTGATAAAAGTTCTAGCGACTCACCATTTAAAAACAACTCATCAACTGGCCTCGTTACGATTGGGTTTTTGTAAAAAACAATTTTAGATTCAACAATTGTTTCATCATCACCAAGATTGAAATCAAGCTCTGTTGTCTTGATTAAATGAGTGCTTGGCTCATAATCTTCTCTATAGATTGGTTGTGGCATTAGATTAGAAATAGAAGTGCTCCAAGAAAAATTCTATAAACAACAAACGGGAGAAAGCCAATTCTTTCAACCAACTTAATAAAAAATACAATTGTAAAATAAGATGTCAGAAATGCAATAGCAAAACCAAACAATAGCAACAACCAGTTAACCTGCTGGTACTGATTAGAAAGTTCAAAAAGCTTCATAATAGTTGCCAGACTTATCACTGGGATTGAGAGCAAAAAAGCAAACTTAATGGACAGCTTTCTGGATAGACCTATCAGGAGTGCTGCAGTGATCGTGATACCCGCGCGAGAGGTTCCAGGAATTAGAGCTAGAGCCTGAAAGCACCCAACAATTACAATATCGCTTCCTCGAATCACTTCGCGATTCATGTTTCTGACTCTATGAAAAATATCAGAAAGACCAAGTGCAACGCCAAAGAAAATAGTTGCGTAGGCTACTACTTGAAAACTCCTTAGATTCATTTCAACAAAGTCATTCAAAAAAAGACCTGCCAAGCCAACTGGAATAGTTCCCAATAAAACGCCCCAAGCTAGAAATGAATCGCCTTGCATTTTTCTGCTAGATATAGATGAGAAAAAATCTTGTACAAGAGTAGCGATCGAAGTCCTGTAATAGATGATGACTGCACAAAGGGAGGCAAAATGAAGAACAACATCAAAAGCCAAGCCTTGGTCAGGCCAATCAAAAAACTTTGGAAGAATAACTAGGTGAGCTGATGAGGATACAGGTAAGAACTCTGTCAAACCTTGAATAAAAGCTAAGATTATTGCTTGAAAAATATCCATAAATTAATTCTAAAGCCTATTTGTTAAGTCTAGCTCTTTAAAGCCTTCCAATTTTAATGATTGTTTCTTACTTAAAGCTAATACTTTAAAGACTTCTCCCATAGCACCTGGCAATACGAGCTGCTTAATTTCTTGAGCAATTTTTCTTCTTTTTTCTTCATTCTCTTCATTTTTTAGGTAATCGTCTATACCCAAAGAAATTAAAAACATTGACTGCGTGGTGTAGCCGGATATTTCAAAGCCGCAATCCTTTGCGCTACTTGCAACATTACTAAAGTTTACCGATGCTGTAATGTCTTGCTTGCCAATATCTATAAATGGGTCATCATTTGATTTATGCTTAGAAAAACACTTTAGAGTTCCTTGGCTTCTTTGAGGATGGAAATACTCAGGTCCAGTCATTCCGTAATCTATCAATAAGACTATCCCTTCAGTCAAGAAACCAAAAATCGATTTAATCCATGCGCTTGACTGGAGGCTTATTTCTGTCGTATAACCCTCCTGAAAATCTACAGACGATGGAATAATTGAGCTTATCAAGGGCTCATTAAGTCTTACCCACTTAAATTTTCCATCAATAAAATCCACACCCATTTCGTAAAAATTACCATTAGAAAAACTTATGCGTTTAACTGGAAATGCATCTAAAACCTCATTGGCAATGACCACGCCTTTAAATTTTTTAGGGAGCTCAGTAAGCCACTCAACGCGATCAAGTAGTTCGGGTAAGATTTTTTTGATTGTTTCCTTTTGGGTGAACCTAAGCTTAGCGCTCAGCTCAATAATAAAATATTTCTTCGGAAGAGATTTCAATCTTCCAAGCTCAAAGAGTATCTGCGCTGCAAGAATACCACTTCCAGCCCCAAATTCTAGAATGTCTCCACCATTAAGTACTTGTTTACATTGCCTGGCAAGACAAAAGCCAAAAAGGTCTGAGACTTCAGGAGAAGTAATAAAGTCCCCCTTATGTCCAAAGATGGTTTTGTTAGAACGGTAGTAACCAAATTCTTGATGATATAACGCTTGATTCATAAAGACATCAAATCCAATGGGATTGTTATTTTCTTTGATGCTTTTAGCTATAATATTTTCGAGACTCATAAGTAAAAATTATTTTATACTGAGAGCACTTAATATTCTTCATAAAACCAAAAATACATTAAATTTATTTACCAAAAAGACTAAAGATGAAAACAGCATTAGTTACAGGTGGTGCAGCTCGAATTGGGGCACAAATCGCCAAAACACTTCATGATAACAATTTTAAGATTATTATTCATTGCAATGAGTCACTTGAAAAAGCTGAAATTCTAAGTGAAAAACTCAACTCAAAGCGAAAAAATACTGTAGAAGTCGTCTCAGGAAATCTCAATAGTATTGATAGCATCAAATCTATAGTTGATTCTATTGATTCACTAGATTTACTGGTGAATAATGCATCTGTTTTTTATCCTAAGTCTGTCGAAGACTCTGACATTAAAGTTTGGGATGAAGTCCTTAATGTCAACTTAAGAGCACCTTTTTTCCTATCTAGGGGACTAAGTGAAAAATTATCATCAACCAGTGGTTCTATTATTAATATTATTGATATCCACTCGGAGAGACCCTTAAAGAATCATGCTGTTTACAATATCTCAAAGGCTGGGCTGAAAATGATGACTCAAACTTTAGCCAAGGAGCTTGCACCTAGTGTAAGAGTCAATGGCGTTTCACCAGGGTCAATCCTTTGGCCTGAAGCTAGCGCTGAGATCTCAGACTTAGAAAAAAAACTTATGCTTGAGAGGATAGCTCTTAATAAACAAGGCTCTCCTCAAGATATAGCTGATACGGTCTTATTTTTAGCAAATTCTGAATACATCACTGGACAAATTATCAATATAGATGGTGGTAGAACTCTCAACCAGTAAGAATTATCTGTAGGTCAACTTGTGATATAATAAAGATGTCGAATATTATTTATCGACCAACAAGAATTTTTTTACAATTATTTCAAAATAAAACAAAAGGAAATATTGTAACGAACTATTTTTTATGGGCTTATTGGTGCCGCATACAGAACTTATTTAGATATTGATGAATCTTCAAAATCAAAACTTTATTCCTATTCAATGCTTAAGCGTTGAAGCTATGCATGTGCTCAATAGTCCAGATATAACAGGACTTTATAATGAATCACATTCTCATAAACGCTACCCACAAGGAAGAGATCCGGGTGGCCATTGTCAAGAATCAAAAGCTTACCAATCTTGACATAGAAACCAGCCTTAATCGTAAAACTAAAGGCAACATATACAAGGCAAAAATTTCTCGAGTTGAACAGTCACTTGAGGCTGCTTTCGTCGACTATGGTAAAGAAAAACATGGCTTTCTTCCCTTTAAAGAGGTTTCCCCTTTCTTTGCGGAAGGCGTTAAACCTAAGGGAGAAAAATTAACAATCAGTGATGTCCTTAAAGAGGGGCAAGACATCATCATTCAGGTTGAAAAGGAAGAGCGAGGTAATAAAGGCGCTGCTCTAAGTACATATATCAACTTAGCTGGTGCATATATGATTCTCACTCCCAATAATCCAAAAAGCTCTGGAATCTCAAGACAAATTAGTGCATCTGATCGTCAGGACTTGAAAAAAATACTACCTAAACTTGATGTGCCTAAGCACTCAGGTCTCATTATTCGTACTGAAGGTGCTGGAAGAGGTGTAAGTGAACTTCAGTGGGAAGTAGACCACTTAACTCAGCTTTGGAAGTCAATTAAAACAGCTACAAAAAATCAGGATGGTCCTTTTTTGATTTATCAAGAGAGCGATATTACTGTAAGAGCACTCAGGGATTACCTGAGAGAAGATACTGATAGTGTCATTATTGATGATCTGGAAACTTATCAAAAAGCTAGAGACTTTATTAATTTTGTTATGCCGCATTATCTCGATAAGATTAAGTTTTTTGATGTAACTGACCACTCACTTTTTGCCCATATGAGTGTTGAATCTCAAGTCAAAAATGTTTTTAACAGAGAAGTTGCATTAAAGTCAGGTGCAACAATAGTATTTGATGCTACCGAAGCGCTTACTGCGATTGATATTAACTCAGCCAGAGCTACTAAAGGAGTCAGTATTGAAGATACTGCATACAAAGCTAATCTGGATGCTGCTGAGGAAATTGCACTTCAATTACAGTTAAGAGATATTGGGGGCCTTGTTGTTATTGACTTTATTGATATGGCATCCGAGGCAAACAGAGTTTCAATTGAGAAACTAATGGAAAAGGCCACTGCTAATGACAGGGCTCGTGTCCAGATTGGAACAATTTCGAGATTTGGCTTACTTGAATTATCCAGGCAGAGGCTTATGAATTCAGTTCTTGAGTCGACGGGAAAAACTTGTACAGTCTGCAATGGAAGTGGAACCAATCCAACGATACCATCACTTGCCTTAAGAATTATTCGTCAACTTGAGGACAACCTAAATTCCAACAAAACTAATGGAGATATAACCATTCAATCAAGTGTTGAAGTCATTACTTATTTATTGAACGAGAAGAGACAACACATAAACAATATGGAGGAAAAACATCAAATTAAAATTACACTTCTTCCTAACCAGTATATGCACTTTCCGCATTACACAGTAAATAAACAAAAAGGGAATAAAAGCTCACACCATAAGAGCTTTCAAGCAATATCCAGGCCTCAGGAGAATCCAAACGTCATTAACTATATTGATAAGCCTGATATTCCAGCAATTTCAACCAATCAACCTTCAACAAAAATGCCTGAAAAGAAAATCTCTTTTATGAGCAAATTAGCTGAAATTTTTTCTTCAGAAAAAAAGGTTGCTCAGAAACCTAAAAATGCAAGGCCTCAAAACCGAAACAGAAGTAGGAATCAGAGTAGGAATCAGAGTAGGAATCAGAGTAGGAATCAGAACAAAAACTCTCAAGAGAGCTCTAAAAATGCTGATAATTCAAATACAGCACCAAATGATGCTAAAAACGAGAACCAAAGAAACAGAAATAATCAAAATAGAAACAGGAATAGGAATAGGAACCAAAAAAATAATTTGAATACTGATTCAAATAATAAATCCGCTGATAAAAAGGTATCTACACCAGCAGAGAATAAAGCACTGGAACCAGCAGAGAATAAAGCATCAAAGCCTATTGAAAAAAATCAAACCAAAGATAATAAAAGCACTAAATCTACTCGAAAGCCGGCAAAAAAATCGCCCAAGAAAGAAAGTAAAGCTACTAAGGATAAATTAGAGAACGATAATTCAGAAAAAGTTGATTCTAGCTCCGCCAATAGTGCCAATGAAAAAGCTTCTTAAGACTCTATGAAAAGATTTGCAGTTTTTGGTAATCCTATAAATCATAGCTTATCGCCTATGATTCATAATGAGTTTGCAAATGAGTTTGGTATTGAGTTGTCTTATGAAAAAATACTTTCACCTATTGGTGATTTTGCTTTAACTGCGAATGAATTTATAAAGGATGGTGGGCTAGGTTTTAATATAACGGTGCCCTTTAAACTTGATGCCTTTAACTTCTGTGAAGAGCTCACTTCTAATGCTAGAGCAGCTGGCGCAGTCAACACAATAAAAGTACAAAATAAAGTAATTTATGGTGAAAATACTGATGGCAATGGCTTGGTAAATGATCTTGAAAATAATTTGGGTGAAAGCTTAGGTGGAAAAGAAATTTTAATTATTGGTGCTGGTGGTGCAACTCAAGGAATTCTTAAGCCTATACTTGACAAAAATCCTGAAAAAATATTGCTTGCGAATCGCACTTCTGAAAAATCCATAAAACTTGCAAATGATTTTTTAAAATTTGGGAAGGTTTGTGGATTTGGAATTCATCAAATCAAACCTAAGCCTGTCGATATTGTTATTAATGCCACCAGTGCATCGATTGGTGGGGGTATGCTTGACTTGCCAAGTGGCCTATGCGAGGATGCTTTATGCTATGATTTGATGTACGGAATGCAAACCCCATTTATGAAGTGGGCACTTGAGAACTCAGCTCGACAAGTCAGTGACGGACTTGGAATGCTAGTCGAACAGGCTGCGCTCTCTTTTAACTTTTGGCATGGAAAAAGCCCAAAGACAGATTCTGTAATTAGATTAATCAGGGAGACAAGCGACTAATAATCCACTTGTCAGCCTTCAGTTCATAGATAAACCGATCGTGAAGTCTATTTTCACGCCCTTGCCAGAACTCAATACTCTTAGGAATAACCCTGTAACCACCCCAAAAATCAGGGAGTGGGATCTCTCCATCTGAAAACTTCTTTTTCATTGAAGCAAATTGTTCGGCTAATACCGATCTTGAGGAAATTCTTGATGATTGCTTTGATGCCCAGGCTCCTATCTGAGAATTCTTTGGCCTTGAAGAAAAATACTTAAATGACTCAATCTTTGTAATTTTTTCAACTGACCCAATAATCTTTACCTGCCTCTCAAGTGCTAACCATGGAAAAAGAATTGCAGCCTGAGGGTTTTTTTGTATTTGTTTAGATTTTTTGGATTCATAATTTGTAAAAAATACAAACCCTTTTTCATCAAAGTATTTAAGGAGAACAGTTCTTATCCCGATATATTCATCTGACGTTGCGAGACTCATAGCAGAGGGCTCTATTATATTTGCCTCCATTGCCTGAGAAAACCATAATGAGAACTGCTCAATTGGACTTTCATGGAGATTATCTCTAGTTATTCCGCTCTGGAGATATTCTTTCCTTAGATTACTTAAATCGCCTGCTTCTGCCATAATATTTCCGTTAAAAAGGGATTAAATTACTTTTTTTTGATTCTGTCAGATGCTTTGTGATTAATGATTTTATTGGCGGAAATCGATCCGCAAACTTCAAAACAAGCTTGCGAATATGCTTTGCCTTAGCATCATCATTCGTAAATAGTGATACAACCCCATTGGTTCCAAAATACATCAACCTAGACAGATGAATTTGTTTATTCTCAAATTCCTTTAAAACTTGATCAGATCCTATGTCTTTTCCAGTTTTAAGAGCCTTGGAAATTGATTTTGATAAAATATCCTGCCCCCTAAGACCTAAATTAAAACCATGCGCTGTTACAGGATGCATTCCTACAGCTGCATCGCCAATCAATGCAAAACGCGTTGATCTAAATTTTTGGGCATAAACACCTACCAAAGGATATGAAAATCTATCCCCAATCTGCTCCATCTTTCCTAGACTACCATTAAACCCATCACTAGCAAACTGGCAAAATTTGTCTGAATCCATATTAAGCATCTTTTCAGCCTCATCCGTTGGAACAGTTAGCACTACAGAGGAAATATTTCCATTAAGAG
>LURN01000008.1:27218-28485 GCA_001628405.1 Candidatus Thioglobus sp. REDSEA-S12_B1 | reverse complement strand
GGATAATTTAAATTTTTTTTAAAAAAACTATTAATACATTCAGGTATTTCAGTTTTATTGTAATTTTAACAAATTAAACTTAACTGTTTGTTAAAGTAATGAGAAATAATACCTCACAAGAAGATCATTATTAAATTGAAACTTTATGATAATTTTGATTGTCATTGCTATTCTTGCTATTATGGTTTTTCACTCTCTTGCAATAGTCTTTCCAAAGCTCTTCTTTATCAACTCCCAAATGATGAAGATAGCTCCATGAGTATATGCCAGTTGTATGACCATCACTAAAATGAATTGCTATTGCATAGTTGCCCATTGGAGCAAGCGACTTGATAGTTACATCTTTTTTGTTTAATTGCAATGTTTCTTGTCCAGGGCCATGACCTCTAACTTCTGCGGAGGGGGAGTAAACCCTCAAATATTCGCTACTCATAGAAAAATCATTTTTTTCAAACGAAACTGTAAGTAATTTTTTATTTTTACTTAATGTAATATTTGTTGGGGGAGTCATTCTGAGTTAAGCTACATAAATACTTATTTAGATTTTAACACAGCAGTAATTATATAAAACCATTCGCTAAAGGTTAAAATATGCGCATGATTCATTTTACGAAAATGCATGGCTTGGGGAATGACTTTGTTGTCATGAACAATATAGATGGAGATATTTCTCTGTATAAGAGACAGATGGTAGAGAGCGCGACTTCTAATCAAGCTGATTTCCGCTATGTAATTTTTAATGCAGATGGTTCAGAGGTTAGTCAATGTGGAAATGGGGCAAGATGCTTTGCTCTTTATATTCAAAAGAAAAATCTATCATACAAAAATACTTTAACTGTTGAAACCAATGCTGGTTTATTGATTCTTAATATTAATAACGATCATTCAGTTACTGTTGATATGGGAAAGCCAAACTTCGAACCCTCTCAAATACCGTTAAATTTTGACAAAGAATCTTCAGAATATTTGATTGAAGAATACAAAGTTGGGTCATTATCTATAGGAAATCCACACGCTGTTTTAGTACAAGAAGAAATCAAAGATATTGAACATATAGCCTCAAAAATTCAATCCAGTGAGCTCTATCCTGAAGGCGTGAATGTTGGTTTTATGCAAGTTATCAATAGAAATGAAATAAAATTAAGAGTGATTGAAAGAGGTGTTGGTGAAACACTTGCATGTGGCTCTGGAGCCTGTGCAGCAGTAATTTATGGATTTAGAAGTGGAATTTTGGATTCTAAGGTGACGGTTCACCTTAATGGCGGGG
>LURN01000008.1:0-27172 GCA_001628405.1 Candidatus Thioglobus sp. REDSEA-S12_B1 | reverse complement strand
CCGTTAATCTTAGAAGTGGATCTTCTTAAGATTCAACTGATGGCTGAGAAATTATCTGTTGATTTGTTAGATTATAGGCTGAAAGCATACCTCCCCATACACAACCATGATCTAAAGGATAAATATTCTCAATTTCTACACCTTTAAGTGTTGACCAGTGCCCAAAGAAAATTTTCTGTTTAATCATCTCTCTCTTGGGGTGTAAAAACCAGGCTTTATATCCTTTAGGGTTTTTGTCGGTATTGAGCTTATGATCAAATTCAAGCTCACCATTTTCTTTGCAAAAGCGCATTCGCATTAAGGCATTAATTGTGTAACGAGATTTTTCTTCATTTGAAAGATTTTCATTCCAATTATTAGGGTTATTTCCATACATCTTTGATAAGAAATTACTAGCATTTTCAGATTGGAGATTTTCCTCAACCAAAATGCTGTTTTCAAGAACAGAAGTAATGCCCCATTGAGGAGGAGCTCCTGCATGTACTAATAAAGCATTCTCATATTTCATTGCTAATGGCCTTTCCAGAAGATAGTCAAGCAATTGGAATTTATCAGGAGCATTTAAAATATCTTGAAATGTATCTTTTTTGTTGGGTTTTCGATCTGTTAAGGCGCAAACAAGAAGATGAAAATCATGATTGCCAAGAACCATTTGCATGCAATCTGGGTTTGAGTAGATTAATCTGAGAACTTCAAGGGAGTTGCTGCCACGATTAACAACATCGCCTAAAAAAAATAAACGATCAGCATCAGGGTTAAATTTAATTTTTTTGAGCAGAGCCACGAGGGTTTTAAAGCAGCCCTGAACATCACCAATTGCATAATCCATCAGATTATGATTAATGCAGTGTTCGAGGTTCGCTTAGAGTAAATTCAGGGATATCTGCATCGAATCTTTGACCTAAATCACTAATCATTCCGTAGGATCCTTTCATCGTTCCAGTTTCAGTGTTTATGATAGCCCCAGAGCTATATTGGAAACTCTCTCCGGGCGAAAGATGAGGCTGCTGACCAATGACCCCTTCCCCGATAACCTCTTCGGTTTGACCAGACTCATCCTTAATAAGCCAGCGCCTAGTTCTTAGCTGCGCACCAACATCGCCTTGGTTAGTTATAGTGATAGTGTAAGCGTATGCGTATTGCTTATTGAGAACGTCGGATTGTTCAGATAAATAAGTGACCTCTACATTAATTTCGATTTTGTTTTTCATAGTCATTCATAAGTGTTACAAAATTTTCAAGTGTCAGCATCTCGGCTCTTTGTGATAAGTCGATTTTTGTTTGAGATTGATTCAGCTTAGATTTTAAACAATTTTTTAACGTTTTTCTTCTTTGCGAAAATGCTAATTTAACTATATTCTCAAGTGGTTTTAAATTTTGCACCAAAGGAATACTTTTTGTTTTTAAATAAAGTATAGCAGATTCAATTTTAGGCTGAGGGTCGAAAGAATCCTTAGGGACAATAAACATTAGTTCAGCATCAAAAAAGGCTTGCATTACAACGCTAAGTCTTCCATATGACTTGCTTCCGGGTGATGCTACAATCCTTTCAACAACCTCTTTTTGAAGCATAAATGTCATATCAATAATATTGTCTTTGTAGTTTAACAAATGAAACAATAAAGGAGAGGAGATGTTGTAAGGGAGGTTGCCAACTATCCTTAATTTTTCAGAAAATTGATTAAAGTCAAATGCTAAAGCATCCGAGTTATAAATAGAGATTTTTTGATTATTTTGAGCTTCAAGAATACTGATTAAATCCCGATCAATTTCAATAACACTCAGGTGCTCAAGATATTCTGCCAGCGGAAAAGTCAAAGCACCTTTCCCAGGACCTATTTCAATAATGTTGTCGTCTCTTTTTGGAGCTATAGTGGAAATGATCTGGTTAATTACTTGGTGATCAACCAGAAAGTTTTGACCAAATCTTTTTCTAGGCTTGTGAGCCATTTCTACTTATTTTTTCAAAGAAAGATAACGCGCAGTTAAAGCTACCTAGGTCAATATTCCCTGTACCAGCAAGGTCTAGAGCTGTCCCGTGGTCAACTGAAGTTCTGATGAATGGAAGACCAAGAGTAATATTGGCAGCATTTTTAAATCCACTTGCTTTCAGAACTGGCAAGCCCTGATCGTGATACATTGCAAGGACTACATCAATCTCTTCTAAAGAGTCCTTTGTAAAAGCAGTATCTGCAGGGACTGGGCCCACTAAATTAAAGCCATCTTTATTTAATTGATTAATTACAGGGCTAATTGTTGTAATCTCTTCGTCACCAAGGTGTCCATTTTCTCCAGCATGAGGATTAAGGCCACACACTAAAATTTTTGGTTTTTTATTCTCAAAAAATTTATAGTCTTTATTAATAATACTGATAACCTCAATAAGTGACTCCTTAGTAATATTTTTTGGCACATCCTTAAGCGCTAGATGAGTTGTTGCTAAAGCAACTTTGAGGTTTGAAGTAGCTAACAGCATGACAGTTTTCGGAGTGTTTGATAATTCTGCAAAATACTCAGTATGCCCACTAAATAGTATTCCGGCCTCATTTATTATCGCTTTATTAATAGGTCCAGTTAGGATGCCACTAGAGTGATTTTCTAAACAATTTTTTGTAGCATGCTGTAATAAAGATAAAACGTACTCGGCATTATCAGGATTAAGCTTTCCAGGAATAGCTTCTCTATGAGCTTTAAGAGGAAAGATTGACAATTCGCCAGCACTCATTGTCGGCTTTTCGCACAGAGTAAGGGGTAAATTAAGAGTCTTTGCTCTCTTTAATAATATATCTGGATCACAGTATACTTGTAAATCATTAACTCTCTTTTTCTGGGCGAAGATAATTGCAATATCGGGCCCAATTCCAGATGGTTCGCCTGATGTATATGCAATTGACATAATATTTAGTTTAATTTGTTGATTGTAAAGACCGTCAAAGCAGCTACAGAGCCAGAAAGAAGCATACCCCAAAGAATATCGGCAATGACAAGCTTTAAGCTAAAAATATTCATAGATGCGTATACAGTTAAATCGTAGGTTCCATAGGTAACCAGGCCAAAAAAAGCACCAATTAAAAAGACATTAATAAGCGTATTGTTTTGATTAGGATTAATTACGAAAAAGATTAATCCAAGCAAGAAAATGACATAAAAAATGAGTGCTGGAGGAACTTTAAGTTCCATAAGCGCTCCAACCTCTTGTTTGTACATTGGTGTAGCTACAAAATAAATCCAAAAAACATCGATAATAAAAAAGAATAGAAGGGCGATAAAGAACGTTTTAATCATAATATTAGGCTACCTATAGATTGTTGTTTGAGAATATTTCATCAATGATACTTTAAAACACGATTTAATTTACCAGCTCACCCTTTGCTTGAAGATCTGCATGATATGAGGATCTTACCATTGGACCACTAGCAACCTGAGTAAAACCAAGATCAGTAGCTATCATTTTGTACTCGTCAAATTGATTCGGAGTGATGTATTCCTCAACTGCTAAATGATGTCGACTAGGCTGTAAATATTGACCTAGTGTTAGCATATCAACTTGATGCTCTCTAAGATCCTTAAGAACATCAATTACCTGTTTTTGTTTCTCGCCGACACCGAGCATTAACCCTGATTTTGTTTTTACGTTAGGATGCATTTCTTTAAAATTTTTAAGCAAATCAAGAGACTGTTCATAATCTGACCCTGGCCTTACTTTTGGATACAAGCTGGGTACAGTTTCAAGGTTATGATTAAAAACATCAGGCGGGCAATCACTAAATACACTTAACGCTTTATCGACTCGGCCTCTGAAATCAGGAGTCAGTATCTCAATTTTTACGAGAGGAGTCTTTTTTCTAATTTCATCAATGCATTCTTTAAAGTGACCTGCGCCACCATCTCTCAAATCATCTCGATCGACTGATGTTATAACTACATAACTCAGCGACATCTTTGAGATTGTTTCTGCTAAGTGCTTTGGCTCATTTTTATCTAGAGGCATAGGTCTTCCATGAGCTACATCGCAAAACGGACATCTTCTTGTGCAGATTTGACCCATAATCATAAAGGTAGCTGTTCCGTGATTAAAGCATTCACTGAGATTAGGGCATTGCGCCTCTTCGCATACTGTGAAAAGCTCTTGACTCCTAAGTGTCTTTTTCAATTCATTAACTTTACTTGAGTTGGCGTGTCTAATTCTTATCCATTCTGGCTTCTTTATTGGCTTTCGTTCAGAATCTGGCTTAATTTTGAGCCGACTAACCTTAGATTCGCCTTTAAGAGAGCGTATTTCAAGTTCTTGAGACATAATTAGATAAATGATTCGTTAATTGTTTTTTAATTGAAACTAAATCAAGCTTATTATCCGTTAGATTTGACATTTGAGTTACATTTAAATCCTTGTATCCGCAAGGGTTAATAAGCCTATATGGTGCAAGATCCATATCAATATTGAGGCTCAAACCATGATAAGTTTTTCCTCTCTTTACTTTTAAACCGAGAGCAGCAATTTTAGATCCATCAACATATACCCCTGGGGCACCATTGATCTTATGAGAGGCAATCGAATAATCACTCAATAGATCAATAATAGATTTTTCAATAATGCTGACCATTTGCTTCACTCCAATACCTAATCTTTTGATGTCAATAAGGCAATAAACAATCAGCTGCCCTGGGCCATGGTAAGTGATTTGACCTCCTCTATCTGACTGAATGACCTCTATTTCAGTTTCTTTTAGAAGGTGCTCTGGTTTTCCAGTAAGTCCTTGAGTAAAGACACTATTGTGCTCTAGAGTCCAGAGCTCATCTTCAGTGTCTTTGCTTCTGTTTTCGGTAAAGGAGATCATTTCTTTCCAAGTAGAAGTGTAGTCTTGAATGCCTTTTTCTTTGATTGTAATCATCGAGCCTTAGAGAAGGTAGGAGACTAAAGGAGATTTTTGAAGATCTGTATTGATAGAGTCAAGTTGTTTCCGACTTGTTGCAATAATTCTGATGGTGATTGAGACATATTTACCCTTAGAGCTATTCTTGATAGAAATCTGATTTTCATGCAATTTTCCGACATAATTTTCAATGATTGAACAAACAGATTTTTCAAGATCAGGCTGATTTAAACCGAAAACTTTTATTGGGTATTCACAAGGGAATTTAAAGATGTCATCATTACTTTCACTCACAATTTAAATTTTACCTATTAAACTTACTCAGTAGCAATTGTTAGTAATAAAATACAGTTTTAAAAAGAAATATTTCAGATGTTAGAAGATCTCAATCCAAAACAATTTCAGGAAAATTTAACCAAAGATGACAATACTCTTATTGACGTCAGAGAAAAGTGGGAGCTGGATATTTGCAAAATTGAAGGTGCCGTCAGTATGCCAATGAGTTCAATCATGGAAACTTTTTCAGATTTGGATCCAGAATTAAGCTATTCACTATACTGTCATCACGGAATGCGATCAATGCAGGTTGCAAACTTTCTATTATCTAAAGGCTTTAAGTCACTCTTTAACTTAAGAGGTGGAATAGACGCTTGGTCCAGAGAGATTGATAATTCTGTTGAGCAGTATTGAGTTTTATCTCTCTTCTGTTAATGAACCATCTATAATTTTGTCTTTTCTTTCACTTAATTAACAATATGAATCAAATTGAACAAATGTTTGCCCTTCAAAAGCAATTGAATGACGAAACAAATGGTGAAATTTGGATAAAAGGATTCACAAAGGAAAATAGACAAATTTCATGGTACCGCGGCATATACATGGAGGTTGCAGAGGCTATTGATTCTTTTAATTGGAAGCATTGGAAAAATATTGATGATCAGCCAGACTGGGATAATATAAAGGTTGAATTAGTTGATATTTGGCATTTTATTATGTCCGAATCAATTCGAATTAATGATCAAGCCTATGCAAATAAGCATCTAGAGTATAGCGCTAAAGGTGATTTTGATAGTGATGCATTAGTATCATTGCTTGAAAATATGCTGAAATTATCTGTAACCTCAAGCATTAATCCTGATATTAATAATATTAGACAAATTACTGACTTATTTTTTGAAATTATCTCTCACTTGGGTATTGATGTTCAAGACTTATACAAGCGATATGTTGTAAAGAATCAGCTCAACACTTTTAGACAACAGAATGGCTATAAAGATGGCTCATATATTAAAAATTGGGGCGGTGTCGAAGACAATGTAATTGCTTTTGAAATTATGGATAAAAATCCTAAGATTTCCCCTGAAGATCTTTATAAAAAACTAAATCATGAGTACTCCAATATTAAATAACGTTAATGATTGAAAAAGACATTAAGTTAACTGAATTTAGTCATGGAGCAGGGTGTGGATGCAAAATTTCCCCTAAGGTTTTAAAGGAAATTTTAGGAAGTAATTATTCAAATTTAGATTCAAACTTACTTGTTGGGCATGAGTCCAGTGATGACGCTGCTGTCTATGATCTAGGAGATGGAAGAGCGCTCATTAGTACCACTGATTTCTTTATGCCAATAGTCGACAATCCCTTTCATTTTGGCATGATTGCTGGGAGCAATGCATTAAGTGACGTGTATGCAATGGGCGGGAGGCCTTTGATGGCAATCTCAATTTTTGGTTGGCCAATTAATTCAATCTCATCTGAGATTGGAGCAAAAGTAATTGATGGGGGTCGTGAGATTTGCTCACGCGCAGGTATTTCTCTTGCTGGCGGACACAGTATTGATTCTCCTGAACCTATTTTTGGCTTATCTGTTTCTGGCATAGTAGAAATAAAAAATCTTAAAAAAAATATTGGTGCTCAACCTGGAGATTCTCTTTTTCTGACAAAGCCTCTCGGAATAGGGATACTCTCGACTGCGCAAAAAAAGAAAGTTGTCAGTGAAACTGATCATAATCTTGCCGTTGATCAAATGTGTGCATTAAATGATATTGGATCAAAACTTTCCTCTGTTGAAGGCGTTAATGCGGTAACTGATGTTACAGGCTTTGGCCTCGCTGGACATCTTTTAGAGATTTGTAGAGGAAGTCAAGTTTCAGCTGAAATTTATTTTGATAAGCTCCCTTTATTGCCAAATGTTATTGAATATATTGAAAATGACTGTGTTCCTGGAGGGACAATAAGAAACTTTGAAAGTTACGGTAAAAATTTAAGTAAGCTATCTGAACTTGAAAAATATATTGTTTGTGATCCCCAAACTAGTGGCGGTCTCCTTGTTTCAGTATCTCAAGAGAGCTTAAACGACTTTGTTGACTTTATGACTTCGAATTCACTTGATCTAGAGCCTATTGGAAAAATTTTAGAACAATCAGTAGAAAATAAAATCATCAACATAAAATGATTGATTTACAAGAAATAGATAATTTTTCAGAAATCTTTAAATCAAATACACCTCTTTTAGATGTTAGGGCTCCAATTGAATTCTCAGAGGGTTCTTTCCCTTATGCTCATAATTATCCAATCATGTCAGATATTGAAAGACATCAAATCGGCATCTGCTATAAAGCAAATGGTCAAGACTCTGCAATCAAGCTTGGTCATGAACTTGTTCATGGAAAAATTAAACAAGAGAGAGTAGAAAAATGGATCCAATTCGTTAAAAAATATCCAAAAGGGGCACTTTTTTGTTTTAGAGGTGGCCTTCGTTCCCAGATTTCACAAGAATGGATTTTTGAGCATTCTGGTGTCTCTTATCCAAGAGTTAAAGGAGGATATAAGGCACTCAGATCATTTCTGCTTGCTGAAATGCATCGTATTGTATCTAATAAGAATTTTTTAGTGATTGGTGGTCAAACAGGATGCGGAAAAACAATTCTCTTAAACAGATTTAATAACAGCATAGATCTTGAAGGTTTTGCAAATCATAGAGGCTCTGCTTTTGGAAATAATGTAACTCCCCAGCCCAAACAAATTGATTTTGAAAATCATTTAAGTGTAGATTTGATAAAAAAAGTATCATACAATCATTTACTAATTGAAGATGAAGGAAATAACATAGGAACCATATTTATTCCTGAGGCCATTAAGCATAAGTCTAGGGAGTCAAAAATTGTTATTTTGAGAGCACTCCTCGAAGATAGAATTAATATCAGTCTTCAGTCCTATGTTATTGATATGTATGAAAAATTTAATATTCAAGACATAGAAAATGGCTTTGAAAATTTTTCTAATTATTGGCTTAATAGTCTTTATAAAATTCAAAAAAGACTTGGTGGTCTTAGATATAAATCACTCTTAAATCAGTTGAATATTGCCCTTAAAAACCATAAAAAAAACCATAATTTGAATGATTATTTGCCGCTTATAGAGTCTCTTTTAGTTGACTATTATGACCCAATGTATAACTATCAAATAAGTAGCAAAAAACAACGTATTGTCTTTGAAGGTAACAGTCAAGAAGTGACAGAGTTTTTGCAGGAATTTAAATCTTAGTTGTTATCTTTATATCTGATACTGGCCTAGATTGACAGGCAAGAATTTCTCCTTGAGATAAGGGCACAAGACATTCTTGATGGATCACATCTCCCTTGACCAATTTGAGGATGCAGCTACCGCAGTGACCTTGTCTGCAACTATGATTTACAAGCACATTGTTGGCTTCAAGTTCACTCAGAATCGAGGCTTCACCATACACATAGAGTGACTCTGTCTTACCATTAATGTTATCAACATCGATCTTAAACATTTGATACTAAGCAATTAAAGCTTAAAATCACTAAAATCTTCGTCTTCAGAGTCAATAGTATTGTCGATTGCGCTAACAAGATATGATGTAATTTCAGTCTCTTGTGGGGCTACTTGAACGTTATCTGAATCAAGCCAGTGATTCAGCCATGGAAGAGGGTTAGTTGTTTGCTCAAATATTGGCTGCATATTCAATGCTGACATTCGAATATTTGTAATATACTCAAGGTATTGTTTTAAGATTTGAGCATTTAAACCAATCATTGATCCATCTTTAAAAAGGTATTCTGCCCATTCTTTCTCTTGATTTGCAGCGTCCTTAAACATTTGGATAACTTCTGCCTCACACTCAATTGCAATTGCTTGCATGTCAGGATCGTCCTTACCATCTCGCATTAAATTAAGCATATGTTGGGTGCCTGTGAGGTGAAGTGCTTCATCTCTAGCTATTAACTTAATGATCTTGGCATTGCCTTCCATCACTTTTCTTTCAGCAAAAGCAAATGAGCAGGCAAAGCTTACATAGAATCTTATTGCTTCAAGAATATTAACAGACATCAGAGTTAAATATAGCAATCTCTTAAGCGAGTACATATTGATTGTAATTAGTTTTCCATCAATTTGATGCTCACCTTCGCCATTAAGAAGGTATGCCTGAGTATGCTTAATTAACTTGTCATAGTGTTTGGAAACACTTGTTGCTCTCTGAATAATCTCTTCGGTTTTCATGATTTCATCAAAAACCACGCCCGGTTCATTAACAATTGCCCTAATAATGTGAGTGTAAGAGCGAGAATGAATTGTTTCTGAGAAGGCCCATGTCTCAACCCAATTTTCTAACTCCGGTAGAGAGACAATAGGAAGAAATGCAATATTGGGAGAGCGCCCTTGAACTGAGTCTAACAAAATTTGGTACTGCAGGTTGGAAACAAAGATATGCTTTTCATTTGGAAGAAGTTTGCCAAAATCAATTTTATCTTTTGACACATCAATCTCCTCAGGTCGCCAGAAAAAAGAAAGCTGCTTTTCAGTAAGCTTTTCAAACATCTCAAACTTCTGTTGATCAAAACGCGCAACGTTTACTGAATCACCAAAAAACATCGGTTCTTTGAGAGTATCATTTATTTCTTGATTAAATATACTGTAGGCCATAATTAGTTCAAATTAAAGTTTGCAAACTCCATCTTCGCAATCATCATCCCCTTTCTTTTCAATGCTTTGGTCGTCACTAGCTCCATCCCTTGTTGTATGGTAATAAAGCGTTTTGATTCCATACTTATAGGCCTTGAGTAGATCCATAAGAAAGAGTTTCATAGGAACTCTATTTCCATCATATTGAGAAGGATCATAGTGAGTGTTTGTTGAAATCGATTGATCAACAAATTTTTGCATAATTGCACATAATTGAAGATAACCTTCGTTATCTTTAATATCCCAAAGAAGCTCATATTTTTTGTGAAGCTTCTCATATTCGGGTACAACTTGTTTTAGTATTCCGTCTTTAGATTGCTTTACCGATATAAATCCCCTAGGTGGCTCAATACCGTTAGTTGAATTAGAGATTTGAGAAGAACTTTCACATGGCATAAGGGCTGTTAAAGTTGAGTTTCTGAGGCCTTTCTCCTGGATATCTTTTCTCAAAGTATCCCAATCCAGTTCTAATTTTGTATTGCAAAAATCATCAATATCTTTTTTGTAGCTATCGATCGGCATTATGCCTTTAGCGTACTGAGTTTCAGAGAAAAGAGGGCAGGGGCCAAACTCTTGAGCAATTTTATTAGATGCTTTCAAAGAATAATATTGGAGCGCCTCAAATGTTCTATGAATTAAATCATTTCCTGAGCCATCAGAATATTTGGCATCATTTTTAGCTAAATAATAAGCTAGATTAGTTACACCAATACCTAATGTTCTTCTATTGTTGCTTGTTATTTCAGCAGATTTCAGAGGATAGTCTTGATAGTCTAATAATGAATCCAGTGACCGAACAATTATGTCAGTGATGTCTTCTAATTCATCAAGGCTCTCAAGAGCTCCTAAATTTACTGCTGAGAGGGTGCAAAGAGCAACTTCTCCTGCATCATCCTGGACGGAATAAAGAGGTTTTGTTGGAAGTGTAATCTCCATACACAGATTAGACTGCTTAATAGGGGCTTGAGAAGGATCGAAAGCTCCATGAGTATTGCAATGGTCAACATTTTGAAGGTAAATACGTCCAGTATTAGCCCTCTCTTTCATAAATAATGCAAAAAGCTCACGCGCGTTAATTTGTTGTTTACGAATAGAATCATCTTTTTCGTATTTTTCATAAAGTTTTTTAAATTTTGACTGATCTGCAAAAAAAGCATCATAAAGACCAGGTGCATCATTTGGAGAGAATAACGTAATATTCTCATCTTTAAGAAAACGCTCATACATTAGACCGTTAAATTGGACACCGTAATCTAAATGTCTAATTCTGTTTTCATCGGTACCGGTATTGTTTTTGAGAACCATTAAGCTTTCAACTTCAAGATGCCATAATGGATAGAATAGGGTGGCCGCACCACCTCGAACACCTCCTTGTGAGCATGACTTAACAGCTGTATGAAAGTGTTTAAAGAACGGAATACAGCCGGTATGTGTTGCTTCGCCGCCTCTAATTGGGCTACCCAAGGCTCGAATTTTTCCAGCATTAATACCAATTCCAGCACGTTGAGAAACATATTTAACAATGGCTCCAGAGGCTGCACTGATGGAGTCTAAATCATCATCAGATTCTATTAAAACGCAAGAGGAAAATTGTCTAGTTGGCGTTCTAACACCTGCCATAATTGGGGTTGGTAATGAAATCTTAAAGGTTGATGCAGCATCATAAAAACGTTTAACAATGTTTAATCTAGATTTACCTTTATATTCCTGGAATAAGCACATCCCAACAAGCATATAAAGCATTTGAGGGGATTCATGAATTTCACCTGTAACACGATTCTGAACTAAATATTTGCCTTCAAGTTGCTTTACAGCAGCATATGAGAAGTTCATGTCACGCCAATGATCGATGTAATTATCAAGCTCTTTGAATTCAGAGGCGTTGTATTTTTTTAGTATATCTTTATCGTAAATTCCTAAATCAGTTAGCTTTTTTACGTGATCAATTAATGGAGGAGGTGTAAAAGATTTAAAAGCTTTTTTTCTGAGATGAAAAATAGCTAAACGCGCAGCTAAATATTGATAATCTGGGACATCTGTAGAAATTAAGTCAGCTGCTGATTTAATAATAGTTTCATGGATATCCTCAGTTTTAATTCCATCAAAAAAAGCTAATTGTGCGTTAATTTCAACCTGAGAAACAGAAATATTTTCAAGATCTTGTGATGCCCAATGAACAACTCTGTGAATTTTTTCTAAATCAATTGACTCTTTCGAACCATCTCTTTTGGTAACTAAAATTTCTTGATCAACGGCATTGTCCTTTATTGCCTGTATTTCCTGGTTCAAACTCAACTCCTAAAAAGGTACTACATTTAGTGCTTCAAGAGATAAATATACACTAAATATAGAATATAAATAAAATAGATGCAAGGGTATTTAAAAAAATCAAGGACAGATTTTGGATAAGCATTTGAAAAAAAACAAATTTATATAAAATATTTTTTTATAAAATTATGAATTTTTTCGTGAAATAAATATGCCAGAGATAATAAACATTAAAGCAATAATATTTTGTAAAAGAATTTCCTCACCAAGAAGAATTGCGCCAAGAAAAAAAGCAACTACAGGAATTAAATAGTTAATGTTCGCTAAAAAAGTTGCACCAGCTGAATTAATAATAATGAAATAAATATAGGCAGC
Source organism: Candidatus Thioglobus sp. REDSEA-S12_B1 (assembly GCA_001628405.1). Taxonomy (GTDB): domain Bacteria; phylum Pseudomonadota; class Gammaproteobacteria; order PS1; family Pseudothioglobaceae; genus Pseudothioglobus. Next base: position 14,666 of record LURN01000008.1, on the reverse strand, counting down.
AATTCCTGTTGGAAGGACACCCAATAAGATAAGAGAAAAGCCACTTAAAAAAGGTATTTCAGTAAAAGAAATATTTAAAGTTTCTGGCCAAATTAGAAACGAAATTACAGATGCAAGAATTAAGACACATGTACTAGTAACAATAGGATCATAGGAGGACAAACGCGCAGCAATAATGGTGTTAATGGAGTAGGAACATGCTGCTGCGAGAACCAGCAAAATCCCAATTGTAGAATTCGAGCCATTATTTATAGAAGGACCAAGAATAAAGAGAACACCAGATATACCAAAAACAAAACCAATAAATTTGAAAATATTAAGTTTATCGTTAGGCAGCAAGAAATGCGCAAGAACAAGTGTAACAAGTGGCATTACTGCCATAAGAAGTCCAGCCATACCCGAGGTAATTGACATTTGACCAGTAGAAATCAACAGATATGGCAGGATATTTCCAACTACAGCATAAATAGCAAAATGAAACCAGGGTCGAATAGAGACAAAAAGGGATTTGCTATAAATTAAAGAAATAAGCAACATGGATAAGGCGCCAATAGTCAACCTATAGGTGACAACTTCCTCCGGAGAGAAAAATAACAAAGATCTATCTGTGAGTAAAAAGGATGAACCCCAAATTAATATTAAGGAAGCCAATAACAGATAATTTCTTTTATTCTCGGGCATAGTTCGTATTAGGGACTAAGTAATTAAAGACTGAAAAATCAATAAAGTAGGGCGGGACTAAGAATTCTATTATCCATATATTTATATATTTTTTAGAATATTAGAAATATTCATTTTATTTAACATAATATAAATTATACGAATAAAATATATGAAAAAAAAGTCAAAAACAAAGATAAATCTATAAAAAACAATGACTTATATAATGACCTCGAAATACTTCCATTTTTCAACTATTGTTTATATATCCAAATAAGTTGTAGCCAAATTAAAGAAAGTATCTAAAATCTAAAATTTAAAGGAAAAGGGTATTTAAATGCAGAATATTAGCAAAAAAAGCATGTTTTGAAGAAAACATAGCTCAATCTCTCACTCTTCTTCTAACAAACTTGCCGGTGAGCCTATATTTTTGACTTGGACTTCTCGGACTTTCTGGAATTGTTAGTTCGAGAAATTGATGATCAATTAATGGATTAATTATTGCTATCTTAAATTTAGATTTATTTGTTCGCTTTAAAATTTTCATTAACTCTAAAGCGGTACTTTCTTCCTTGCAGTTTTTGAGAATTTTAAGATGGTCCCTACTTAGTCCCTTCTTAGTCCCTTTATCCTCATTTATGCTTTCAGAATCATATATAAAGGATAGCTGCTCAACTTCACTTCCTATCTTCTTGCTGCGCTTTATATCCTTTGTCCAGTCATCTGTTTTAATGACTTCTTCTATTGATTCTTGTGCTGGCCTATCTTTTTTTAAGAACTTAAACATTTGCATTCTATTTAATACACTTCAGTTCAAATTGAAAACTTATTCGTCCAATTTCAATACCCATTCTAACCTTTTTATGGTTCTATAGAACAAATAGCACTAATTAATAAGTTTTAATGAGTAAGTATTTGATCTAAAAATAGTTGTAGTCTGTCAGACTCTGCATTATTAAAGAAGTTTTCTGGATCATTTTCTTCAACTATTTGCCCATCATCCATAAAGATAATTCTGTTTGCCACCTTTCTAGCAAATCCCATTTCGTGAGTCACGCAAATCATAGTGATTCCTTCCCTGGCTAGCTCTATCATTACATCTAAAACTTCTGAGATCATTTCTGGATCTAATGCCGATGTAGGTTCATCAAATAGCATTATTTTTGGATTTGTACATAATGACCTTGCTATCGCAACCCTCTGTTGTTGACCACCGCTAAGCTGATTTGGGTATTTTTCAGCTTGGTCCTTGATTCCGACTCTATCTAGTAGTTTTAAGGCTTTTTCCCTTGATTCTTCTTTGGTTTCATTGTGTACCCAAATAGGAGCCAGAGTTAGGTTGTCTAATATTGTTAAATGAGGAAACAGATTAAAGTGCTGAAACACCATAGATACTTCGCTTCGTATTTTCCTTATTTTTTGTGCATCATCCGTAAGTTCCGTTCCTGAGACCAAAATTGAGCCTTCTTGGAACTTTTCTAGAAAGTTAACACAACGTATCAATGTTGATTTTCCGCTGCCTGATGGGCCACATACAACTATTATTTCACCCTCTTGAATCTCTAAATTAATATTTTTTAGCGCGTGAAAGTCTCCGTACCACTTATTAAGTTCAGATATTTCAATGATATTTGTTTTTTTATCACTCATTTTTTAACCTTTAATTTTTGTTTTCAGTGTTAAATCGTAACTCTAGTTTTCTTGAATAACGAGACATTGTATATAGTATAGCCCACATAACCATGGTTACAAACACAAACCCTTCAGGCTCTCTTCCAAGCCAATATGGGTCATTGCTCGTTAAATTAACCATTGCAAGCATATCAAATAGACCAATAATCAATACAAGCGTTGTGTCTTTAAATAATGAAATTGAAGATCCTACAATATTTGGAATTGATATTTTTAACGCCTGAGGAAGAATTATTAGTACGTTTTTTTGAAAGTAGCTTAATCCAATTGCATCAGCTGCCTCATATTGGCCTCTTGGGATTGCTTGTAGCCCTCCTCTGACTACCTCAGCAAAATATGCTGCCTGGAAGAGCGCTATTCCAATTAGAGCTCTTAAGAGCTTATCAAAATAATTTCCTGATTCCAGAAACAATGGCAGAACAAACGAAGCCATAAATAGGATTGTAATTAATGGAACAGCTCGAATGAATTCGATAAACAGGGTTGAAAATAGTTTAATTATTCTTAAATTAGATTGCCTTCCGAGAGCTAATAGCACTCCAATTGGAAAAGAGACGATAATACCTACTGAAGCAATAATTAATGTTAGAAGCAAACCACCCCACTGATCAGTAGGCACAGGGGCTAGAATTCCAAATCCACCAGCTATAAGTACATAGGAGATTAAAGGATAAAAAATAATTAAAGATAAGGTAACTCTGTTCTTATATTTATAGTTTTTAACTAGAGGTATTATTACAAACAGCAGCCCTGTTAGAACGAATACAGTATTAGGTCTCCAAGTTTCAGTTCTTGGATAGAAGCCATAAGTGTACATGTAGAGTTTTTCATAGATGTATGGCCAACAGGCACCAACCCTGCCACAATTATCGTTTGTAGCCATTTCTTCACTAAACTTAATCTCAAAGCCAAAGAAATTAACGGTACCGAAGCTGAAACTTGCATCAAATATCATCCAATTCAATAATGGTGGAATCATTATGTAGAGCAAGTAGAGTGAAGCGAAAGTTAAGATAGAATTAATCCAGCTTGAAAATAAATTAGTTTTAAGCCAAACTACGGCCCCAATTTGAGATACTGGTGGTTTTCTTGTTTCTTGTTGATCAAATACTGGCATACTTATCTTCCCTGGATGGCCATTTTTTTATTAACATAATTCAGCAATATGGATATAAATAGTGAAATCACTAGATAAACAAGCATTGCCATTGCAAGGATTTCAACCGCCTGCCCTACCTGATTAAGAACAGTTCCACCAAACGCACTCATAAGCTCTGGATATCCAATTGCTGTTGCGAGTGATGAATTCTTAGTAAGGTTTAAATACTGGTTAATTGTCGGCGGAATTGCTACTCTAAGAGCTTGCGGCAATATAACTAACTTAAGTGATTGTGTAGGCGTAAGGCCAATTGCAGCTGCAGCCTCTTTTTGGCCCTTATCAACCGCCTCAATGCCCGATCTAATAGCTTCAGCAATGTAGGTTGCTGTATAAACACTCAGCGCAAATGTTAATGCCAGGAACTCAGGGACAACATTCATACCGCCTCTCAGATTGAATTTGCCTAATACAGCGATATCAAATTGAAGTGGAGATCCAAGAGCTAGGAACACCAGGACTGGCAGACCCAAAATTAAGCCGACTGAGAAAGGCCAAGTGCTAGTATAAACTCCAGTTAAATCATGTTTTTTCTTAAAGTGTTTTTTTACAAAATAGGCGGCAATTATTCCAACAATTAATGATAGTGCAACAACCGAAAACCCTTCTTCAGGAATAGGTCTTGGTAAGTATAGACCTCTTTGATTAAGAAACATAATATCAAAGAAAGCAAAACTTTGTTTTGGATGGGGAAAAAGGTTAATAAATAGGTTATACCAAAACAGAATCTGTAAGAGAATAGGTATATTTCTAAAAAGCTCTATATAGGCGCCTGCTAGTTTGGCAACGAGATAATTGCTTGAAAGTCTTGCGATACCAATAAATAGGCCAATCAGAGTAGAGAGAATTATGCCTACAAAAGCTACTATAAGAGTATTTATAAGTCCAACGTAAAAAACGCTAAAATTCGAAGATTCAGGCGTGTAGTCAACTACATAGTTACCAAGGAATGGTAGGATATCAAATCCAGCTCTATTTTTGAGAAAAGTGAAACCCGTATTAATCCCTCTCTCTTCAATATTATGAAAGAGGTTTCCAATTGCAGTATAAAAAAGCCCTATTACCAGGACAAAGGTCACAACTTGGAAGAAAAATGCTCTTGCCTCATTGTTGTAAAGCATATCACGGAAGTTTAATCCTCTATGTTGAGATTTTCCGAGAGATTCGAGGATTAATTTTTTCATAAAAGATTAGGTAAGGTTAATATGCAAATTTTACTAAAAATGATCTTTTATTGGAGGTAAAAGAATTAGAAAAATGTAAAAAAAAACCAGCCTGCTAAAGTATAGCAGGCTGGTTTAGGTTCTAACTAGATAATTGCTTATCTAAATGGAGGTGAATAAAGAATTCCACCATCTGTCCATAGTGCATTCACACCACGGGCAATACCAATCGGCGTATTAATACCGATGTTACGCTCGAAGCTTTCAGAGTAGTTACCTACTTGCTTAACGATTTGGTAAGTCCAGTCTGGAGTTAGTCCAACATACTCATGAGTACTACCAGAACGACCCATTAAGCGCTCACGCTCAGGGTTGTTAGTAACTTCATCAACAGTTGCACTAGTTACTCCAAGCTCTTCAGCAGTAATCATTGCATTAAGAGACCATCTTACGATGTTGAACCACTGATCGTCACCTTGACGAACAACAGGTCCTAATGGCTCTTTAGAAATAATTTCTGGAAGTACTACGTGCTCAGAAGGATCTTTTGCAGCAGCACGCATTGAATATAGACCAGAAGCATCAGTTGTTAATACATCACAACGTCCAGAATCATAGTTAGTTAGAGTTTGAGCATTTGTGTCAGAAACAACTGAGTTGTATTCGATACCGTTAGCCTTACCCCAGTCTGCAAGGTTTAATTCAGTAGTTGTACCTGCTTGAATACATACTGCAGCACCACTTAATTCCATTGCACTGGAAATACCTAGAGAAGACTTAACCATGAATCCTTGTCCATCATAGTAGTTAACACCAGCAAAATTCAATCCTAAAGAAGCGTCACGAGTAATTGTCCAAGTAGTGTTTCTTGACAACATGTCGATTTCACCAGATTGAAGAGCAGTAAATCTCTCTTTAGCAGTTAAAGGTACAAACTTAACCTTTTGTGCATCGCCAAGCGTTGCAGCTGCAACAGCACGACAAACGTCAACGTCTACACCAGTCCAATTACCAGCAGAGTCAGCAGCTGAAAATCCTGCCAAACCTTTTGATACGCCACAAGACACGTAGCCTTTTGCTTGAACGTCGCTTAAAGTAGAAGCCTGTACAGTAAGAGCACCAACTACTAACAATGAAGCAGCAGACAATTTTAATAATTGTTTCATATATATCTCCTTAATGAGTTTCAAAGTATAAAAATCCTTCACAATTGAATGAGGATTACAGAAATTTTATCACTAGTTCAAGAATGAATACTAGTTAATTTGTAAAAAAAATTTAAATCAATTCAACCTGTGTGTGCCTGCTTATCCTATTAAAACAATATTTATATAAAAGATAGTTTAATAATAGTTGAATTATATTCAACTAATTTTTTTAAAATTTTTATTATTTTTTAAAGCCTTATTGATCTATAAATGCGAAAAATAGTGAAATAGTTAGAATATAAAATATATTAATTTCTTTATTAAAATCAGTTACTTATATATAAATTAGTTATTATTTACATGCAATTATCTTTCATAAATTATTTAAACTATAGTTATTTTTTAACTGTAGTGGTATAAAATAACTAATATTGAGTTAAATTAACGAATACTATGCATAAAAAAACTACTGAATATCTTGCTATGGTGCGCGATAAAACAGGTTTTTCTGATTACAAAATAGCTAAAGAATACGAGATTAATCAATCAAACCTTAGTAAATATAGCTCTGGAAAAGCAGCTTTGAGTGAAACCCATGCCTGGTTGTTTGCCAACATTCTTGATATCGATCCTGCTGAAGTTGTTGCAAATACCAAATTAGAGCATGCAATTTCAAGTGGTAATAATTCGAAGGCTAAATTTTGGCAAGAGCAGCTAGATAAAATTTTTTCTGAATCTGAGCCAATCAAAATTCAAATCGCCCAAATTAACCCTATTGTTGGAGATATTGAGTTAAATGCAAAAAAAATGATTGAATTGACTATTGAAGCTAGTGAAATTGGAGCTCATCTTATTGTCTTTCCAGAACTTGCTTTAACTGGTTACCCTCCAGAAGACCTTTTGTTGCGTGATGGATTTATTTATCAAGTTCGACAAGAGATTGATAATTTATGTAGCTTAATTCCTTCTAATATTTCTTTATTGTTTGGCGCCCCTAGTCATAGTAATGGAAATTTATATAATAGTGCATACCTTGTTCAAAACAATAAGGTTCAAAATATCTACAATAAGCAAGAACTTCCTAATTATGGTGTATTTGATGAAAAGCGTTATTTTTCTGAAGGGAGTGAATCTTTAGTTTTTGAATGTCAAAACACGAAAATTGGAGTTTTGATTTGTGAAGATCAGTGGGTTGAGAACCCAATTAGAGAACTTTGTAAATCTAATATCGATATGGTCATTTCTTTAAATGCTTCTCCCTTTCAACTAAATAAGATTTCTGAAAGAATGAATATTTGCAAAAAATATGCTTTAGATTATGGTGTTTCATTTTTATATATCAATATGGTTGGTGGTCAGGATGAGGTTGTTTTTGATGGAAATTCTTTTGTCGTAGACAATCATGGAGAGTTGAGTCTTGAAATGCCTGCTTTTCAAGAGATTTGTGCTTTTCATAATGAGACTTCATTGCCTCGTGAGTTTGTGAATGAAGAAGAATCTATTTATTCCGCTATCGTATTAGCAACAAGAGACTATATTAAAAAGAATTCTTTTAGTGGAGCTTTAATTGGTCTATCAGGTGGTATCGACTCTGCTCTTACTCTTGCAATCGCTGTTGATGCTATTGGAGCTGAAAATGTTCATGCTGTAATGATGCCCTATCAATATACTTCTCAAATTAGTTTAAATGACTCGGAACTTCAAGCTAAAACTCAAGGAGTTAAATTTTCAAGTATTGATATCCATTCTATTGTGAACTCTTTTAATACTTCATTGTCTGATTTATTTGAAAATACTAACGTTGATACTACTGAAGAAAATATTCAATCAAGAGTCAGAGGTTCCCTACTTATGGCTCTTTCTAATAAGCATCATAAAATTGTTCTTGCAACTGGCAATAAATCCGAAATGGCTGTTGGTTATGCAACGCTCTATGGTGATATGTGTGGCGGTTTTGCTCCACTGAAAGATATTTCAAAAACAATGGTATATAGACTATCTAAATATCGAAATACAATTTCTGAGGTTATTCCAGAAAGAGTTATCACTAGGCCCCCATCTGCGGAACTGGCGCCAGATCAGGTTGATCAAGACTCTCTTCCTCCTTATGATATTCTGGATGATATTCTAATGCGATTTGTTGAAAAGAAACAATCTGCTGAAAGCATCATTGCTCATGGACACAGCGCTGAAAATGTCAATAAAATTACCTCATTGATTCTAAGGAATGAATACAAAAGACGTCAATCAGCACCAGGACCAAAAGTTAGCACGAACGCTTTTGGTAAAGAAAGGAGGTATCCAATGACTTCAAAATTTAAGCCCTAAAGCCTATTGCTGAAAAACTTTAATTAAACCTTGAGCTTTATGCCTGGTTTCGGCTAGCTCATTTTGAGGATCTGAGTCATAGACAATTCCAGCCCCTGCCCTAAAAGTTAAGGTTTTTTCTTGATGAATAAAGCTTCTAATGAGAATATTGAAGTCCATCTTACCATTGTTGCTTATATATCCTACAGATCCGGTATAAGCCTCTCTTGGCATCTGCTCCAATTCACTAATAATTTCCATACATCGAACTTTAGGGCATCCCGTTATTGTTCCACCAGGAAACAAGGCGTTGACAATACCTTTGATTCCGACTCCTTTTCTCAATTTGCCTTTAATATTGGATACAATATGGTGAACATAGGGGTATGTCTCAAGTGTCATAATTTCATTAACAAACACACTTCCATATTCACATACCCTTCCCATGTCATTTCTTTCAAGATCTAATAACATGACATGTTCAGCAATTTCCTTAGGGTGGCTTATTAAGTTTTCTTTTTGTATATTGTCTGCATCCCCTTTTCCTCTTGGATGAGTTCCAGCAATAGGCCTTGTCTCTAAAACACCATCATTGACGCTAAAAAGCCTCTCTGGAGAGGACGAGATAATACTGAAGTTTTCGTATTGAATTAGAGCTGAAAACGGTGCTGGATTTGCCTTTTTAAGGGCATTGTAAATGATTGAAGAGTTAACATTAGAGCTTAAATTATAGGTCCATTTCCTTGATAAATTAACCTGAAATACATCTCCAGCAAAAATATAATCAAGGCTTTGCTTAACTCCCTGAATAAATTTTTCTTCATTTTCCTCTGAAATATGACCGTCAATAGAATTACTCGGAATCTTTTCTAGTGTTTCGATATCAGATAATATTTTATGAATACGAGATTGATCATCCTCCTCATCATAAATAAAGGTCTTTTTAATTTTGTGATCAGTATAAATTGCAGTTGGAACTCTAACTGCATAAGCAATTGGAAGATTGGATTTTTCGAGTTTAGTTGCTAATACAGGCTCGATTTGACCAATAAGTTCATAGGAAAGATAAACAAACCACCCACCCATAAATGGAAGATTTGAGTTTGTTATATTTTGTCTGCATTTCTTTTCAATTTCAGTTAAGAAATCAAAGTCAGAAATGTCTTGTAAAACTATACTTTCTTGAGGAAAGGCAAATAAAATTGAATATCTGTTATTTTCATTATGATTGACACTTTCTAATAAAAACGGATATCTCTCTTTATTTTTGTAACAAAAAGAAGCTAAGTCTACTTCTTGTATTTCATGAACTGCCACTTATTAAAGGCTTTGAAGCAATGCAGACGCTTTGCTGGTCAATAGGTGATTTGGATGATCGTTGATCATTTTATTTAACAATATTTTTGCATCATCTTTCTCACTGAGCTCAAGGAGGACTCTAGATAACTCGTAAAGAGAATCAGGAAATTTTGGATGATTTTGTCCCATTGACTGATATTCTAGGTAGGCGTTTTTCGATTCTAAAAAAGATTCGCTATAAAAGTAGGCTCGCCCAAGCCAAAGCATAGTATCAGTTTTACTCGAAGCACTTGGAGAGGAGTTAAGATATTCTAAGAAAAGTTCAATCGATTTTTCGTAATTACCTAGTACAAATGCATTTTTGCCATCGCTAAAGAGCTTTGCAGGTTTTGTATTTTGATTTGTTGAGGAAGTTTGAGCTGTGTTGCCGTTACTCGAACGATTTAGCTCTATCATCTGAAGTAACTCAGTGATTTTTTCTGAATTTAGCCTTTGATTTTCTCTTAAAATTTCAATCTCATCTTTAAGCGAGAGTATCTCGTTATTCAGAGCCTTTACTTCTTTATTAATTTTAAGAATTGCCAAATCCGTGTTCAAGCCTTCATTGGCAATAGAGCTTAAACTTAGTATTAGCGTTAAAACAATACATGAATATCTTAAGAGATTCTTTTTCATCAGGCGAGTCAATAGGTAGTTAAAAAAAAGCCTGAGGTCTATTTTTTAGTAATAGACGAGCTCAACCCTTCTATTTTTCTCCCAAGCTGCTTCATTGCTTCCAGTTAGAACAGGGTCTTCTTCTCCATAACTTACAACAATAATTCTATCGTCTAAGTTATAAAGACCAAGAACTTCTTTAACACTTAAAGCGCGATTTTCACCAAGAGCTAAGTTGTATTCACGTGTTCCTCTTTCATCTGCATGACCCTCAAGGCGAAGATTTACTGAAGGGTTGTTTTGCATAAAGTTAGCATGCTGAATAATAATTCTTGTAGCTACTTCATCAATTTCAGTATCATCATAGGCAAAATACAATGTGAATGATTCAGCTTGGTTGCCAAACTCACTTATGGCTGCTTCAGTTGCTGCAGCACTCTCTAGTATAGCCTCAATCAATTCTTCCTTATTGGCAAGGTTACCATCAACATCTAATTCAATTTCATCACCAAGGCCCTTAGCAACTGCAACCTCGATTAATTCATCGTCTGACATTGACTCAAGTTCATCAGATCTACTTTCAAGTAGAGCCCCACTCTCAACAATTGCATTAATTATTTGCTCTCTATTTAGAAGATTTCCATCCTCATCGAGCAGAATAAGGTCTTCAAGTCCTTTTTCTTTTGCGATAGCAATGAGTTCGTCATTAGACAATACTTCTAAATCGCTAATTGAGAATTCACCACCATCAGTAGTCATTACTAATGCCTCTTCTGATAAATCAATACTCTCAGTAGGTGCATCGCTTGGATTTATTAGATCTAGAAATTTATCACCAAGTTCTGAAATGTTGGTTGTTGCACATGAACTTAGAAAAATTACACTTGACAATAATAGAATTTTTTTTGACATTTTTTATTTCCTTAATTTGAATAGTTTGACCAACTTGGCTCCCTGAGCTCTCCATCTGCTCGCATTAATTCAACACTTTGATTGTTATGTAGTGAGATTATAGACAAAATTCCTTTGTTATCTTTATTAGTTGCGTAAATAATCATACCACCATTTGGAGAAAAATAGGGCGACTCATCGGATTTATTGTAAGTTAAAACAGTTAAATCTCTTGAAGCTATATCAAGAAGTGCAACCCTATAATCTTTTCCAACGCGATGAATTAAAGCGAGATCTTTTCCATCTGGAGAAAATACTGGCTTTGCATTGTATCTTCCCTCGAAAGTTGCTCTTGAAATTTTTCCAGTTTTTAAGTCTTTAATATAAACCTGGACTTGTCCTGTTCTGTTTGATGTAAAGGCAATTTTGTTGCCATCAGGAGAAAAACTAGCTTCAGTATCAATTGAGATATTATTGGTCAATCTTTCCAGTTCTTCGGTTTTTAAGTTATATAAATAAATGTCTTTATTGCCATTTTTGGAGATTGTTAAAGCAATACTATCTCCTTCAGGATGCCAGGTTGGAGAGGATGCGATTCCATCAAATCTTGGAAGTTTTATAGCATTAGTTTTAACACGAGTATTTTTTACAAAAACTTCCGATCTGCCATTCTTAAATGATACATATGCTAATTTTCTTTGGTCTTTTGACCAAGCTGGAGAAAGGATTGGACTGGGCTGAATAACTAAGGTTTGAGGGTTATGTCCATCGTAATCAGAAATTTGGAGTCTATATGTTTTTCCTCCATTGCTATTTTCAGTCACTGTTACGTATGAAAGCCTCGTATCGAACGAACCTTTTTGACCCAAAAGAGAATAATATATTTCATCGCTCAGAATATGAGCTATCCTTCTAAGCCCTCCATCTGTAAATTGAATTTTTTTAGATAGCAAAGGTTTTTGGGTTAATACATCATAGACATATACTTCTCCATGATAGACCTTAGCACTGACTTGCCTAATTTTTCCAAAAACTATTGCATCTTGCTTATTTTCTTTGTAGAAATTAAAGTCTAATGTGCCGTCAATTTTTTGCGCGATATTTTTTGCGTTGAATTGTCCAGATCTGTTCAAATTATTTCTAATGATTCCAGCAAGATCGACCGGTTTTTCAAAAGTACCAATCAAATCGAATGGCGCAACAATTATTGGAAAGGCATCTTCTTTATCCTTAATAACATTTACTTCAAGAATCGCATGTACTGAATAAGAAATGAAAAGAGAAAAAAGTATAAATAATCTAATCAACTTCATTCTACTTCCTCGATCCAGTTCATTTGAATTGCTTCAAGCACCCTTTCACCACATTTGCTATCGCCTTCTTCAAATTCATCGAGATCAATAACCATATCTCTCAAATCAACAAAATTAATGGTTTTTGGGTCTATATCAGGAAATTTTTCAGATAGTGAGATTGCTATTTCTAAAGAGTCAGTCCAACAAATCATTACATTAATAGCACAATAAATTAATCATGTAATTTTAATCAATTAAAAGGTTTTAATTGAACATTTTTTGTATTAAAGTCTTCCTGCTGAAATGAGATGGGGAAGCTTATTTAATTTAGCAAGAACATTATTTAATTCAATAATATTTGATACTACAACAATTATATGAAATAGTCTCGTTGAATCAGGCCTTCTCTGCTGCTCAATATTTTCGATATTAACCCCAAGATTTGCAAGTGTGTTGGCTATTGCCGCTAATCTACCGCTTCGATTCTCAACTATGCAGCTGATTCCTACTTCGAATTGTTCTTTGTCATCAGATTGCCAGTCTACTTCCATCCACTGGGCATTTTTCTCCTTAATGTGTCCAAGTTGTGAGCAGTTTGAACGATGAAGCACTAGGCCTCTCATGGAGCTTAATACGCCAGTAACTTCATCACCAGGAATTGGATAGCAACAACGTGCAAAATTAATCGCCATACCTTTTGTTTGACCAATAGATAGGATATTTGTCGTTTCGTTATTTATATCTTGAAGTAATTTATTTACTACAACAGCAACAAAAATCTCTGATAGTCCTACCTTAATATACAAATCTTGAAAATCAACACAATTTAGCTCCTTGAAGCATTGATTCCACTTATCTAAAGGAACATCATTAATTTTAATTTTTTGAAATTTGAGCGCATCTGAGATTAATAGTTTTCCTAATCTTGCTAATTCAACCTTAGAGTTATCTTTGAGATGGGCCTTAATAGCGGTTTTTGCTTTTGAAGTTACTACAAAATCAAGCCAGCCGGGCTTTGGTTTAACAAATCGTCCAGTTAAAATTTCAACTGTTTGACCAGACTTCAAACGAGTTGAAAGTTCAGCTTCATTTCCATTTATGGTTGCCTTTTGAGCTTTTTTTCCAATGTTAGTGTGAACCGCATAAGCAAAATCAAGAACTGTCGACCTTAATGGAAGCTGTATGATTTTCCCAGCCGGAGTGAAAACAAATACTTCGTCTGAAAATAAATCAGATTTTGTACTCTCCAAGAAATCAACAGATGAGTCAGTATTTTGCTGAATATCTAACAAAGATCCAATCCAGTTTTTTGCTAATTTTTTTGAAGGCTCGTCTGTATTTTTGTAATGCCAATGAGCTGCAATTCCATATTCAGCAATAAAGTCCATTTCTTGTGAGCGAATTTGAACTTCAACAAACATGTTTCTAGGGCCAAATAATACAGTGTGAAGAGACTGATAACCATTAGGCTTGGGTGCTGAAATATAATCTTTGAACTTAAGTGGTATAGGCTTGTACAAGCTATGAATATGACCTAAGGCTTGGTAACAAGCATTTGTATTTTCAACAATTACTCGAAAAGCATGCATGTCAAGCACTTCTGAAAATTTACGAGATTTAATTTTCATTTTGTTGTAGATGCTTGAAGGTTCTTTTTGTCGCCCATCAACTGTGGCATTTATCTGTTCAAACTTTAATCTATTCTCAATTTCAGATTTGATCAGATTGATTGTTTTCTTTTGATTCCCATATTGTTTTTTTATTTTTCTTTTTATTACTAGATGTTTTCTTGGGTGAAGTATTTGAAAACAAATGTCATCAAGCTCTACACCAATACTATGAAGTCCTAACCTTTTTGCAATAGGCGCATGAAGTTCAGAAGTTTCTTTTGCTTTATGGATTTTCTTTTCTTCACTCATAGAGTCAATGGTTCTCATGTTATGGAGCCTATCAGCAAGCTTAATAATCATAACTCTCATATCTTTTGACATGGCTAGGATGAGTTTTTGAAAATTTTGAGCTTGTTTCTGCGTGCTAGATGTAAATTCTAGGTTTGTAAGTTTTGAGACACCTTCAACTATGTGAGCAACCTGTTCTCCAAATTGATCTCTAACATCATCCTTAGTTACCGAAGTGTCTTCAATGCAATCATGAAGAATAGCAGCAACAATGCAAAAGTAGTCTAATTTAAGTTCAGCAAGAATAAGTGCAACTGATAAAGGGTGGCTAATATAGGGTTCACCTGACTTCCTGAATTGTCCGGAATGGGCTTTTTCTGCAATTTTATGGGCTCTTTTTACTAAATCAATCTCTTCTTTAGGTAGGTATTCTTCTAAAACACTACATAGGTATGAAATCTGAGATTTAATTTGAAATAAGTTAGTAGCCATTAGTATTTAAG
>LURN01000077.1 GCA_001628405.1 Candidatus Thioglobus sp. REDSEA-S12_B1 | reverse complement strand
GCTAATTCAGCTTCAAGCTGTGCTTCAAATGCAGCTAATTCATCTTCAAGTTTTTGCTCTGCTAGCGCAGCTTCCATTTCTGCTTTGAAAGCTTCCATTTCTGCTTTGGCTTGCTCTTCAGCAAGTTGCGCTTCAAAAGCAGCTAGTTCTTCATCAAGATTTTCATAATAGACCTGATCCCTATCATCGCCACCTGCATAGACATTAAGAGTCAAAAACAGAAGCGCTAAAAATTTAATTGATTTATTAATCACGTTAATCCCCTAAAAGAGTTAAAAGTAACATATATATGTATCTACAACTTATTTTATACTAGATATATTTTATGGAAAGATTTAATTAATGAAATTATTTGAAGATAAATTTAAGTTATTTTTCAATGATTTAGTGCTCCAGAAATTTAAAGATGAATGCCTTTTAAAAAGTCGCGATGCGTTTGCAGTTAAAAATGGCAATATCCCCAAATGGACTAGCGCATTAGATGAAATAAATGCTTTTAAAAAAGGTGATTTAGACCTTAATGAGCCTTATATATCGATAAAAAATATTGGAGCCTCTTCAGACACTATTGAGGCGAGTTTAAAGAAGCTTTTGCCCTGGAGAAAAGGGCCATATATACTCAATGACTTAAAATTAGAGAGTGAATGGCTTGGCGACCTTAAATGGCAACGCCTCAAAAATAAGATTAAACCACTTCATAACAAACGCGTTCTAGATGTTGGCGCTGGAAATGGATATTTCACAATGAGAATGGCTCTTGAAGGTGCAAAACAAGCAATAGGAGTCGAACCTTTTTTATTATTCAATTATCAATATGCAGCAATTGATGCATTATTTAAAAACAACTTAAACTCGATATTACTTCCATTGAGGCTCGAAGAATTACCAAATATGCCCGTATTTGATAGTGTATTTTCTATGGGTGTACTCTATCACCAAAGAGATCATATGGAACATTTATCTCTACTTAAAAAAATGATGTCCCCCGAATCGGAACTTATACTAGAAACTCTGATAGTTGATGGTCCTAAAAATTTTAAACTCACTCCTGAGGGAAGATATGCAAACATGAGGAATGTTTATTGCCTTCCAAGTATTGAAACCCTAAAGTCTTGGCTTGATGATGCTGACTTCAAAAACATAGAAGTGATAGATATCTCTCAAACAACTCCAACAGAGCAAAGGAAAACATCATGGATAGGAGATAACCCAGCCTCACTTGAAGATTTTCTTCACCCTTCAGACTCATCTCTAACGATTGAAGGCTATCCAGCACCAAAGCGTGCGATTGTTATTTGCAAAAACTAATCAATTGATGATTTACTCATTGAGCGTATAATTTACCTTCACTTTGAGGCATACTATGAAATCCCGTCTGATCATCAGTTTAGTTTTATTACTTGTTTTTAAAAATATTAATGCTCAATCAGCACCTATAGTTGTTGCAAGTATCAAACCAATTCATAGCATAGTTTCATCTCTCATGGAAGGCATCGAATCACCTGAACTTTTACTAAAATCCAACAACTCTGCCCATACATTTCATATCAAGCCTTCACAAATTAGAGTGATTGAAAATGCAGACCTTGTAATCTCTATTGGTGATGAGTTTGAAATTGGACTTCGCAAAGCATTAAAGAACTTGAATGATTCAACTAGATTTGAAATTGTCAAGCTTAACAATTTAAAGATTCTCAAATATAGAGCTGACAAAATTTATGAGACCACAGATCAAGAAAAACAGATTGATGAGTCAGAGACCAATGATATGCACCTATGGCTTGATATTGATAATATGAAAAAAATATCGAGTCATATCCACTCAAAACTCATTGATATTGATCCTAGAAATAAGCAAAAATATAATAAAAACCTAGACTTACTAACTATAAGGCTTGATAGTCTGCAAGCTGAATTGGAAAAACAGATGCTTCCATTTGCAGCAAAAACATATGGTACATACTCAGACACTATTCAATATTTTGAAAACAGTTACAATTTAGGTAGGCCAGTTATCGTGACGCCTTATCACGGCGCAAGGCTTAGCATTAACAGAACTCTTGCCTCTAAAAATACTATGAATGATCTGAAGGTTTCTTGCCTGATCTATGGAAATGAAGTCAGAAAAAGTCAAATATCTGTATTGTCAGAAGGCCTCAATCTAAAAACTGCAGAGTTAGATATTCTAGGACAAGAATTTAATCCAGGACCTGATTTATACTTTAAGTTAATGAAGAAAATTGCAAATCAAGTAGCGTCATGTCTAGAGTAAGAAATAATTTTAATAATGCCTCGAGCATATATGACGAGAATGCATTTCTTCAAAATGAAATTGCTACTAGGCTCTCTGAAAAACTTAAGGTCATCTCTATTAATCCAGAAAGCATAATTGATCTCGGCTCAGGAACAGGATTTCTTAGCGAAAAAACTGCAAAAATATTCCCTGATGCAAATCTCATTTGCTTGGATTTCGCTCAAAAATCGCTAACCAAAAATACGCAGAAATTCAAAGTTTGTGCTAACGCATACCAGCTGCCGTTTAAGTCAAACAGTATTGATTTTGTTATTTCAAATCTGATGATGCAGTGGTGTCCTGATCTGAAAACACTTTTTGATGAATGTCACCGAGTTCTCAAGCCTCATGGGTTGATTCTATTTACAACGTTTGGCCCAGAAACCCTAAAAGAGTTAAAGCGAAGCTGGTCGGTAGTTGATAGTCATCCTCACGTGAATGAATTTATTGATATGCATGATATTGGCGATCAAATGATTCAGTCTGGCTTTCAGAGCCCTATTATGGAGATGGAAAAGCTAACGCTAACCTATGAAAGGGTTTTAGACTTGATGAGAGATCTTAAAGGTATTGGCGCTCAGAGCGTTGAAAATAGATCAAAATCACTGACTGGAAAAACCAAGTTTATGAAAATGTTAGAGATGTACGAAAGTTATCGTGAGAACGGAAAAATTCCTGCAACCTATGAGGTCATCTATGGGCATGCTTGGAAAAACGACGTTAAGTTTGAAGCTATTTCGTTAGAGAATTAAGTAATTCTATTAAGCTGATTGAACTATTTCAAGCAAATCTCCAACTCGCAAAATAGAATGACTACCCAGTAAAATTGCATTTTGACCAAAAAATGCCCCGTATGCCTCTTCACTAAACTTTAGTTTGGTGAGAGTTGCTAAAGGCTCTTTTGGATTTTGGATTTCCCCAGTCTCTTGATCAATCGTCGTAATTTTGCAGCGCTTGCAAGGCTTTCTTAATCCAAATTGGTAGCCACTCTTTTCGCATACCAGATTAGATGAGGTCATCATCTCGACGTTGGCTAGTCCTTTAACCACTAGATTGGGTCTGAATCGATTCATTGAAACCTTAGGTGAGTTGCTTTCTAAAAGGCCATTATTGAGCTTTTCAAGAGACTCCCAAGAGGTGATCAGATATGGGAACTGATCAGAGAATGCACTTTCAGCATGATCGCCATGTAAATATTTTTTAGGAACCGGTCGCTCACCCTCTTGGTCAAATCTGACAAGCCTGAGCTCACTTCCATTGTAAGTTCCAAGAACATCAGTAAGCCATCGAGATGCATCATCACCTTCATCAAAAGCATCACAGAAATCATCCCAAACCATTGCTCTAACTTTATTACTTCTTGATGAATCCAATGGAATTTTAAGAACTTTTTGATTGCTTGAAGTCAGAATTAATGAATGAGAATCAATACCTGTCTGTATTGTAGTCATCAACTCGATTTCTCGCTGAGAAATAAAATTGTATTGATGATCAGTAACCATCCATTCACGGTCAAACTCAAGACCACGCTTTGCAGTTTGAGCCTCTTTTAGAGCAATTCCCTTGAGAGATTTGACTGGGTAAATATATAGATCAGTAATTTGAGCCATAACTTCCCCTTGAGCTAAATTATTGTTTTAGTTTGTATCCAGTTCTAAACATCCAAGCTATTATAGCAATACAAATAGCAAGGAATAGAAACACCATAAATAAACTAATTCCAACGCTCACATCTGAAACTTCAAAAAAGCTCCATCTGAAGCCACTTACCAAATACAGAACTGGGTTAAAAAGAGTGACTTTTTGCCAGAGATCTGGAAGCATGCTGATCGAATAAAAGCTTCCTCCAAGGAAAACCAATGGAGTAATGATCAGGAGCGGAATGATTTGCAACTTCTCAAAGTTATCAGCCCAGAGCCCAATGATAAAACCGAACAAACTAAAGGCAATGCAGGTCAATACCAAAAATCCAAGCATCCAGAATGGATGCGCAATATTCAAATCTACAAATAGATTGGCTGTCGCTAGAATGATTGTTGCTAGAATCATAGACTTCGTTGCAGCTGCACCGACGTAACCTATTAAAGTTTCATAAAAAGATACAGGAGCAGACAAGAGCTCATAGATTGTTCCAGTAAACTTAGGAAAGAAAATGCCAAACGATGCATTTGAAATGCTCTGCGTTAAGACTGATAACATGGTCAAGCCTGGAACAATGAACAGACCATAGGTGACACCTTCAATGTTCTCAATCCTTGATCCTATAGCTGAACCAAAGACCACAAAGTATAGTGCTGTAGAAATAACAGGGGAGGCGACACTTTGAAAGAGTGTCTTCCAAAAACGCATCATCTCATTGAAATAGATGACCTTAATTGCTGTTAAATTCATGACTCCTCCTTAACAAGGTCAACAAAAATATCCTCTAATGAACTTTGCTCGACCTTTAAATCTTTTAACAATAAACCAGAGTTTGTTATCTTATTAAGAATTTCAGAAACATCCGCCGTCTCATCTTTAACCACGTATGTATATGAAATTTGGGTGCCATCTTCATTCAGCTCGATATTGTATTCTTCCAATGAGCTTGGAATCTCTTTCACTGGCTCTTTTAAATCAATGAGAAGCTGTTTCTTTCCAAGGCTCTGCATCAGCTCATCTTTTTTCTCAACCAATAGAAGCTCACCATTACTTATTACACCAACCCTCTCAGCTATTTCTTCAGCCTCTTCAATGTAGTGAGTTGTTAGAATAATCGTCACACCTTGATTACGAAGCTTATTGACAATCTTCCACATATCCTTTCTGAGCTCGACATCAACTCCGGCTGTTGGCTCATCTAAAAATAAAACTTTAGGTTGATGAGATAAAGCTTTGGCGATTAATACTCTTCTCTTCATCCCTCCAGACAAGGCTCTGATTTCTGAATCTTTTTTATCAAAAAGAGACAGATCTTTGAGAAGCTGCTCAAGATAAGCATCATCCCTCTTTGAGCCAAATAGGCCTCTACTAAATCTGACTGTACTCCATACCGTATCAAAAGCACCTAAGGTTAACTCTTGGGGAACAAGCCCAATCATAGCTCTCGTTTTTCGAAAGTCTTTGATAATATCAAACCCATCAACAGAAACTGTTCCTGATGAGGGAGAGATGATTCCACAAATCGTTGAAATTAATGTTGTTTTTCCAGCGCCATTAGGCCCTAACAGGGCAAGAATTTCACCCCGATTGATCTCTAAGTCCACCGTTTTAAGCGCCTGAAAACCTGAATTGTAGGTCTTAGATAAGCCTTTAATTGAAATGATTGAATCCATTATCTAATCTAATTTAATGAAGGTAAGAAGGTGTAGATTTTACTTACTATATTCTTCTCTAAAAGACTATATAGAGTTTAATATTTTTCTTTTCAAGTAGTTAGATTAAATTTAATCCTGAATTGACTATAGCTCTTCATGCCAGGGCGGGTTTGCACCCTTTCTAGTGACAGTAATACTCGCCACTTTATTAGCAAATGAAAGTGCTTTTTCAAGCTGCATTTCAGTTAAAGTATTGAGACTGTCTCTGTCCAATAAATCCTGCTTATCAAGATTTAGAAGGAAGCCCGCATTGAAAGTATCACCGGCAGCAATCGTATCAACAACATCTACCTTCTGACTCTCAGCAAATACTTCAATGCCATTCCCATAGATTACCTTTGACCCCTCAGAGCCTAAAGTCAATATGACAAGCTTTACTCCATTGTCAATCCAATCTTTGCTGACCTTATTAAAGTCCTTCGCTCCATAAAGATAACGATAGTCTTCATCTGATATTTTAATAATATCAACCTTTGAGGTAAGCCCTTCAAACCGAGCTATATAGTTCTGTTTATTTTCAATAAAGTCAGGACGCACGTTTGCATCAAAATAAATCGGTAAGTAGCTTGATACCTGCTCAATAAACCACTGCCAACTCGACCCGCAGGGTTCTGCTTGAAGACTGATTCCTCCAACCAGTAATGCCTTTGCCTTCTTTACTCTATTGATAAATGGGTTAAGGGCCTTTTGATCTAACAATCGTCCAGCTGAGTGCTCATCTACAAAGGTGTACTCTGCAATACCGTTAACTACGTCAGCATAGGCAAGGGTGGTGGGCCTATTGGTCTTAATGATAAAGTCTTCTTTAACTTTAGAATGTCGCAACTTATTCTCTATAAGCTCGCCATAATGATCATTAGATACTGCACCAAAATAATAGCTATCAGCTCCTAGGCGACCAAGTGCAATTGATGAATTAAAATTACTACCGCCAACATGAGGGGTATATTCAGGTTCTCCACGAAAAGAGACCATATCGATTAAGGATTCACCTGCGCAAATGATCATTGAGGTTTTTGAATTTTTTGAAATATCAAAACTTAATTTTACAATAAAGGCCTATTTTGATTTTGATTTTGAATAAATAACGTAGATGACATTTGACCTCTTATACTCCTAGAATAGGTTTTATGTGCCTATTTAATTCGAAAACGAAAACCTAGGAAAAATAATATTCCCGAAATAAACCATATTGCCCCTGCAATGATAGAAAAACTAGTAACCATTTCTGGGTAAGTTAGCGAAAGTGGAATTGTTGCTAATCCTCTGAGAATACACAAAATAGAAATTGAATATATAGCAGTTTTCAATAAGGGAAGTTTCATGATTACGTTTGCGGCAGATAATGCATAAATAGCACAAACTAAAAACAGCGTAGATATGAATGTTGTGCCTACTGGAGCAAGCAAAGTTCCGTTTACCGCAGATTGAATGATAACTTCTGGCGCTAGTTGAGAGCGGTAGCAGCTTTCTCCAAGAAATATGCATGACATGTGCGCTAGAGCAGTCAGTATTGCTATAACCGCTGCAATACTGAGAAATAACAGGCCAACTTTGTTTTTATTCATAGCCTTACCTTGAGACATAACTCCAGAATAACGGGCATAAAGATTAAATCAAACAATCAATGAACTCTTATCTTTGAAACTCACGAAGATATTGATGCGAGACTATCTTTTTATCTTTAATTTTGGCAATAAAAATCACACTTGAATCGGGGGCATTTGGCTCTATCACGTTATGGGTGCCAACTAATACTTCATCATTTTCATAAAAGCAAGAAAAATCAAGAGCTGTATAGTTGGTGTCTTTGCACCAATTAATAGTCTCTTGCTTATCTAGTTTAAAATTAAATCTATCATTTACCCAGACAAAGTCATTCGATAAAATATCCGACATGATGCTAGTGTCTTTATCATTGACAGCCTTAAGCCAAGAGTCGCTATAAGCTTTGAAATTTATTGACATTATTGTTGACCTAGTTGTTTAATAATTAGATTAATTATAGTTCAAATTAATCCAATACAATAGAATGATAAATAAACTAATTACATGTTATTTCTGTTTTGAACAATTCGAAGTCTCATTAGAAATTGGAACTTCTTTTGTTGGAAATATTAGTGAGATTTATGATTGTGAAATATGCTGCAATCCAAATAGACTTGATTATGAGGTCTATGATGGTGAAATAATGATAAATAGTGTTACGAATGGGAATGAATGAATTAACCTATTATAAAAACTACAATAGACGAGCGCCATTATCTATAGGCAAATCATTCGTAGCAAGGACTACAGAATTATCTTTTCGGTAAAACCCTAATACTAGACATTCACTCATAATCGGTCCAACCTGCTTAGGTGCAAAATTAACAACGCCCATGACTTGCTTATCTTTCAACTGATCTTTATTGTAAAGATCAGTAATTTGCGAACTTGATTTTTTTATTCCAATTTCAGGGCCAAAGTCAACATGAAGTATATAGGCAGGCTTTCTTGCCTCTGGAAAATCCTCAACCTGAATAATCGTTCCAACTCTTATATCAACCCTTTCAAAATCTTGCCATGTGATTGTCTTATCATCACCCATTATTAATCTCCCAGTAACTGACTTAATCCTTCCTCTAGTGCTGCTGTAAAGGCTTTATCATTGCCTGGATTTGCCGCACAATGGCCCCATGGAGAATCAAAAGGTCTAAATTCAGAATTTAACATATAACCTGCTTCAATAGCGTTATCCTCAGGAGGAAAATATAAATCCTGAGTACAAGGCATAAGAATAGATTTAGCCTTAATTGATTCTAATGCATCTTCAAAATTTCCATTGTAGATTGGACCGATACTGATGTCACTAGTCTGCCAAGTTCTTAATTTGCAAATAAGATCATTTGCATCCCAATTTTCAGCATGATCCTCCTCCCAGTCAACCAATAATTCCTCGAACGATTCGTAACCTATCTTTTTATAAAGTGATTCACGATAAAAAGTTTGAGAGAAAGCCCACCCCGCATAAACTCTAGCAAATGCTTTTAGACCCTTAACTGGAGGAGAAGTATAATCTCCATTTTTCCAATTTTGATCTGCACAGAGAGCGGCTCGAACCCCCTCAAGAAATACATAGTTATGTGGCGAAGTCTTTGCTGAAGCGCAGAAGGGCATAATAGCATCAACAAAATCAGGGTACTGCGCAGCCCACTGATAAGCCTGACAGCCAGCCATAGACCATCCTGCAACTAGGGCAATCCTTGAAACTCCTAAAGCTTCAGTGACAAGGCGATACTGGCAAGCCACATTATCCCAGAGAGAAATATGAGGAAACCTTGGACCATCCTGAGGTGGCTCAGCATTGCTTGGCGATGAAGAGAGCCCGTTACCAAACATGTTAATTGAAACAATGAAATGCTTATCCGGATCTATTGCTCTACCCACCCCAAAAAAACCTTCATTTCTTTGGTGCGAACCTGTATAAAAAGTAGGCAGGACAACTACGTTGCTTTTATTGGCATCTAATTTGCCATAAGTTTTATAAACTAAGAACGCTGAACTTAGCACCTCTCCAGAGAGAAGAGTTACATCGCCTAGTTCAAATTTATCATAGTTCATTTCAGCAACTTTTTATCAGCAGTCTAGAGTATTATCTCTCTCCCATTGACTGAGGTGCGACGAATAATCATTCCATTGATTTTGCTTTAACTTGATATAGGCATCAATTAATTCATCTCCAAGCCTTTCTCTCAAAACGTCACTCTCCTCAAGGAGTCTGAGAGCATCAAGAAGATTCTTGGGCAACTGTTTATAACCCTCAATTTCTTTGCCTAGCTCATACATATTGATATCAAGCGGATCACCGGGATCTCTTCTTGACGCTATACCATCTAGTCCGCATGCAAGAATAGCTGCCTGCATTAGATAAGCATTTGCTGCTCCATCCATCAGCCTTAATTCAAACCTTCCAGAGTCTGGAACCCTAATCATATGGGTACGATTGTTTCCTCCATAAGTAATTGAGCTGGGCGACCATGTCGCTCCAGAAAGTGTTCTAGGTGCATTGATGCGTTTATAGCTATTGACGGTTGGATTGAAGATTGCAGTTAGTTTATCAGCGCTGTGCATAATACCACCTAAGAACTGATAAGCAAGAGATGATAATCCTAACCCTCTGCTATCATCATCACCATTAAATAAATTTTTTGAACCATCAAGACTCCAAATTGATAGATGTGAGTGGCAACCATTACCAGTCAGATGACTAAAAGGCTTTGGCATAAATGTTGCTCGCATCCCATGCAGCTCTGCTATGGATTTCACCATAAATTTAAAAAATACTTGTCGATCTGCAGTGGTGAGTGCGTCATCAAAATCCCAGTTCATCTCAAATTGACCGTTTGCATCCTCATGGTCATTTTGATAAGGCCCCCAACCAAGCTCAATCATGCAATCACAAATTTGCTTAATCACTGGATATTGGCGCATCAAGGCTTGTTGATCATAACAAGGTTTGCTCTGCTGGTCTTTGTCATCTGCAATATCACTGCCATCATCGTTAATCAAGTGATATTCACACTCAACACCAGTTTTCATGCGGTAACCTAGCTTTTCAGCCTCTGCTAGCTGTCTCTTTAATGCTACTCTTGGTGAGGCTTCTACCGGCTTCCCATCCATCCATAAATCGGAGGCAAGCCATCCAACTTCGGGCTTCCATGGCAGCTGAATTAAACTATCTGGATCAGGAATAGCGAACATATCTGGATGTGCAGGAGTCATATCAAGCCACGCTGCAAAACCAGCAAAACCAGCTCCTTCTTCTTGCATATCATCAATCGCTCTGGCTGGAACCAGTTTTGAACGCAAACTTCCAAATAAGTCGACGAAACTTATTAGAAAATATTCAATCCCTTTTTCTTTAGCTACTTTACTAAGTTTAGTTGCCATAAAAACTCCTATCTTTTCTGTATCAAAAAAATTTATCCCTATTTAAATCCCTTTCTTTCCTGGAATCCATTCGGTACCTGCTAATGGCACTCCTGCCATTGCAGCAGCCTCCATCGTTAATGCTACCATATCTTCTGGCTCTAGATTATGCACGTGACTTTTGCCACAAGCTCGCGCTAAAGTTTGCAGCTCCAGAGTCAACACATTGAGATAATTAGCAAGGCGACGACCCCCTAATTTAGGATCTAATCGCTTTGCCAACTCCGGGTCTTGTGTTGTAATTCCAGCAGGATCATTCCCTTGTTGATAGTCATCCCAAAATCCTGCTGCGGACCCAATCGCTTTATAATCCTCATCAAACTCAGGACTCTGGTCACCCAAAGCTATCAAGGCTGCTGTACCAATTGCTACCGCATCAGCACCAAGCGCAAGAGCTTTTGCAACATCAGCACCACTCCTTATGCCGCCAGAAACAATCAATTGAACTTTACGATGCATATCCATTTCCTGTAAAGCTTCTACAGCCATTCGAACTGCTGGTAGTGTTGGAATCCCTACATGCTCAATAAAAACATCCTGAGTAGCAGCAGTTCCGCCCTGCATTCCATCAACGACTACAACGTCCGCTCCCGCCTTAACTGCCAAAGTCACATCGTAAAATACACGGGTTGCTCCAACTTTTACATAAATTGGTTTTTCCCAATTTGTGATTTCTCTGAGCTCTTGAATCTTTATTTCTAAATCATCTGGACCTGTCCAGTCTGGATGGCGACAAGCTGAACGCTGATCAATACCTTCTGGTAAATCTCTCATTTGAGCAACTCTCGGAGAAATCTTTTGACCCAAAAGCATACCGCCGCCGCCAGGCTTGGCTCCTTGACCCAGAACTATTTCGATTGCATCAGCTCTTCTTAAGTCATCAGGATTCATACCGTATCTAGAAGGAAGATACTGATAGACAAGAGTTTTTGAATGTCCTCTCTCTTCAGGAGTCATCCCCCCATCACCCGTTGTTGTGCTCGTTCCAGCAATCGTTGCACCCCGTCCCAAGGATTCTTTAGCTTGAGCTGAGAGAGATCCAAAACTCATTCCTGCAATCGTGATTGGGGTCTTTAAATGAATTGGTTTTTTCGCAAACCGATTACCAAGAATGACTTCAGTGGTGCATTTCTCCCTATAGCCTTCCAAAGGATAGCGTGAAGTCGAGGCACCTAAAAAAACTAAATCGTCAAAGGTAGGGATAGCTCTTTTTGCACCAAAACCACGGATATCATATATACCAGTTTTAGCTGCGCGTTGAATTTCAGCTATAACGTGTCGGGGAAAAGTAGCTGACTCAATTAATGTTGGATTGTCTTTACTCATGTCTTTTCTCCTTAATAGTCACCGACTTGGTCAATGTCAAAGTTATATAATTTGCGTGCGGAGCCATATCGACGGAACTCATCTACACTGTAATTCATTTGTGCCATCTTTAAAAGATTAGCCAATTCTTCTTTATGCTCTTTTTTCATTTCTTTTTCAATACAATCTGTCCCTAGGCTTTTAACTTTTCCTCTGACATAGATTTTGGTCTCATAAATAGAGTCTCCAAGAGCATCTCCTGCATCACCGCATACAACCAGGCTTCCTGACTGCGCCATGAACGCACTCATATGCCCAATATTACCGCCAACTACGATATTGACCCCCTTCATTGAGATTCCGCATCGGGAACTAGCATCACCCTCAATCACAAGCAGCCCCCCATGAGCAGTTGCAGCAGCATATTGAGATGCATTTCCTGTTACTCGAACCTCTCCAGACATCATATTTTCAGCAAGTCCTGGACCAGCATTTCCATTGATTTTTATAGAAGCCTCTTGATTCATTCCTGCGCAGTAATATCCAACATGTCCATTAATCTCAACATCAATTTCTGAAGTGAGTCCAACAGAAAGGGCATGCTTTCCAACAGTATTATTTACGATGAATTTATCACCTGCAGATCCACTTTGTAACTTTTCATTAAGCTCTCTAATCGTGCTTTTATTCAGGTCAATTATGGCCATATTTAACTCCTCTTCCAACTGTAAATCTGGGTTGGTTCAGGCTCCCAGATGCGTGCATTTTCAGCGCCTGGTAATGTTGCAATTGCCCGATACTCTGAAGACATTGCTGCCCAGTCATCAGTCTCTGCCATGATTGCTGGTTTGCACCCAATCGGATCTCTCATAACTGCAAAACCATCCTTAGTGCCAATAGCAAAAGTATAAAAACCATCTAAATCCTCTATGGCATGATTCAACGCTTCATCCAAGTCATCGCCCTCACTTAGACGCCAACTCAAATAACCTGCAGCAACCTCACTATCGTTATCGGTTTTAAATTGAACTCCATTTCGTTTAAGTACCTCACGCAGACGGTTATGATTTGAGAGTGAACCATTGTGTACCAAGCATAAATCTTGGCCTGTTGAAAATGGATGTGAATGCTCGGTTGTAATGGCGCTCTCTGTAGCCATTCTTGTATGCCCTAAAGCATGAGTTCCTGTCATGTTTATAATATCAAATTGCTCGATAAAATCAGATGGATTACCCTTCCCTTTAAAGATTTCAATATTACTTCCAGCACTTGTAACGCTCAATTGTTTCCAATTCAATTGAAGCCAATCCTCTACTTCATTGAGGGATGCCTCTAATGAAAGAACTGCATGATTCTGATTCAGGTAGAACTTAATTACTGAAAAATTAGAATGAACCGATTCTTGAAACTTTTCCCAATCGAAATTGACTTCTTGAGCTAGCACAGTGACCTTACAGCCACTCTCATTTGGATCCCTATATACTGCCATTCCAGCACTATCAGGTCCACGCTCTGTCATCTCACTCAGCATAGGGGCAACTAAAGCTCCAAGTTGAGATTCAAGCTGAGGATTCTTAATAAAAAGTCCAACAATTCCACACATATTTTCTCCAAATAAAAAAAGTTTTTGAATTAGAAATAATTCAAAAAAAAGATAGTTTAAATTAAAAACGAACTACATTTTGGCAATAATTTTCTTCTTTAATAGAGCCTCAAAAACTCTTCAACTTCCCAATCTGTAACCGCCTGATGATATCTATCCCACTCATCTTTTTTGTAAGAGAAAAATTGAAGAAGCATTGAATCTCCCAGAACCTCTCTCGCAAAATCGTCTTCATTGAGCGCCTCAATGGCCTCTAAAAGATTCCTAGGCAATGATTTTATATTGGATGCCTCCATTTCTTCAGGACTCAATGTATAAAGATTAATATTCAAAGGCTCGCCAGGATCAATCTTATTTTTAATACCATCTATTACTGAGGCAGTTGTCATTGCAAGAGATAAGTATGGGTTCATGCACATATCAGCTGCACGATTCTCGATACAAAAACGGTTTTGGGGTAGTCTGAGCATGCATGATCGGTTGTTATCACCATAGCCCATGGTTGTTGGCGCCCAAGTGTAAACACCTCCTTCAAATCCTCCAACAATTGGAACAAGTCCATTGTATGAATTAACCGTCGAGCATGCTATCGCAGTGAGTGAAGTGCCATGTTTGATGAGTCCACCTACCGCATGATAAGCTTGATCAGAGAACTTTCCATTCTCTCCTTCAAAAATATTTTTATTATCCTTTGTGCTTGTCATACTGAAATTAATGTGTGCACCAGATCTCCAGTCACCAATTGTTGGCTTGGGCATAAAGGTGATGAACATTCCATATTTTTTAGCTACTTCCTTGAGCAATACTCTTAAGAATACTAATCGGTCTGCCATTTGGAGTACGTCGGTATATGTGAAGTCTAGTTCGAATTGTGAGTAAGCACCCTCTGCAACAACATCCTTCATTTCCCAACCTAGATCGTTGACAATATCAATGAGCTCTTTGAAGAACTCCATCGAGTCTATAGAGTATTCGACATCATATCCAAAGGCCTGTCTTCTTGGACGAAGACCCTCCCCAGGTAATGGATCATCATCAAACGCTTTGACTGGCTGGCCGTTTTCATAGCGCATTGCAATGAACTCTGGCTCGATACCGCAATAAGCCTTGTAACCCGCTTCATCGGCATTTTGAATCGCTCTTTTGAGGGTCTGTCTAGGACATAAATTGTATGGCTCTCCCTCCCACCATAAGTCTGAAAAAACCCAAACACATGTCTTATCCCAAGGACAAATTACTAAACTATCAAGGTCAGGCACAGGAATTTGATCTGAATCATTTGGCCCTAACTCTGGCACAAATGAAACTGAATGAACGGCAAATTGAGGGCCCTTACCAGCACACAAGTTTTCAAACTCTCTAAAAGGGATTGGTTTAGTTTTCGGAAGTCCAAGCATATCAATCCAGCAAGATAGAATATATTTAACGCCGGCTTTTTCGAGTCTTGCTTTTTCTTCTGCAACACGCTTTTTTGAGGGAAGAGCATCTTCCATCTTAGTGTGATAAATTTTTTTCATATTTTCTCCTTCTATTTTCTCTATTTTTTTATATCAAATTTTCTCTTGAGACTTCAACAAGAACTGATTTTTAAATGTTGCGAGACCCTTCATCACTTCAACGTCCTTAATATCATCATTATTAAAACAGTGTTCTTCAAGAAATTTGCTTAATGTGTCGTCGCTCTCGGATGCAATCTCGACAAGCAAGTCATATCGACCGGTGACCCACATAATAAATACGATCTCATTACAACTTTCTAACCTTTGAGCAACTAGGCTAGGACTCGAGTTAGACGCAACCTTGATTCCGAGCATGGAATCAGTTGAATAATTTATTGCCGAACGATCAACCAATGCCTTAATTTGAAGAACTCCTGCATCCTTCATTCGATTGACCCTATTTCTAACAGTGCCCTCTGATATATCTAGAGTGTTTGCAATTTCCTTAAACGGCAATCTTCCATCCAACTCTAGCAAATCAATGATTTGCTGGTTTAATTTATCCTTGAGTGTGTCTCTAGTTGGCAAAGGTGTGCCCGAATCAGCATTGGTATCATTATTTTGATTCAAATTAATTAATCGACTACTTGAGTTGCTCATAATAATGTTCTAGTTTTGTGGCATGTCCTCTGGATCAATTCCAGGAACAAATGTAATTCCTGCCTGTTGTTTCCAGTCATGAGGGTAAGCTGCATAAAAAATTATGCATTTTTCATCACATTCATAAGCAATTGAATTATCTTTGGGGATATATAAAACATCTCCAGGATTACACTCGTAAGCAACCCCATCACAGGTTAATCTAAAGGTTCCTTCCATGCAGTAAATAATCTCGTCACAGGTCAGCTCCCATGGGACAGAAACCTCATTCAAAAAGTTCAGACCGCCGCACATCGTATCGCTTACTGCACTTGTAACAAAAGGTTTTATGTAGCTTTTACCTGGCTCAAGGGTATGGAGACGATGTTCAATCTCACTAAACTTATAGAGTTTTGGTTTATTGTCTTTCATCATCTATCCTTATTCAGTTAATTCAAGTTTTTCATTAAGTTCAACGACATAACCATCAGGATCCTCTATGAAGGCAAGGATTCTTGTTCCTGCATTCATCGGTTTTGCTGGACTAATAATCTTGGCTCCGCTCGCCTCTAGATCCTCGACTGCTTTATAGACATCGGGTGTCTCTATACAAATATGGCCCCATCCATTACCCTTATCATAATGCTCCTCTTGATCCCAGTTATGGGTTAATTCTAGTGCTGGAAATTCTCTTTCTGGACCATAGCCCACAAAAGCATTTGTATAGCGTCCTCCTGGGTAATCAGTTTTTCTTAAAACCTGCATACCCAATATATCGCAATAAAATGCGATTGATTTATCCAGGTCAAGCACTCTCATCATCGTATGCGCCAACCTATACTCACTGTTAAAACTATCATTTGCCATAATTACTCCTCATTAATTAATATTACTTCGTTACTGCATCAGCTATCATCTGTTGAAAAGCTCTGACGCTGTCTTCCCAATTGGGGGATAACAATCCTCCATCCTTTGATACTGGTGACAATCTTCCAAGCTGCATTCTTTCACAGATCGCATGATCTTCCTTGTGAACATCCCACCATAATCTTTTAATCTCATCAACACTTTTATCTGAAATGGTCTTACCATCAGTTGTGTAAATTACTCTTTTTTGAAGGGTATGGCCTGAATCCAGTGGAACATTTAGATAGACGCCAATCTGGTCAGGGAAATATCTCCCAATTATAAAATTGGGAAATAATGTCAAGTATCTTGAGCTAACCGAGAGACTGCCTTCAACCTTGTCATCATCGTCTAAGTCAATTGCACTTCCAACGCAAACACCATCCACAATTGTGTAGTGATCTTCAAGTGGCTGGTTTGTAGTTGTCCTGTGAACAAACTGGACATGGTAAGGCTCAATAAAGTTTTCCATAAGGAATTTCCAATTCGTTGCTATTTCTCCAAAATCAAGAGTTGCAACAGGAGTCACGTTTTGAAAATCAATATCTTTGAAATTATTAATTAAGGGTCTTGCATACTCTTCAAAATCTTGTGCATTATCACTCAAATTAACAAAAATCCAGTCATTCCAGATTGCAGTCTTTACAGTCTTAAGTCCATGATCAGACATGTTAAAGCCTTCAGGTTGATGCTCTCGACCACCAAAAAATGGGGTGGCGCAAAGATCTCCATCCAAATTATAGGTCCATGAATGATAGGGACATGAAAGCATGGAACCAACATTACAAGACTCATCTATAAGCTTTAGACAGCGATGAGAGCAAGCATTATGAAATGCGTTAATTTTCCCATTAATATTTTTTAGCAGAACGATTGGCTGCCCTGCAACTGAAATGGGAATCGCATCCCCAGGCTCTTTGAATTCATGGACAAATCCAGCAAAAACCCAATTATTAGTAAATACGGTTTTACATTCA
This sequence comes from Candidatus Thioglobus sp. REDSEA-S12_B1, assembly GCA_001628405.1. GTDB lineage: Bacteria > Pseudomonadota > Gammaproteobacteria > PS1 > Pseudothioglobaceae > Pseudothioglobus. Next base: position 56,210 of record LURN01000077.1, on the reverse strand, counting down.
ACATCGAAAAACTCATCGCTGGTGTATGCCCAGCTTGGGAGTCCATGCTTTAGGTCACTCTTCTTGTTAAATGAAGATAAATTATTTTTTATTACTGATTTATCCATACTTTAATTTCAGTATTTTAGATTTGAGATTATAGACCTAATTATTACTTATTTAGTAAATACTTAATAATTAATTACTAATAAATGCAATTTTTACTTAATAATTGAATAATATGTAAATATGTTTGGTATTATTTGTGCAAAAAATTTACTATTTTTTAAACAGGCTTGGACATTTGGATAATCAAAAAAATAAAATAGAGGTTGAATTAAATGGCTTTTCTGGCTATGAAATAAAGCAATCTAAAGAGGTTGATGATGAAATTACACGCATTGGTCCAGGCACCAAAGCCGGAGAGTATTTAAGAAGATATTGGCACCCTATTTTTATCTCATCAGAACTTGCTGACCTCCCTGTAGCAATCAAAATCTTGGGTGAAGAATTAGTTTTATTTCGTGATAAAAGTAAGCAGCTAGGTTTGGTTCATAAACACTGTCCGCATCGCCAAGCCTCTCTTGAGTTTGGAATTTGTCAAACTAATGGAATTAGTTGTTGTTATCACGGTTGGCATTTTGATGTTGATGGTTCAATTCTAGAAGTACCTGGTCAGTCAGAGCACACACAAGAAATTATCAAGGAGAAGGTTCGACTTGGAGCCTATCCAACACATGAATTTAAAGGGCTGATATTTGCCTATCTTGGCCCAATTGATCAGAAACCTGAGTTCCCAATGTATGATAGTTTAAATTTTGATGACATGGAAATGGTTCCCTACAAAGCACCATTTGAATGTAACTGGCTTCAAGTACTTGATGCTATTGTCGATCCAATTCATACCTCATTTCTACACTCAAATATGAGTCGGCAGCAGTTCTCAGAAGGCTTTGGAGAAGTGGGACAAATTGAATTTGTCGAGAGAGATAGTTGGATTCTTGGATGCAACACACGAAGGGTCGGTGATAATGTATGGTTTAGAATTAACGAGGTTGTACTGCCCAACTTTACTCAAGCTGGATCTGCTTTCCAGGCTGATGGCACAAAAGAAATACTCTATGGTCGAAGTTCATTTACTAGATGGGTTGTGCCAATAGATGACGAAACAACAATTTGCTATGCCTGGGCTAATTTTGGCGACCGTGGCGATCCACCAGAATACAATACTCCAGAAGGGCCTGAGCTGATAGAACAGGGAGAAATTTTTGATAGACCTTATGAGGAGCGTCAAAGATTCCCAGCAGATAGAGAAGCTTGCGAGGGGATGGGGCCAATTAACATCCATAAAAATGAAAACCTTGTTGCTAGTGACCAGGGAGTTGCTATGATGAGACAAAGAATAAGAGAACAAATCAGAAGCCTTGCTGATGGCAAAGAACCCTACAAAGTGACCGATTTAAAAGAATCGCCAATACCAACTTACGGCGGTGATTCTGTTATTAACATCCCAAAAATTGATGAGGATGAGGATAGTTTATTTAGTAAACTTGCCAAGGAATTCATTAAAATTCAATTCGAGGTTGATGGAAAAACTGAAAAAGAGAGAATCGAAATTGTCTCTAATAAACTAGTTGAAATTCAATCAAGAGAGAACTCATAGACCAAAAAACTATGCCGAGTAATAAAAAAATTAGAGTCCACTTTAAGAGCAATCACGCCGACCCTGATTCATTCCCTCCTACGATTGAAGGTGAGAGTGTGTTCGCGATCACTGAAGAAAGATACAGAGATGCGATTGAAAGATTTCCAGACTTAAAAGGTAAGATTGATCCTGTTTTTGACTGGGACCTTGATAACTTTTATGAATCCATGAAAACTGCTGAGGTCTTAGTATGCTGGGATTTTCCAACTGAAAATCTATCGGAGATCGCACCTAATTTAAAGTGGATACACATTATTGGGGCAGGTGTTGAGCATTTATGTCCGATGGATTGGGTTCCTGAAAATGTATCTGTCGTAAATAACAGAGGGGTTCATTCGGCGAAGGCTGGAGAGTTTGGGCTGATGAGTGTTTTGATGCTCCACACTCATATTCCTGAAATAGTCAGAAACCAACAAAGTAATCATTGGGAGTCGTTATATTCCTCTCCCATCGCGGGAAAAACTCTACTCGTTATTGGTGTTGGAAATATTGGTTATGCGGCAGCTCAAAAGTGCAAGCTACTTGGAATGAATGTAATTGGGGTTAGTCGTCACGGAAAAGATCTTGATGATGTTGATCAAATGGTCTCTCAAAATGAACTCGATGAAGTGCTTCCACTTGCTGATTATATATTTATATCAATTCCGAACACTAAGGAAACATCAAACCTTCTTGATAAAAGACGTCAATCATTAATGAAGCCTGGCGTCGGAATTATTAATGTTGGTAGAGCTGCAACAATGGACTATGATGCTCTGGTTGACAACTTGAATTCTGGCCACGTAAAGGCAGCAATCATTGACGTATTTGACCCTGAACCTCTTCCATCAGAATCAGAGCTATGGGCTACCCCTAACCTTATGGTTATGCCTCATATCTCTGCTGATGATGGCGATACCTATATTCCGCTTACGCTCGATTTGGTGATGATGAATATGCAAAGATACATCGCGAATGAGAGTCTGAACAATCTCGTTAACCCTGAGCTAGGTTACTAAGGCTTTGAAATCCTCTGCAGCTTTTTGAGAGACATTTTTAAGGCACCCATATGGGTCCTCAAAAGCCTTTTCTATTGAAAACTTTTCATTAACAATCCCGTACGAATTAGTCACATTGAATTTTTGATTAAAAACTTTTGGATCGTCAACTGAACCTGCAATGACGAAAACTCTACAGTTCAATTGATTTGCATAATTAATAACGCCAATTGGAGCCTTGCCTCTTTCGCTTTGACTGTCAATCCGACCCTCACCAGTTATGACTAAATCTGCATTCAATAAATACTGATTAAAGTTGAGCGTCTCAAGCACAATACTAATTCCACTCTTAAGCTCTGAATTTGAAAAAGCTGAAATACCAAAGCCTAGCCCGCCAGCAGCACCAAACCCAGGCTGATCACGTGCCTGACTCTTTAACTGACCTGAGATGACCTCATAATAGTGAGTCATGATTGACTCTAGCTCTTCAATCATTTTATTACTAGCTCCTTTTTGAGCTGCAAAAACTCTAGTGGCGCCTTGGTGTCCAAGAAGCGGATTATCAACATCACAGGCTATCTCGATGGATGTATTCATTATTCGTTTATCTATATGACTGAGATTAATATCAGATAACAAACTTAAAGTTTCAAAATGGCCATTCAATTCATTGCCTTTAGAATCCAAAAACTGAACACCTATTGCCCTTAAAAAACCATATCCTCCATCATTTGTAGAGCTTCCGCCAAGTCCAATAATGATTTTTTTTGCTCCCTTATCTAACGCAGCGATTACAAGCTGTCCGACTCCATAACTGGATGCTGCCATTGGATTTCTTTTGTTTGCTGAGACTAAATGTAAGCCACATGCTTCTGCAATTTCAATCACAGCAGTTTTTGAGTTTCCAAGCATCCCCCATTTAGCTCTTGTGTTATCACCCATTGGTCCTTCAACCTCTGAAAACTCAAAACTCCCATTAGTTGCTCTGACCATTGCATCAACGGTTCCTTCGCCACCATCAGCGATTGGAATCTTGATGATTTCAGCCTCAGGGAAAACATTTTGAAAACCTGACTCAATAGCACTGGCAACCTCAAATGCGGAGAGCGTTTCTTTAAAAGAATCAGGAGCTATGACTATTTTCATAATGGAGAATTAATTAAGATATCTCAAATTGATGAAATCTCTTCTCTGTTTTTAAAGAACTCTAGAGCCTCAGGGTTTGCAAGAGACTCCTTGTTTTTAATTTCACGCCCATGCACTATATCACGAACCGAAATCTCTACGATTTTTCCAGATTTTGTTCTTGGAATATCACCAACTTCTAATATCTTAGCTGGAACATGTCTCGGTGTACACTCTCTGCGAATAACCGACTTAATCTCCTTAATGAGATCATCTGTAAGCTCTTGACCCTCGCGCATCTTCACAAACAGCACAACACGAACATCGTTTTTCCATTCCTGTCCAATCACAATACTCTCAAGTACCGCCTCAACTTTATCTACTTGACGGTAAATCTCAGCCGTACCAATGCGCACACCGCCAGGATTAAGGACCGCATCAGAACGCCCATAAATCACAACGCCGCCATGCTCTGTGATCTCTGCAAAATCACCATGAGCCCATACATTTGGAAAATGCTCATAGTAGGCAGAATGATATTTCTGGCCCTCCACATCCTTCCAAAAGAAAACCGGGCGAGATGGGAATGATTGTGCGCAAATGAGCTCACCACGCTCTTTATGAACGGATTCGCCTCCATCATTCCAAACTTGCACATTCATGCCAAGCCCAGGAGCTTGTATTTCCCCTCGATAAACCGGAAGGGTCGGCACACCCAAAACAAAGCATGAGACAATATCTGTACCCCCAGAGATTGATGCGAGATGCAGATCATCTTTAATCTCAGAATACACAAAATCATAACCTTCTGCAGAGAGCGGTGATCCGGTTGAAGCCATACCACGAAGCGATTCAAGATTGTGCTGAGATTTTGGGGAGAAGTTTACCTTTTGTAATGCTTCAATATATTTAGCTGAAGTACCAAATAACGTAAATTTTTCAGCCTCAGCAAAGTCCCAAAGCGCCTTTGCCCCTGGATAAAATGGTGATCCATCATATAGCATTACCGTAGCCTTGCTCGCTAAAGCTGAAACCAACCAGTTCCACATCATCCATGAGCAGGTAGTGAAGTAAAATACGCGATCATCTTCACGAACATCAGCATGTAGCTGAAGCTCTTTAAGGTGCTGTAAAAGTGTACCCCCGTGGCCGTGAACTATGCATTTAGGCGCACCCGTCGTGCCTGAGGAGTAGAGTATACAAAGTGGATGATCAAAGGGAACACGCAAAAAGTCTACTTCATTATCTTGACGGCTTGATAGAATCTCTGAAAGTGTTGAGCAGTTTTGAATATCTCCTTGATAAGATTGAATATATTCAACCATTACGATATTTTCAATCGAAGGCAAATCATCTAAAAATGACTTAACCCTCTCAATTGTGTCATGTGCTTTTCCATTGTAATAATAGCCATCAACAACGAAAATCATCTTAGGTTCAATCTGTCCAAAACGATCTAAAACTCCTTGCTTGCCAAAATCGGGGGAACAGCTAGACCAAATCGCCCCAATTGAGGTCGCTGCAAGCATACCAATGATCGCCGCAGGATGATTGGGCAGAAAAGCTGCAACACGATCACCTTCGCTAACTCCACAGTCTCTCATGTGAGCTTGAACTTTGGCAACCTGCAAATAGAGGTCTGCAAATGAAAGACGCAATTCAATCTTGTTCTCACCACGAAAAACAATCGCATCTGCCTTGTCACGACGTGCCAGCATAGTTTCAGCAAAATTTAAGGACGCTTCAGGAAACCATTTAGTATCAATCATCGATTCGCCCACTCGCACAGGGGGTGAAAAATCGCCAATCGCACCACAATAATCTGCGACTAATCGCCAAAACTCCTCCGAGAAATCAATCGAATACTGATGTAATTCCCAATAATTATTGAGCTCGATATTTGTATTCTGACTCACATAACTTAAAAATTTGGTGATATTCGCGTTTGAAATTTGCGACTTATTTGGTTTCCAAATCGGTGAACTCACTGATTCCTCCTCAAACAATACCGATGGTTGTTCTAATTATACTTTTTACCCCAACGCTCAAGAGAAATGGTTGCAATAAAGATGATAAACATACCGATCCACTGACTCATTCCAAGGGCATCCTGCAGGAGCATTACACCTAAAAGAATAGTAAATACTGGCTCTAAATACATCACATTGGATGTTCTAACAGGGCCAATCAGAGAAATTGATTTAAAGAAAAAATAAAACCCTCCACTCATACCCATAGCAGAAAGAATGCTCCACATCAGCATCTCTGAGGATACCGAAGAAATTGGATCTGAAGTCACAATAAAATAGACAGATACAAATATTAAAGCAGGCAAGACTGTAATGTATTTAACAAGCCCCCAGCCAGATTCAACACTTTTATGCCTCGATAAAATGTTGACTGTGACTTGGGCACACGAGGCCACAAGCCCCCAAAAAACACCCCATAAATTCCAATCACTTGAGTCTCCCTGAACCAAAACCCAAATACCAAATAGCGATACTAAGAGCGCCGCAACTGATAAAAAATCAATGGATCGACTTTTGATGAGAGAATTTACAAAAAAGGTGATGATAGGAAACGTATAAATCACGACTACAGCAAGACTCAGTGGAATTAATTTGATTGAATACATGTAAGATGAAATAAATAGAGCTTGAAACAGACTGATCAAGATGAGCCGAGTATGAGCTGATTTACTTTTGGCTTTTTTGGGGGACTTGTTTAGGATGCTTGCAAAAATAAAAGTGCTGACATATCGAACCGAAAGAAGGAGGAATACTGTTCCACCTACTCCATAAAAATACGGGACTACTGTAGCGGCAAGAGAGAAAAAGAATGCTGCCAGTATTGCCGTGATAACACTTGCCGATAGATTATTAGACACAGTCAGTTAAGAATCATAAATGATAAGAGCCTGCATTTTAAGTCTCTTGAAGAGAGAACGTCAAGGAATAAATTTAATTTAACCCTGAATCCTGTTAATGATTGATTCAGGATCATTAGTAGTAATTGAACTTGCCCCCCACTCGATTAACTTTATTGCGACATCAGCATCATCTATCGTCCATGAGTGATACTCTAAGCCTGCATCAATGACTTTATCCACAAATAATTTTGAAGATTCATTGTCGGTTGAGATTCCATTGGCATTTATATTTATAGCCTCATCAATCAATCCATCTATATCTCGACCATCCTCACAAGAATAGAGAAAAAATGCTTTGAAAACTGGGTTCAAAGCCTTTAACTCTTTTATCACTTCAGAATGAAATGAAATAATCACTATGTCATCTGAACTCATTTCAGAATGGGAAAGCTGATTCAAAAGCGGAGTGAGAATTTCAGGACCACACTTGATCTCAATGAAAATTTTCTTTCCCTCTGGAACAGTCTTGATAACTTCAGCTAGTGTGGGAATTTTTATATTGAGACTAGAATCGCCCTCATGGTAGAGCTCTAACTTTTTTAAATCTTGAAGGGTTGATTGATGAATGATTTCCTTAGTCTTGCAAACCCTCTGAGTGTCATCATCGTGAATACAAACAATTTCGCCATCTTTAGTCAGATGGAAATCACCTTCGATTCCGTCAACATCAAACTGCCAAGATGCCTCGAAAGCTGGAATCGAATTCTCGGGTAATGTAAATGAGACTCCACGATGCGCAATAATCATAAAGCCATTCTACAGAAAATCTAATATAAACCTAGTCCACTTAAAAGAGTGAAACTGATAGATTCATCCAATAACTAGGCATCAAACCAATAACTAGAATGAGCACGCCATTTACAGACAAAACTGCTTTCAAATCAAAAGGAGCTGACACAACTATTTCTTTATCTGCATCATCGAAGTACATCGTTTTAATAATTTGCAAATAGTAATAGGCACTGATGACTGCAAAAATAACTGCGATGACAGCGAGAATGACATATCCCTCGGAAACCACTTGCTGGAGAATAAATAGTTTTGAATAAAAACCTATAAATGGAGGGACTCCTGCCATCGAGAGCATTACAACAAGCATGATTAAAGCAAACCATGGCGAATGCTTACTCAGTCCTTTAAAGTCTGAAATTTGGTCTGCTTCAAAGCCACTTCGATTTAAAACTATGATCGATCCGAAGGCAGCTAAACTCATTAGAATATATGCAAAAACATAAAATACTGCTGAGCCATAACCTTCTAAAACGCCAGTAACAAAGCCAAGAAGTACAAACCCAATATGTGATATCGTTGAGTATGCAAGCATTCTCTTGATGTTGACCTGAGTCAGTGCAACAAGCGAGCCAACTGCAATTGAGAGAACAGCGAGAATCATAAACAGATCTGCCCAGTAGTGCTGGAAATCACTCAAACCATCAATTAAAAGACGAACTAAAAGAGCTACAGCGGCTAACTTTGGAACCGTTGATAAAAACATTGTGACCGAGGTTGGTGAGCCTTGATAGACATCTGGAACCCACATATGGAAAGGCACCGCTCCAAGCTTGAATGCAACACCAATCACCAAGAAAACTAGACCAAAATTAAGGATAAGTGTTTCTTGAGGCTCTAATGTAGCGAGACTTGCAAAGCTAGCTATCTGAGCAATATCAAGGTTCCCGGTTATTCCATAAATCATGGACATACCGTAGAGCAATAGGCCAGATGCTATTGCACCTAGGACAAAATATTTAAGTGCAGCCTCAATTGCAAAAGCCCTGTCCCTTGCAGTTGCTATTAAAGCATATAAGGAAAGAGACATGATCTCAAGGCCAAGATATAAAGTTAGAAGGCTATGCCCAGATACCATGACTAGCATTCCTAGGATTGACATAAGTGCAAGGATAAAATACTCATTTCTAAGAAGACCATGAACACTCAGATATTGTCTTGAATAGACCAATGCAATAATAGAAAAACCAGCGATAAAGACTTTGAAGGTCGATCCCAATGTATCGAGCACGAACGTTCCAGAGAATATGGTTGCACTCTCTCCAATTAAGTTAAATGCCAATAAGCCTGTAACTAGGAGGGCTGCCTGAGACAGATGATACGTATACTTTTTGAACTCTTCCTTGACATAAAGATCAAACAAAAGAATCGAGGAGATTGCAGCCAACAAAAATAGCTCTGGCATCACAAACACAAGCTCTGAAATATTAAAGTTAAAATTCATCATAATATGCCCGGTATTTTAGTTGTAAGTGCCTGCTCCAAAAGGTTGGCTATACTAACGTGCATCACCTCAATCACTGGCTGAGGATAGACTCCCATCCATAAAACCGCAACTGCGAGTATTGCGAGAATACTAAACTCTCTAGCGTTAATATCACTTAGACTATTAACCTCAGGATTATTCACTGGCCCCCAAAAGACGCGTTTAACCATCCACAATGTATAAGCCGCACCAACTATTAAAGTCATTGCCGCTAAAAATGCATACCAAAAGTTCGCTTGAAGCGCACCCAGAATTACCATAAACTCACCAACGAAACCTGAGGTTCCAGGAAGTCCTGCATTTGCCATCGCAAACAGAACTGCAAATCCTGTAAATTTAGGCATTGAGTTGACAACGCCTCCGTATGTCGAAATCTCTCTTGAATGCAGTCGGTCATAAAGTACACCGACCACTAGGAACATAGCTGCAGATATAAATCCATGTGAAACCATTTGAATCATTGCCCCTTCTAGACCAAGGTAGGCGCTCTCTATGCTTGCACCAGCAATTGATATGAGCTCTCCATTTGAATCCATCTTCATAATTGAAAATAATGCAAACACACCCAGAGTAACAAACCCCATATGCGAGATTGAAGAGTAGGCAATCAATTTCTTCATATCCTTTTGGACTAAAGCAACAAAACCAATATAGACAATAGCAATCAATGAAAGCACAATGACTACAAAAGCAAAATATGATGATGCATCTGGCGTTATTGGAAGAGAGAATCTAAAGAATCCATAACCACCCATCTTAAGCATTATAGCCGCCAGAATCACTGAGCCCCCTGTAGGCGCCTGAACATGCGCATCCGGAAGCCAAGTATGAACTGGGAACATCGGAACTTTAACAGCAAATGCAAGAAAAAAGGCCCAGAAAATCCAGCTTTGCTGAGCTAGTGTCAATGGCAGGGCATGCATATCAGAAATTGCAAATGAGCCACCAAGGTTGTACATGTATATTAATGAAACCAGCATAAATACTGACCCAAGAAAGGTATACAAAAAGAATTTAATTGCTGCATAAACTCTGTTTTGCCCACCCCAAACACCAATAATTAATAACATTGGGATTAAGGACGCCTCCCAAAAAACGTAATACAGCATTGAGTCCATAGCTGAGAAAACACCGATGATGATTCCTTCCATCATTAGAAATGCAGCCATATAGTCTGCTATTCTATTTTGAATCACTTCCCATCCAGCAATGATGACCAATATTGTTGAAAAGGTAGTTAAGATAATCAATGGCATTGAAATTCCATCAACACCAAGATGATAAAAAATATTGAATTGAGATATCCAACTTGCTTTTTCAACAAACTGCATTGCTGAAGTCGAGGTATCAAAATCTAAAAATAAATTGAGAGATAGAATGAAAACCAATACTGATATTACTGCACTCGTCCATTTTGCAAGAGAGCCACGATCATTTCCAATCAAAAGGACTGAGCCACCTCCTAGAATAGGCAGCCAAATCAAAATACTAAGCAATGAATCCATAACTCTACCTAACTAAAAAATGAAAAATCTGAGGCTATAAGCACCCAGCCTAGGACAAGCATTAAACTGACAATCATGAAGAATGCATAGTGGTAAACGTATCCCGTCTGTACGGGTCTAATTAAGACACCTAAATAGCGCGCAAGTTTGGCACTACCATTAACAATAACTTTATCAATCAGAGTCATATCTGAAATCTTCCAGAGTAGGTTTCCAAGCTTGACAGAACCTTTGACAAAGACAATATCATTCAACCTATCAAAACCATAAAGTGAATTGAGAACATAATTGGTTCTTTTGAATCTCGATTGAATTTGGTCTGCCCAATCCGGTCGATATAGACAAAATACCCAAGCCGAAACTGCACCACCAACCATCATCCAGAATGGTGGCGTTACAACTGAATGAGTGAGGAGAGCAAAAGCGGAATAAAAATGTCCCTTAAGTTCTGCAAGCGCCTGATGAGAAGCGTCAATAGTTATCGAATTATCTAGCCAGCCGCCGAATAGCATTGGCTCTATTGTCAGGTATCCAATGACCACTGAAGGAATCGCCAGAAGGATGAGCGGGACAGTAATCGATGCACCGGTCTCATGGAGATGCTCTTCAGTATGGCTATCAACTCTAGATTCGCCATGAAAAACTAGAAACAGAAGTCTTAAACTATAGAATCTTTCGAATAAAAGCCTGCAAAGCCTGGAAAGCCAATTAAAGCCAGTGTTCCTAGCAATGAGGTGATGTAAGTGATTGGCATTTTTTTTCTAAGTCCACCCATTTTTCTTATATCCTGCTCATGATGAAGAGCAACAATAACTGAACCTGCAGCCAAGAAAAGCAGGGCCTTGAAAAATGCATGAGTCATCAAATGAAATATTGCTACAGAGTATGCACTCACGCCTAGAGCAACCGTCATATAGCCAAGCTGAGAAAGGGTCGAATAGGCCACCACTCTTTTAATGTCGTTTTGAACAATTCCTAGTAAACCCATGAATAATGCAGTCACTGCACCGATAACCATGACCACTGTTAGCGCAACATCACTGAGCTCAAATAATGGCGACATTCTCGAAACCATAAATATTCCAGCGGTAACCATAGTTGCTGCATGTATTAAAGCTGATATTGGAGTTGGGCCCTCCATTGAGCCTGGAAGCCAGACATGAAGTGGAACTTGAGCAGACTTACCCATTGCTCCAACAAACAAAAGAAGACAAATAACGGTGATTGCAGAAAAACCGCCAAAGAGAGTCTGATCAATAATTTGATCTTTTTGACTGAATGCTTCTGCATAGTCAAGCGTACCAAAAAACATCAGTACAAATGCGATACCTAAAAGGAAACCGAAGTCTCCTACGCGGTTTACAAGAAAAGCTTTTAAATTTGCCTCGATAGCTGACTCTTTGTGATGCCAAAATCCAATAAGAAGATAAGAGACTAGTCCAACAGCTTCCCAACCAAAAAATAACTGCATAAAGTTGTTTGAGATGACCAGTGTGAACATGGCAAATGTGAACAATGAAATATAGCTAAAAAACTTGGTATAACCCTTGTCCTCATGCATATAGCCTATGGTGTAGATATGCACCATTAAGGAGACGAACGAGACAACAACTAACATCACTGAGGTAAGGTTGTCTACCAAGAAACCAACGCTAATATTAAGACCACCAATCTGCATCCAAGTGTAAATATTTTGGTTGAAAACATCTCCATTGTTTAAAACGTGATGATTAAAGACATAAAGCGACAAAACAGTCGAAACAGCAACACCCAAAATAGTGATTGAATGGGAAAGCTGTCTTCCGAGCCTATTGCCTGCAAGACCAACTAAGACAGCGCCAACAAGAGGTGCTAGAACAATTGTTAAATAAATATTTAGCATCACTATCCCTTCAAAGTGTTAGTTACATCGATGTCAATTGAGCCACGATTTCTGTACATCAAAGTCAAAATTGCAAGACCGATAGCTACCTCTGCAGCAGCAACTGTCAAAATAAAGAATACAAATATTTGCCCAGCCAAATCAGACCCATAGAATGAGAAAGCGATAAAGTTGGTGTTAACAGCTGCCAAAATTAACTCGACACACATCAAGATCATGATGATGTTGGTTCTGTTTATAAAAATTCCAGCAAGACCGATGCAAAAAACAATGGAGCTAAGAATCAAATAGTCTGATAAAGCGATCATTTGGACTCCTTAGTTGAATTTTTTTTAAATGAGGCAAATCTCATCCTGTCCTCAGCTTGAACACTAATTTGTTCAGTGATGTTCTGTTTCTTGCTATTCACTTGAGTTCTATGGACCAAGGTAATGGCTGCAATAATGGCAATTAGCAGGAGAATAGCTGCCAACTCAAATGGGTAAACATAGATGGTATAGAGCTGCTGAGCGATTGCGGTAATATTGCTGTATGAAGGTCCATGCTTATCTGGCAAGCCAACTGTCTCTAGATCAAATGGTCCAGCATTTAAAACCAAAGCCATTTGCACAATGACAACCAAAGATACAAAAATTCCTAGAGGTAAGTAGCGAGTAAATTGCGCTCGAAGTGTTGATGCCTCAGTATCAAGCATCTTGATAACAAACATAAACAGAACCATCACAGCGCCTACATAAATGAGTATTAGTGTGATAGCTAAAAACTCTGCCTCAAGCAGAAGCCAAAGACTTGCAGCACTGAAAAAGGTTAGAATCAACCAGAGAGCAGCTTTGGCAGTATTTCTTGAAGTAATCATCACTAAAGAGCTACCCACAAAAAAGAGCGAGAAAACGTAAAATAAGATTGATGTAAATTCCATAATTTTCTTACCTATACTTCGAGTCTTCTTCTTTAGCCTTGCTAATCGCGCTCTCGTTTTTATCACCAATCTCTAAAAGAGCTTTTTTGTCAATAATGCTTCCTTCTCTTGACTCAAAAGCATAATCGAAAATATGAGTTTCAACGATAGCATCAACGGGACATGCCTCCTCACAGAAGCCACAAAAAATACATTTAAATAAGTCGATGTCATATTGCGTTGTTCTTCGAGTACCATCCTCTCTCATCTCAGAATCAATTGTTATCGCATTTGCAGGACAGACAGCCTCACAAAGCTTACATGCAATGCAGCGCTCTTCTCCGTTTGGGTAGCGACGAAGAGCATGAAGACCCCTAAATCTGGGTGAAATTGGAGTTCTCTCCTCAGGAAATTGAACCGTAATCTTATTATTAACAAACTCTTTACTGGTTACCTTTAGTCCTGTACGAAGTTCACCGAGACTAAAGTCATTTACTAATTTTTTTAACTTTTTCTTCATATCTCTATCTCCTTAAAACCAAGGCCCGAGTCCTAATTGTGTCATCAAAGCAACAACGAATATCCAAACAATTGTCAGTGGCAAGAAAACTTTCCAGCAAAGCCTCATAATCTGGTCGTATCTGAATCTTGGGAAGGAGGCGCGTATCCAAAAATACAAAAACAGGAAGAAACTCATCTTCACCAGCACCCAAATCAAATCAGGGACAAATGCAAATAAACCTTCAAGAACAGGAATGCCATCAAATGGAGAATGCCATCCTCCAAAAAACATAAGAACAGCCAGCAATGCCATGAAAATCATGTTGAAGTATTCAGCCATAAAAAATAGCGCAAATGGCATGCCTGAGTACTCTACATGAGTTCCACCCACAATCTCAGACTCACCTTCAACAACATCGAAAGGGGCTCTATTGGTTTCAACCAGAGCACCAATCCAAAAAACCACCATCATGGGGAATAATGGAATCCAGTACCAATTCAAAATTCCTCCAGACTGGCTTTCAACAACCGTATTAAGATTGACTGAGCTCGCAACCATGACCACTGTGACAAGCACGAAGCCAATGACCAGCTCATATGAGATGAGGAGAGCTGTACTTCTGAGCGCTCCAAGAAGTGGGTACTTAGAGTTTGAAGCCCATCCAGCCAAAACAATACCATAGACACCGACAGATCCTATCGCCATAACATAGAGAAGGCTCACATCAATATTGGCTATATAGAAATCCTCACCTAGTGGCACTACTGCCCATACTGCAACTGCAGGCACAAAAGCTAAAACAGGGGCGAGTAAAAAGAGGTAGATGTTTGATTTTGATGGAAAAATGACTTCTTTAAATAGCATTTTAAAGACGTCGGCAAAAGGCTGCAGTAGGCCAAAAGGACCTACACGATTTGGCCCAATCCTAAGCTGCATGAAGCCGATTACTTTTCTCTCTGCATAGGTCATATAAGCCATCATAATAATGAGAGGGAAAATAAGAGCCAAACCTTTAATGACAATAATTAAGATATCGGCCAGACCGCCATCGAACCAAGGTATCAACTGGTGGGTAAGGTCTACAAATGATTGCCACATACTCGCTACCCCCTATGCCTTTCTAGCCTGATTCGTATGAACAAAAACATAATCCTCAGCGACCGAGTCTACAATGGAAACTGGAACGCCTAAGTACAGATCATCATTGCCAATACCAAGCTTCTTTGCAGTAGCTTCAGATACAAATGCGCTGTCAATCATTCCAATGTTGGTTTTTTGAAGTGCTGAAGCTCTTCGAGTGACGCTGTCAGTTACATATGGAGTGTATTGCCAGTGAGTTGTGATTTGAGAATCATCAAAATTCTCAAAATCTACATCCTTAAAACTTGATTTATTTCTTGATAACTGAAGAGCTTGCTCTTTGACCTGAGTAGAATCAATATAATCAAAACCCTCTAGTTCAAATAAATCAGCCATCACCTTAATAATCTTCCATCCTGGCTTTGAGTCACCTGGACTTTTAACTGACGCACTAAATGATTGCGCCTGGCCATCGAAATTAATGTGAGTACCGGAAGTTTCATAGTATGAGGCCATAGGCAGAATAACATCTGCGCCATTCAACAATGACTGATTCTCAAAACTGCTGAGCGCAACAACAAACACATCTTCTTGATTAAAGCAATCTTGTGCTGACTTTGAGTCGAAAAAGTCATACTCTAAGTCGACATCCATGAGTAGGAAAGCCTTAGTGCTCTCGTTAAACATAGACGCAGCACTCATTCCTTTTTCATCAGGCATAAACCCTACCTTTTCAGCTGAAAGAGAGTTGCCTGACAAAGTTATGTTTGCAATTTTTAAATCAGCGGCTGATGCAATTTGCTCAATAAGACTTGTAATTGCAATAGAGTCTAAGTTACTGTTTAGATGCTCGCCCAATACAATAACTCCATTTTTCGATTCTATTAAATCATCTGCTATTTTATTGTGAATATCTTCGGGACTGACCTGAGACAAGAAACTAGGAGCATCTTTATTCGTCTTATTATGAATTGCCTTGAGAACAGATTGAAGTGTTGCCCTTAACTTTTGAGGTGAAGTCAAAACATCGAGCCCAGTTTTATAATTAAAATCAAACTTCTTACTATTGATTGTATTAACCGAGGCTCCATTAAGCGTTGCTTTCCTGATTCTATGGTTAATCATGGGCTGCTCTAATCGAGTATAAGAGCCCACAATTAAAGCGTGATCAATGGATTCAATTTCTGACAAAGTTATTGTTGATTCTAACGAGCTCGCATTACTTAATTGTGCTTGATCTAGCCTGAAGTCAATATTTTCTGTACCAAAGTTGCGGGCTAATTTTTGCAATAAGTAGAACTCTTCTAATGAGGCGTACTTTGATGATAAAACGCCGAACTGTTCAGAACTATTTGCATTATTTTTAATTCCATCTATTGCGAATTTAAGAGCTTCCTGCCAATCCGTTTCTTGCCACAGGCCATCAATCTTAACTTTGGGTTTGAGCGCGCGACTTTCGTGGTTTAAGCCCTCATATGAAAAACGATCCCTGTCAGAAATCCACGTTTCATTGATAGAGTCATTGTCTCTAGCAACCACTCTCTTAACTTTACCCCTGTAGCTCTGAGTATAGATGTTTGACCCAACCAAGTCATGACGAGCAACGCTCTGGACCGCATTCATTTGCCAAGTTCTGGCCTCATACCTAAATGGCTTCGAGGTTAGAGCGCCAACTGGACAGACATCAATCATATTTCCTGATAACTCTGATTGAATCCCTTCGGTTAAGAAAGGCTCAATTTTCACGCCTTCGCCTCTTCCGGTTCCTCCCATCTCAACAATTCCTGCAACTTCAGCGCCAAATCTAACGCACCTTGTACAGTGAATACATCGAGTCATATCGGTTTGGATGAGTGCACCAATACCCTTGTCGGGAACTATTCTTTTTCCTTCATTGAATTTTGAAACGTCTGAACCATACTCCATTGCAACATCTTGGAGTTCGCATTCTCCTCCTTGATCACAAATTGGACAATCCAATGGGTGGTTGATAAGCAAGAATTCCATGACTGCTTTTTGGGCAAACTTTGCTTTATCATTTTTTGTATGGATTTTCATTCCATTGGCTGCAGGTGTCGAGCATGCGGGCTGCGCTTTTGGAACGCCTTCAACATCAACCAAGCACATTCTGCAGTTTGCAGCAACGGATAGCTTTTTGTGGTAGCAAAAACGAGGGACCTCTATACCTTCTCTATCAGCAATATTGATGATAGAATCGCCTTGATTTGCTCTGACAAGTTGACCATCAATTTCAATTTCAATATCAGACACTTGCCTCTTCCTCAACTAAGTTATGTTCCTCTTCAACCATACTCCTTCCATTCTGAATATAGTATTCAAACTCATCTCTAAAGTGCTTGATGAAACTCTCAACCGGAGTAGCTGCTGCATCTCCAAGAGCGCAGATTGTGTTTCCCATAATTTTTTCTCCAACCGAGAGAAGTAAATCTAGGTCCTCTTCTTTTCCGTTTCCGTCAAGAATTCTTTGTAGCATTCTGTAAAGCCATCCAGTCCCCTCTCTGCAAGGTGTGCACTGACCGCAAGACTCATCGTAATAAAAGTGGGCTAGACGAGTGAGTGTCTTAACCATGCAAGTTGTGTCATCCATCACGATAACTGAGCCAGCTCCGAGCATTGATCCTGCATTGGCAATACTGTCGTAATCCATGGTCATATTCATGGCTGTCTCAGCTGGAAGAACCGGCGTTGACGAACCTCCAGGAATCACTGCTTTTAGCTTTCGCCCCTCTTTCAAACCTCCAGCTAGCTCGAGCAACTTGGAGAAAGGTGTGCCCATAGGAACTTCAAAGTTTGCAGGGTTTTTAACACTTCCTGTTACTGAAAAACACTTAGTACCACCAGAATTCTCAACACCTAGATCAGCAAACCATTGACCACCTCTTGAGAGGATTTCTGGGACAGAGGCAAAGGTTTCGGTGTTATTAATTGTTGTTGGCTTTCCAAATAAACCTACATTGGCTGGAAAAGGGGGCTTAAATCTTGGTTGACCTTTTTTACCCTCAAGTGACTCAAGGAGCGCGGTCTCTTCACCACAAATATAAGCGCCAGCTCCGAGATGAGTGTATAAGTCAAAAGAAACGTCACTACCTAGAAGATTTTTTCCTAACAATCCAGCCTCATAGGCATCCTTAAGTGCTTCTTCAAAGCGATAGTAAGGCTCCATGAATTCACCACGGATATAGTTATATCCAACCGTTGCATTCATCACAAATCCAGCGATCGCCATTCCTTCAATAACTGAGTGTGGGTTGTATCTGAGAATATCACGATCATGACATGTTCCAGGCTCACCCTCATCAGAATTACAAACGACGTATTTCTGTCCTTCTTGATTTCGTGGCATAAAACTCCACTTGAGTCCAGTGGGGAAACCAGCGCCGCCTCGACCTCTTAAACCTGAGGTCTTCAATTCTTGTATGATTTCGTCAGGCGTAAAACCACCATTAAGAATTTTTCGCCAAACTTTATAGCCGCCATTTGCCTCATACGTTGCAATACTTGCCGGGTTTTCTTTATCTAAGTTTTTAAAACAAACTTCATTCATGTTAAATTTTCCAAAATGTTGTCTAATTTATCCTTAGTTAAATGCTCGTGATATTGGTCGCCAATTTGACACATTGGTCCACCTACACAAGCCCCTAAACATTCAACCTTTTTCACGCTAACTAAGCCATCTTTACTGACTTCGCCAGTTTTTACTCCAAGCTTATCTTCCAAATAAGAGATCAATTCATCTGAGCCATTCAGCATGCAAGAGATATTGTGACAGAAACGCAACACGTGCTTGCCAACTGGCTTATGATTGTAATTTTCATAGAATGTTGCAACCTCTTGAACGCTGATTGCAGGCATCTCTAGATATTCAGCAACGTCGTTAATTAGTTCTGAATTCAAGCTTCCACCATTTTCTTTTTGAACTATAGTTAAGGCCTGCATTACTGCCGAACTTTCTCGCCCTTCAGGATATTTTGAAACCCAGAAGTCAATTTCTTTTTTTGCTTCATTTGAAATCATCTATCAACCTCACCAAAAACGATATCTTGTGAACCAATAATGGTGACCACATCAGATAACATATGCCCCTTAGCCATTTCATCCATTGCCGCAAGATGAGCGAATCCAGGCGCCCTAATCTTTACACGATAAGGCTTATTCGCTCCATCTGAAACAAGATAAACACCAAACTCTCCCTTAGGCGCCTCTACTGCTGTGTATGTTTCGCCCTCAGGTAAACAATAACCCTCTGTGAATAGTTTAAAGTGGTGAATGAGTGACTCCATATCACCCTTCATATCTTCGCGATTAGGAGGTGTTACCTTATGATCATCTGACATGACAGGACCTGGATTTGCTTTAAGCCATGCAACACATTGATTAATTATGCGAGTTGATTGGCGCATTTCTTCCATACGAACCAAATAACGATCATAACAATCACCTGTCACTCCAACAGGAACTTCAAAATCTAGTTGGTCATAGACTGAGTAGGGTTCATTTTTACGAATATCCCATTCTACCCCTGATCCTCTTAACATGGCCCCAGTAAAACCAAGCTGCATAGCTCTCTCTGGCGATACAATTGCAATATTAACGAGTCTTTGTTTCCAAATTCTGTTATCCGTTAGTAGATCAGAATATTGCTGAATACTTTTTGGAAAATTCTTTGCAAAATCTTCAATAAAATCAAGAAGTGACCCTTGTCGATTCTCATTAATTTTCTCAAGTTTTTCTTTAGACCTTAGTTTTGAGTCAAGATACTGTGGCATCTTGTCAGGTAAGTCTCTGTAGACTCCGCCTGGCCTATAATAGGTCGCATGCATTCTTGATCCACTGACAGCCTCATAGCAATCAATCAGCGCTTCACGCTCGCGGAAAGCATATAAAAACACACTCATTGCACCAACATCTAAGCCGTGCGTTCCAACCCACATCAAATGATTCATGATTCGAGTTATCTCATCAAACATCACTCTGATATATTCAGCACGCTCAGGCACCTTTATTCCAAGCATCTTTTCGATACCCATTACATATGCATGCTCATTACACATCATAGAAACATAATCAAGACGATCCATATATCCAATTGATTGATTGTATGGCTTGGACTCAGCTAATTTTTCTGTTCCTCTATGCAACAGCCCTATATGCGGATCTGCTCTCTCAACAACCTCACCATCTAACTCTAGAATAAGTCTTAAAACTCCATGAGCCGCAGGATGCTGTGGACCAAAGTTGAGGGTGTAGTTCTTCATCTCAGACATACTTACTTCCTTATTACCCTTGGTACATTGACATTAGGCTCAATACTGACTGGCTCATAAACAACTCTTCCTAATTCTTCGTCATAACGCATCTCAACTTCACCGATCAATGGGAAATCTTTTCTAAGTGGGTGTCCAACAAAGCCATAATCAGTCAATATTCTTCTCAGGTCATTATGGTTTTCAAACAAAATTCCAAATAAATCAAAAGCCTCTCTTTCAAACCAGTCGGCACAATTCCAAATCTTGGTAACAGATTGAATCATTAAGTTCTCAGAAGAGAGAAGTGCTTTTACTCTGAGCCTTTGGTTATTTGAAACAGATAGCAGGTGGTAAACAACACCAAAACGCTGATCTTTTTGGTTAGTTGACTTTTGTGCCTGACGCGCCCTTCCAAATCCTGATGAGCTGGCATTTCCATTCCAGTCGGACTCTCCATAGGTTAAATAATCGATGCCACATAGATCCATCAATATCTCGAATTGAAATTCATCTTTAAGCTTTTGACAAACCTCCAAAACATCTTCACTCTTGATATTGAGTGTGAGTTCATTAAAAGACTCACTCACATTTTTTTTACCAAACGCTTTGGATAATTTTTGTTTTAATTCTTTCATAACCTAGGTTCGAGCTATCGTGTTTGTTCTTCGAATCTTGTCCTGTAATTGAAGAATTCCATAGAGCAAGGCCTCAGCAGTTGGAGGGCAGCCTGGGACATAGACGTCAACAGGAACAATTCGATCACAGCCTCTGACTACTGCATATGAATAGTGATAATAGCCACCACCATTTGCGCATGAACCCATGGACAAAACATATTTTGGCTCCGGCATCTGATCATAAACCTTTCGAAGGGCTGGAGCCATTTTGTTTGTTAGTGTTCCAGCGACAATCATTAAATCTGATTGGCGTGGAGTCGGCCTAAAAACTATTCCAAAACGGTCAAGGTCGTATCTGGATGAACCTGCTTCCATCATTTCAACTGCGCAGCAAGCTAGACCAAATGTCATTGGCCAAAGAGAACCTGTTCTTGCCCAATTAATGACTTTATCCAACGAGGTTGTAACAAAGCCTTCTTTCATTAAGCCTTCAATAGCCATAGTGACTCCTTATTATTCCCACTCTAAAGCCCCTTTTTTCCACTCAAATATGAAACCGACTACAAGAAGTAGCAAAAATATAGACATTGAAATGAAACCAAACCATCCAAGCTCAGACTGAACAACTGCCCAAGGGATGAAAAAGGCAACCTCAAGGTCAAACAGGACAAACAAAATAGCAACAAGGTAATAGCGGATATTAAAGTGCATACGGGAGTCATCGAAAGCCGGAAATCCACACTCAAATTGTGAGTTTTTCTCATCACTTGGATCACTCGGACCTAGAAGGTATCCAACCACTGTAAGCCCTACTCCAAAGGCAATTCCTAGGAAAATAAAGACGATGATAGGTAAATAATTTTCGAGCATTGTTTATCCTCAACTAAACAGCGCAGTATTATACCAAGATTATCTTAAAACAGCTAGTTAAAAAGCACTAAATTTATAGTCAAAGTCAACTATTTATAGCTGTGTTCCGCCTACGGTTAAAGTGTCAACTTTGAGACTCGGCTGCCCCACTCCGACTGGAACGCTTTGTCCATCTTTTCCGCAAACACCAATACCCGGATCTAGTTTGAGATCATCGCCAACCATTGAGATTTGATGAAGCACTTCATCTCCAGCACCGATAAGGGTAGCTCCCTTGATGGGGGTTGTGATTTTTCCATTTTTAACTAAGTATGCCTCATTAGCTGAAAACACAAACTTTCCAGATGTGATATCGACTTGCCCGCCATCAAAGTTTTTGGCATAAATACCATCGTCAACCGATGCAATCATATCTTCAAATTTGTCTTCACCGTTGAGCATATAGGTGTTAGTCATTCGCGGCATCGGAATGTGTGCGTAGGACTCTCGCCTACCGTTTCCGGTGCTCGGCTTATTCATAAGGCGACCGTTCATTTTATCCATCATGTAGCCTTTAAGAATTCCATTTTCAATTAAAGTTGTTTCCTGAGTAGGCGTTCCTTCATCATCAATCGTTAAACTACCGCGACGATTTTCTATTGCGCCATTGTCAACAATTGTGCACTTATCACTCGCCACCTTTTCACCAATTCTGCCACTAAAAACTGAGCTACCCTTGCGATTAAAATCGCCCTCTAGTCCGTGACCTATAGCTTCATGTAGCAGCACTCCAGGCCATCCAGAACCAAGAATCACCGGCATTTTCCCAGCAGGGGCATCTTTGGAGTCAAGCGCAACCAGTGCTAAACGAATGGCCTCTTTAGTGTATGTTTCAGCTAAAGAGTTTTTTGCAAAGTAACTATAATCATATCTCCCACCGCCGCCGGTTGAGCCCTGCTCGATTCTGCCATTATGCTCTACGATTACTGAGACGTTTACTCTCACCATAGGTCTGCAATCCACTTGATAAACGCCATCAGTCGACGCAATTAAAACTTCGGTATAAGCACCCGAGAGAGACGCGTTGACTTGAACAACCTTAGGCTCTTTTCTTGCCATAGAATCAATCTGTCTGAGTAAATCAACTTTTTGCTTAGATGACAAACTATCAAGAGGGCTTATTGCAGCGTACTTAGAGGGGTATCTTGTACTCTTCAATATTTCAGGCGCCTTAGTTGATTTATCATTTGAGATGCCTTTTGCAAAATCTACAGCCCCTTTGATCGCCTTTAGATTAAGGTCATCCGAATAAGAAAAACCTGTTTGATCGCCTAATACACATCTAGCTCCAACACCATGAGTAATATTATATGAACCATCTTTTACAATTCCTTCGTCAAGAACCCATGACTCAGCGATCGAGTGTTGAAAAAACAAATCTGAATAATCTGAGCCATTATCCGCCATTGAACTCAATAAATTAAAAACCTCCGCTTCATTGATTTTGTGATCGTTAAGTAACTCGTTTATCATAAAACTTTAACTCCATCTAATTGTTCAATAACTGGCTCGGACCATGGTCCAGAAATAATAAAGGTGACTTCAATTGCGTTATCCAAAAGCCCACTAATTACCTCGCCCCCAAAAAGCATCTTGTCAGCTGCCCAAACTCCAAGTCCTGCAAGACCTCCACCTGCTAAGTAAGTGGCCAAAGGTATGGTATCTGCTAGTGCCGGTTGTACATTCGCCGCTAAATTATAATCTCTTTTTATTACATCAACACTTCCAGTCAATTCGATATCACTCTCTTCGCTCTCAACTAAAAAGTAGTCTACCTTTGCAACCCCTTGATTAAACAATAATTTGGCATTGATTTGATCGTAGACATAACCCTGCTCTCTGAGCTCGTCCCTCGAAAGTCTGAGCCTATTTGCGATTGACTCTAAGTTAATATAAGAGAGAAGTTTGAAGAGATTAGGGTCTTGATTAGTAAAGACCCCTTCTGCAACATCAGCTTGCATATATCCAGTTATTTTTTCTAGAGAAACTTCCCATGGTTGGCAATCACAGTAGAGCCTTAAGTCGACATTAAAGCTGCCACCAATAACTGGCTCGTCAACTCCAAACTTATCTAAGAAAGTCGATAAGTTGTCATTTGATGCCTTGGCTCTAAGGGCGGTTTTACCATTGAGCCAACTTCCATTAAAAACCAGGTCTTCATCACTAAGGCCAATATTTTCAAAAACTAAATTTTTTATTTCCATAACGTATTCATGGTTTACGAGGTCAGCTTCAAAATTTGGTATTTCTTTATCATTCACCTTAGAATTTTTTGCGCTCAAATGCAAACTCGGAAAAAATTTGGGAGATAGCTTCCAGTTTTCAATACTGTCTGCACTTGAAACATTCAAGTCGCTAACGGCAACAAGTAATTTACCTTTATCATCAGTGGATACTGAAATCTTAGCATCCAAACTTTCAGAGCTGACCACACTATCCCATTCCTCGTTCACATTTCTTCTAATATAAACATCGGTTGCGGTTTCTAAATGACTGAGCTTAACTCTTGCGCCTGTTTTTTGCTCATTAATCCAATCTTTTGGGTTTAATGAAATTTGAAAAAGCTCTTTACCAATTAAGCCTTTGCCTTTTGTTTTAATTAACCCGTCATTAAATGAAATCTGCGAATTAAACTCATCCACCTTAATTTTTCCATCTAAAAGAGTTAATACATTATCTGAGGCAAACATGTCAAAACTTAGCTTCAGCTTTTGCTCATTATCTCTTTGAAGTGGAGCAACCATATTGACATTGCCCCAAAGCCTGCCTTTTAAGTCAAACTCGTCAAGATAGGATTTAATTTTTTCAGAAACTGAAGATTTCTTAATGAACGTCTCTACTTCTTCGCTCTGTGAGTTAAATCTTGCATTCACAGAGAGAGTTGCTTCAGGCTCATTGAAATCTCTAGTAGTGATACTTAGATAACTTAATTCAATATCTTCAACGTTCGCTTGATTTCCAACAATGTTCAGGTAATCATTTGAAAAATTAACTTTGGCGTTTATATTTTTAATGGAAGGCCACTTTTCACTTGCGCTAATTGTTGCATCGCTCAGGTTCGCAGAAAATTTAGTATTCGGCGCCTCTATCTCACCAGACATGTTGAAGCGAGTTGTAAGCATAATGTCCGTTAGCAGGCCATCAGTTAAAACCGTTTCTATCCACCTTGCACCCTTTGAATCAGCCAGAGAATCAGGAATATTTTGACTAATCTTAGAGACTTCAATTTGATCTATATAACTTTCAAAGTCAAGATATACCTGATCTTGTTCATTGAAAATTTTGACCTGCGCTGAAAGATTAAAGTCCTCATTGTTTATTGTAAAGGGTATTACGGCTTCTCGATCCTCTCGTGCTTTAGCGACATCAATACTGGTATTAATCCTTACAGCATTACTCAGCTTAGGAACTTGAGAGCTGCTAAAGATTGACTCATCTCTCATAGATAAACTGATTTTCTGTTCATTTCTTTTGAGGTCCATTGGGGCAAGATCTAATGACTGCTCCCCAATCAGCTTGGTTCGGTTGATTGAGAGTGATTTAAGTGCAAGCAATCCTGAAATACCGATGTTAGACAATACTCCATCCGTATTAATAATTCCAACATACTCATCGATATAAGAGGTGTCAATTGATAACTCATTGATATCGAGATGCCCTGGTATTTCAATGCCCTCATAGAGTGCCCTAAGATTGACATTCCACCTGAGCACATCTATTTTTGCAATGGGCTTTAGGCCTTCTGCACTAACTTGGAGCTCTTTGACAGCAAGCAATAGTTCATTCTCTTGAAACTCTAAAGATATTTTTTCAATACTAATATCCAGCCCACTGACCTGGGAGAGGCGATTTTCAATCTGACCTTTGATGGTTTGTGGAAATAAAATAAAGAAAGCCACGACTGCTAATAATGCTAAGGCAATCAATGCGGTAACCCAAGTACTAATCTTTAAAATATTGAGGCTTCTTAGGAGGGTTTTTTTTAACATATTTTTGTTGCAATCAACTGCAAGTTATTATAACCAAATGTATAATATTGCGGAATTTAATCTAATCTAAGGGAAGAGGTCATGAGTCAAGGTACAACAGGTTCAACAAAACTAATGCTAATCGTTTGGGCGCTTGCCATGATTTTCATTGGCTATAAGTCACTTACCTCTATGGGCAGTGACTCGTCTCATAGCAATACAATAGTTGATAATTCCGTTCTTGAAAGGATTAAACCTGTAGGAGAAGTTCGAGTAGATACAAGCACAATGGTTGCGTCTGCTGAGAGCACAGAAACTGCAGAGCGCTCAGGGGAAGAAATTTACAACAGCAAATGTGCTGGATGCCATAATTCAGGGGTTATGGGTGCACCAAAATATGCTGCTCTGGCAGACTGGTCATCAAGAATTGACCTTGGCCTAGACAAGCTCACTGCCTCTGCAATTGCAGGCAAGGGCGGTATGCCAGCAAGAGGAACCTGTATGGACTGTACTGATAATGAGATTAAGGTGACTGTTCAGTATATGCTGGATAGCCTTCAGTAGCAAAGCTTATTGGCCCAAGGGTACAAAAACCCCTAAGTCTCTATTTTTTTCGACATCACTCCAGGGTAAAGTCCTTCCATTCATTGCCACATAGACTCCAGATTCTAACAACTGAAGAGACCCTAGGGCACAGCCAAAGTTAAATAATGCATCTGAATTATTCACTGCATAAGGAACCATAGAACCAAATAAAACAATTGTCTTATTGATTCCACTCTCACCTAGTAGTTTAGCAGTATCACACATCGTGTCAGTTCCATGGGTTATTAGTATGAAATCCTCATCACATTTTTTACAGCGGTCTAAAATTAATTCACGGTCCTTATCAATCATATCTAGACTATCAATAAGTAGGAGCTCTTCTGGAATGATCTCGACTTCTATTCTGGCTCTCTTAATCATTTCAGGAAAATGAGTCTTGTCAAATTCTAACTCGCCATTTGACTGGTTATAAAACTTATCGATCGTGCCGCCCGTAATCATTAATCTTACCTTCATAAATCTGCCTTCAATAATCGACTAAAAAATACTAATTATAACTTCTTGGTCCAAAAATATCAGTCCCTACTCTAACCAGGTTTGCGCCATTCTCTATTGCAACTTCAAGATCAGACGACATACCCATTGATAGAGAATCAAGTTCAGGATATTTGGAGATTAAGCGTTTCATTTCTTCAAAGCTGCTTTCTGAATTCTCGGGTTTGGGTATCGTCATAAACCCCCTTAAAGAAAGATTAGGAAGTGTGGATAATTCTGAGACAATCTCATCTATTTCTTCAATGTAAACGCCAGACTTTGTCTCCTCTTTGTCCACATTCACTTGAATCAAAATATTGAGCAGGCCTAGACTAGGGTTTCTTTGATCACTTAGTCTTTTTGCAATTTTAATTCTGTCGACACTATGAACCCAATCAAAGTGATTTGCAATGGAGGTCGTTTTATTGGATTGGATGGGTCCAATAAAATGCCAGACCAATCCATTCCCTTCAAAGTGTTCAATTTTATCTATTGACTCTTGGAGGTAATTCTCTCCAAAGTGGATTTGACCCGCATCAACAGCCTCTTGAATTTCATTTATTGAGCGAGTTTTACTCACAGCAATTAGCTCTACATGTTGACTTGATTGAACCGAATCAATTCTGGATTTAACTTTTTTTAGATTATCCGAAATCATTAAAAACTGATTGAGCCTCAAAAACTGGGCCATCAACACAAACCCTCTTCATTGCTGGTCCATTTTCAGTCTGCACCTCAACAACGCAACCAGCACAACCGCCAACAGCGCAGGCCATAAACTCTTCTAAGGAAGCCTGGCAGGGAATATTGTATTCATTTGCTAGCTTTGAAACAGCTTCAAGCATTGCGTGCGGTCCACAAGTAAATATTTCCACATCGCTTAACTCATCAGGTGAGAGGCTGCCTAAAAAATCTTTAGCCAGGTCAGTAACGTAGCCTTGATAAACACCTTCATAATTTTGAAGGCTTGCCAACCCACATGGAATCCCCCACTCATCCAAAAGAGGCATAGTATTTAATTTAGAGGAGTGAAAGCCATTCAGTTCGCTCTTTGACACATCAAAGGGAAAGGGAACTTCCGAGCCTAATATGGCATAGGGACTATAAGAAGAGTCATCCTTTAACTCTTGTGCCATTGCAATAATTGGGGGCATTCCAACACCACCTCCAATCAATAGTGGAATTTTGTTTTCAGTCACCTCAAAACCATTTCCAATTGGGCCTATGACAGAAATTATGTCTCCAATTTTTCTCTCAGAGAGCTGCCTTGTTCCCTCTCCAACTATTTTGTATAAAAGGTCAAATGTCCCATTATCTTTATCAACAGACATAATCGAAATGGGCCTTCTCATTGAAAGTGATCCAGAAACAGAGAGATGAACAAATTGTCCTGGACGAGTGGCCATGGCAATTTCTTCTGACTCTAAAGTCAGAATATATTGTTCCGCTTCAAATTTATAGTGAGCCAAGATTTGGCAATCATTTACACTAATCGTATCCCTATTTAATTTAACCATTTTTAGTGATAAGCGTTCCAACTCCTGAATCAGTGAAGACCTCTAGTAGAACAGCATGAGAGACTCTCCCATCAATGATATGGCTTGTTTTCACTCCATTTTCAACTGCAGAGAGGGCACACCCAATCTTAGGAAGCATACCGCCATGAATAGTTCCATTTTTGATCATTTTTTTAACGGTAGCTGAACTCATTCCAGTCATTAGCTCTCCTTTATCATCCAAAAGACCGGCCGTATTTGTTAAAAGGATTAGTTTTTCAGCATTGAGTGATTCCGCAATAGCGCCTGCAACCAAATCAGCATTAATGTTGTATGAGAACCCATCTTTTCCAACTCCAATCGGAGCAATAACTGGAATGAAGTCTCCCTGCAGGAGAAGATTAATAACTGAAACATCAATCTGATCCACCTGTCCAACATGTCCCAAATCAATGATTTCAGAGGTAGGTTCAATTTCTGACTTGAGTTTTTTTGCAGTGATAAGCCTGCCATCTTTTCCAGTCAAGCCAATGGAATTTCCTCCGTGCTGATGTATGAGATTAACAATTTCTTTGTTAACTAAACCGCCAAGAACCATCTCAACAACATCCATAGTCTCACTATCAGTGACTCGCATACCATCTATAAACTCACTATTTTTCCCAAGTCTTTTTAGAGTATCTCCGATTTGAGGTCCTCCACCATGAACAACAATCGGATTCATACCAACGGACTTCATGAGAACAATATCACGCGCAAAACTGGATTTCAGTTTTTCGTCTACCATGGCGTTTCCACCATATTTAATAACAATTGTCTTTCCCTTAAACCTCTGTATATAGGGCAAAGACTCGGTTAGGACGTCAGCAATTTTATGAGAGCTCATAGTAATCTAACATTATAAAACTTGCGAGTATTTTAACAGCCATGAAGCCTTTTGACAGTCTTTACTCTTTTTTTAATGTTAAGAACTTACATTAAGTCTGTAAATTAAAGTCAATTTAACCGATTCGATATTTTTTATAAAAAGATTTCCTGCAGATCATTTAGAAAGCTCATACCTTTGTTGGTTGGCCTTATCCAATGATTCTCGATATCTATTAGGCCTAAGTTTTGAGCCTTTCTCATTTGGGAATTTAATAGCTCAATAGATTGCCCTGTTCTGGATTCGTAAAGCTCTGGTTGAAAGCCATCAATTAACCTCAGACTATTTAGCATAAACTCAAAAGCTAAATTTTCTATAGGCTTGATACTTGATTTATGATGATTTTTCTTCACTGAAATTAAGTAGTCTTTTGGAGATTTCACTTTCACAGTTCTCACTATTTCATTTGTAGCGATATTTGTTATCTTTCCATGAGCTCCAGCACCAATTCCAATATAATCACCAAATTCCCAATAATTCATATTGTGCCTAGATGGTAATTCACTATAGGCAGAAACTTCATACCGCTGAAATCCGCTTTGATTCAAAAGCTCTGCACCTGTTTCACCAATTTTCCAAATGTCTTCATCTGAAGGAAGGTCAGGTGGGTACTTATGGAACAATGTATTTGGCTCAAGAGTTAGCTGGTAGAAGGAGATATGGCTAGGATTTAAATTTATTGCTTTTTTCACATCTTCAATACACGCCTCAACGCTTTGTCCATTTAGGCCATACATCAGATCGATATTTAGGTTATCAAAACCCACATTTTGTGCTTCTATAATTGCGGATCTAGCCTCCTCTTCACTATGGATTCTGCCTAAAAATTTCAGCTGCCTGTCATCGAAAGATTGAACTCCAATTGATAATCGATTGATTCCTAAATTTCTGTATTCGGCAAATTTTTCAGCTTCAAATGTTCCCGGATTTGCCTCTAATGTGATTTCAATGTCAGATGAAAATTCTAGCCTATCTCTTAAACCAGAAAATAAATCACTGGCATCTTTTAAGCTCATCAAACTCGGAGTACCGCCCCCAATAAAAACAGAACTAATTGTTCTATTTTGCAAATATTTTAAATCGCTGTCCAAATCCATCAGGAGCGCATTGATATAGCCATCTTGAATTCTTCCCTCATGAGAGTTAAAGTCACAGTATGGACATTTTTTCAAGCACCAAGGATAGTGAATGTAAAGGGAAAGTGGGGGCAGTTTAAGAAGTTTATCCAACGTCTATCAACTCTTTTAATAAATCATTGAGTGCAAGACCACGATGGGATATTTTGTTTTTTACTTCTGGTTCGAGTTGAGCTGAGCTGCAATCTAACTCCTTTAAATAGAAGATGGGGTCATATCCAAAGCCATTTGATCCTATTGGTTCTCTCAAAATCTCACCTTTCCATCGTCTCTCAACAATAATTGGATTTGAATCCTCTGCACTTTTAACAAAAACCATTGCACAACAAAAATGGGCTCTTCGATTATCGTGATGCTCCATATTTATTAAAATTTTATTTAAATTCTCCTCATCTGATGCTCCTTCTCCGGCGTATCTTGCAGAGTAGATACCAGGCTCGCCACCAAGAGCATTAACCTCCAACCCAGAATCGTCTGCTATAGCAGGCAGTCCAGTCTGAGATGCAGCATTTCTAGCCTTTATTAAAGCGTTTTCAATAAAAGAGCTTCCAGTTTCAGGGACTTCCTCAACCAGCATCTCTTTTTGAGATACAACACTATAATGGCCATTAAGCATTGCACTTAATTCTCTAACCTTTCCAAGATTGCCAGTCGCAAGGATAATTTTTTTCATCGTGTATAATAATTTTGAATACAAAGATGGAGATAATATGACCCAAGATGAATTAAAAAATGAGGTTGCCAAGGCCGCACTTCAATATATCACTCCCGGAACTATTATAGGCGTTGGAACAGGCTCTACAGCAAATTTTTTTATTGATCATCTATCGAGTATGAAAGACTCTATCAAGGGTGCAGTTGCAAGTTCAATAGATACGGCTAATAGACTTAAAAGAAATGGCATACCTGTCGTTAACCTAAATGCTGTTGATGAGATTTCGGTCTATATTGATGGCGCTGATGAGTCTGATCACAATCTCAATCTAATTAAAGGTGGAGGAGGTGCCTTGACTAGAGAAAAAATTGTTGCAGCAGTGGCAAATCAATTTGTATGCATTGCAGATGATTCAAAACTTGTGGACTCTCTTGGCAAGTTTCCTTTGCCGATTGAAGTGATTCCAATGTCAGCAAACTATGTAAAGTATCAAATCATAAATTCAATTGGTGGGAATCCAGTATTAAGAGAAGAGTTAACTACAGATAATGGAAATCTAATTCTTGATATTCATGGACTAGAAATTGATGACCCAAAAAACCTGGAGAATCGACTTAACAATATTGTTGGGGTCGTTACTAATGGATTATTTGCAAATCGTGGCGCTGATATTCTTCTCTTAGGCTCACAAAATGGTGTTAACATACTAAAATCATAAAAAAAATTAAGTTTTTTCAATCTGTTATAGGTCGGTCACTAGCCCTATTAAAAAAAAGGCCATAAGATAATAATTCTGGATTATTAATATTGGACTTCGCTATCTCAAAATGAAAAGGTTTATAAAATTTCTAGCAAAACTTATCATTGCATTTCTTTGTATCTGGAGTGTGGGTGCATCTATAGCTGCAGTTTATGGTGTTGCACTTTATTTTCCCTTCTATATTTCTGAAGGAAGTGAGATACCATACCATCGAATGGCTGCGGTAAGAGTTACCATTTTATTAACCTTTGCTTATTACTCATTTAAATACTTGTTTTCTGAAGCTAAGCAGTTATACCCGATTCAGTTTTTAGATACTATCCTAAAGATTTTTACGGTCTCGCTTTTAGTTCTTGGCATTAGAAATGATGTTGCGGTAAGTGAATACATAACAGTAATCCTTCTGTTCATTATGGCTTTAGTTTTGCATATAGTCTCAAGGCCTAAATTGAGAAGATATTATTATTCAAAGTTCTCCGATTAGCCTATCTCACTTTATTTATTTGTATCTTTAAATTCTGCTATTATTGAATTTATTGATATTAACTTAAATTCAGAATGCATAACTTTACACCTGTCAGCGCACTTATCGGAGGAGTAATAATAGGGCTCTCAGTGGTGCTATATTTCTACGCCACAGGAAGGTTGGCTGGTATTAGTGGTATTTTCGAAAACACCATTACAAATTCATCAAAAAGAGCCTCAAATGCCCTATTCTTAATTGGATTAGTCATTGGTCCATTTCTAATCTACTATTTGATTTTGCCCGATAGGCCAATAGCATTTGAAATAACCAGCTCCTACCTATTGATTATTCCTGGTGGTTTTTTGGTTGGTTTTGGCACAAGGCTCGGAGGTGGTTGCACCTCTGGTCATGGCATTTGCGGCATTGGCAGACTCTCAGTTAGTTCAATGATAGCGACTGTAATTTTTCTGGCAACAGGAATGATTACGGTATTTATTCTTCAGCAATTGGGAATTTATTTATGAAAGATAAATTAATTTCCTTGGTCTCAGGTGTAATTTTTGGCGTCGGTCTTGTTATATCTGGAATGACTAATCCCGAGAAAGTGATAGGATTTTTAAGTATCACTCATAACTGGGATGCCTCTCTTATGTTTGTAATGGGAGGTGCTATTCTGGTTGCCGGCCCATTCTTTTTTCTGTTAAAAAATAAAGAGACTTCTGCCTTGGGCAATCAAATTAATCTTCCGAAGAATCAAAAAATTGACAACAAAATCATTGTTGGCTCTGCTCTATTCGGAATAGGTTGGGGGCTGGTAGGGCTCTGCCCTGGGCCTGCGATTGCAGCAGTTGCGACCTTTGATCCAATTGCAATTGTATTCTTGATATCTATGGCAGTTGGAGTCTTGGCCAAAAAAAATATTGTTAAATAAGTCTTTTTCCAACTAAAATATTCCTACTTCAATTTAGGTTGAACTCATGACAAATCAAACTCTAGATATGTGTGGTTATGCATGCCCAATGCCAATTTTAAAAACTAAGCAAGCACTCGCCTCAATGAAATCAAAAGAGGTGATAGAGGTTATTTGTACTGACCAAGGTTCAAAAAAAGATTTTATTGCCTTTTGTAATCAGCTCGGTCATAAGTTACTCTCTCAAAGAGATGAAGGCAACAAAATCATTTTTAATATCGAAAAAAAATAGTCTTCATTATGTCTGAATCAAATGAAATGACGCTGATTGCATCAAAAGGCACACTAGACTGGGCATACCCGCCCTTTATATTAGCCTCAACTGGAATCGCAATGGGCAAAAAGGTCACTGTTTTTTGTACTTTCTATGGCTTAAACCTGTTGCTTAAAGACCTATCACACCTTAGGATTTCACCTCAAGGTAATCCTGATATGCCGATGAAGATGCCCTTTGGCCCTAAGTGGTTTCAATCTATTGATTTTGGCCCCAAAATTCCCAACGTATTTTGGAATATTCCTGGTTTAGAGTTTTTTGCTACGAGAATGATGAAAAAAACTTTTAAAAATAATGGTATGGCTACTATTGAAGAACTTCGTGAAATATGTATTGAAATGGGAGTAAAGTTTATCGCTTGTGAGATGACTATGGGAATGTTTGGCTTCTCCAGAGAGGATTTTATTGAGGGTATTGAGTTCGCTGGAGCTGCCACCTATCTTGATGTTGCCCAAAACTCCAACCAAGATTTATTTATTTAGACTAACGCCAGTCAAAAACTTGCCATCCATTCTCATGGGCAGCAGAAGTTAGGATCTCATCACTATTGACTGCAATTGGATTGTCAACCAACTCCAAAAGGGGAAGATCATTATGAGAGTCTGAATAAAAATAAGAACCAATCAAGCTCTCATTATTTTTTTCAAGCCATGGCATTAAATTATCAATCTTTCCAGATTGAAAACATGGAATACCAGAAACTTTTCCAGTGAACCTTCCTGATTTAAATTCTGGTTCAGTTGCAAGCAAATGTTCAATACCGTACATTTCAACGACAGGTTTCGTAATAAAAGTATTGGATGCTGTGATTACAAGAACTTGATGACCATTCTCTTTATGACCATTAATGCAACTTTGAGCTTTCTCGAGAAAGATTGGCTTGATTTTTGTATCGACAAATTTTTGGCGTAGACCGCTAAGTTCATCGAAAGAGAACTCTGTTAACACTTTAAAACTGAACTCGGCCCAAGCATAAATATCGAGCTCACCTATTTCATACTGATGATAAAAATAATCATTCATCTTTTGAAAAGACTCACGGTCAGTGATAATGCCTTCATCACATAAGAATTCTCCCCATAGGTAATCACTATCACCGCCAATAAGAGTATTATCTAAATCAAAAATCGCTACAGTCATACTTCTGACTCCACAATATTCATAATGTCTTCAATAGAGTCAACAACTCTAATTAATTCAAAATGCTCTTGATTGACATAGGATTTATCAACCGTAAGTTTTATCCAAGATAGAAGGGAGTTCCAAAATCCTGAATCATATAAAACGATAGGCATTTTCTTCATTTTCCTAGTTTGCATTAGCGTCAGAACCTCCATTAGCTCATCTGCAGTTCCATAACCACCTGGAAAATAAATACATGCACTAGAGTACTTCACCAACATCACTTTTCTTGAAAAAAAATAGTTAAATGTAATGTTTTCATCCAAATAAGGGTTGCTTGATTGTTCTTTAGGTAACTCAATGTTTAACCCAATACTTTTTGATTTGCCCTCATAAGCTCCTTTATTCGCTGCACTCATGATGCCCGGACCGCCTCCAGTAAAGACGTTATAACCAGAATCAGACAATTTTTTACCCAGTTCATAAGCATCAATATATAAAGGGTCCGACGACTCAATTCGTGCAGAGCCAAAGACAGTCACATTGTTTTTAAAATTCTGAAGTTTTTCTTTAGCTGATAAGAGTTCAGCGCCGACAGTAACTAAACTCATAGTGAAGAAAAAACAGCAGAAGCTGTCTCTATTGTTTTATTAATATCTTCATCTGTATGGGCTATTGATAAAAAACCAGCCTCATATGCTGAAGGCGCAAGGTAGATGCCATTTTTGAGCATAGCGTTATAAAACTTTTTAAAAAGCTCAATATCACAACTCGATGCCTGTGAAAAATTAGTGACTTTGTCTTCTGTACTAAAAAATAGCCCAAACATGCCCCCAACATAATTACTTGTCATTGGAATATCATTAGATTTCGCTTCGGCAACAATCCCATCAACCAGTTTAGAAGCTCTAAGACCCAAATTTTCATAAAAAGATTTATCAGATTCAAGGGCAGTTAGCATAGCTATTCCAGATGCCATTGAGAGCGGATTGCCAGAGAGTGTCCCAGCCTGATAAACAGGGCCAAGCGGAGCTATATGATTCATAATTTCTCTCTTACCACCAAAAGCCGCAACAGGGAGTCCACCGCCGATCACTTTACCCAGAGCTGTCAAGTCAGGTGAAACATTATAGACCTGTTGAGCCCCACCTAAGGCAACCCTAAACCCTGTCATCACTTCATCAAAAATAAGAACTGTGCCATATTGATCACAAATCTCTCGAAGACCTTGCAAGAAACCCTCTTTGGGCGGAATACAGTTCATATTGCCGGCAATTGGCTCGACAATTATGCAGCCAATCTCCTCACCCATCTTCGAAAATAAATCTTCAACGAGCTCTAAATTATTGAACTCAAGCGTCAAAGTATGTTGAGCTAAATCTGCTGGCACTCCAGGAGATGTAGGCACACCCAAAGTTAATGCTCCAGAGCCAGCTTTCACAAGCAGGGAATCAGAATGTCCATGATAACAACCTTCAAATTTCAAAATTTTGTCACGATTCGTGTATCCCCTAGCTAATCTTATTGCGCTCATAGTTGCTTCTGTACCTGAGCTCACCATTCGCACGAGTTCAATTGAAGGCATTATTTGACACACTTTTTTTGCAAGAGATGTCTCAATTTCTGTTGGAGCTCCAAAACCTAAGCCTTTATCTAGTACAGCCTTTACCGCATCAATAATGACAGGGTTAGAATGTCCTAAAATCATTGGCCCCCAAGACCCGACATAATCAATGTAGGAATTTCCATCTACGTCAAAAAGATAAGCACCCTCACCCCTCTCAAAAAACACAGGGTTACCGCCCACACCATTAAAGGCCCTGACAGGTGAGTTGACACCGCCAGGAATATACTCTTTAGCCTCTCTAAATAAAATGGAAGATTGTTTCATTAATGCTCCTGAAAATTTGTTATAGCCGGATACTTGCTTAAATTGGTGATGTGTGACCATACAACCAGTATATTATCCAATAATAATTTAATATTAACTGTTGTTTGTGAAAGTGAAATTGCTCGATTGGTATCATCTAAAAGCCTAAATAAATGATTGAATGAAGTTTTCTCAATAACTTTATTGAGCTCAAGATTAGCGCCATCGTGATTTAAAACTTTAATTTTAATCCCCTCATTAATAAGGTGTTGAAGACATTTCAATACATCTAGCTCATTGTCAGAGAATATTTCAGTATTTTTAATTTTCGTAGGACTCAGTGCAATTTCTAGCAGCAAATTTTGCCAACTCTGATATTGAAAATAAAAGTCTCCCTCTAAATCATCTAGCGCCTTATGAGGAACTCCATGTGCGCTGTCTAACAACTGCATAGGATCAAAATCAGCCCTAGTATCTTCACCAATTTGATTTGCAAGCCACTGAGCAGTTTCATTTTCATAGGAGGGGTTAATGTGAACACTTTGACACCTAGACAAAATTGTCGCTGGAAGTCTATCAATATTATGAGCAAGCAATATAATCAATGTATTCTTTCGAGGCTCCTCAAGGGTCTTTAAAAGACTGTTAGCTGCATTGTTGTTCATTTGATCTGCATAAAAGATGACCCCAATTTGAAGCGTTTCAGCAGTTTTACCTAACGATTCACAAAAAGCTCTTATTTGATCCACTCTAATGTCCTTTGACATTGATCCAGAGTCATTCAGCTCAGTTCTGCAATAGATTAAATTTGGATAATGAGAGCGTCGAATTAATACACTATGGTCAAGCTCAAGCAAGGGGTCATCATTATTTAAGGCTGTACAAAGCTCACACTGATTGCAAGATGAATTTGAACATACTAATTTTTTAATCAAATTTTGGGTGAAATTAAATTTGCCAATTTTTTCAACACCTGTAATTAGTAGCGCGTGTGGAAGATGATTTTGTTCAATCATTTTTTCCAGCTTATCACTTGCTTTCTTATGCCAAGGAAACATCATAGTAGATCTATATATGCCCTAATTTTAGATTGAATGCCCTCAACCGAGTCATTTGCATCTATCAATTTAATGCGATCAGGGAAGGCTTCAGATCTGCTTACAAAGACTGATCTTACGCGCTCAAAAAAAGCTCTCTCTTCGAGCTCAATCCTATCTTTGGCTGCACGAGACTCTATTCTCTCCATGCCAACCTCAACACTAACATCCAGAAGGAGAGTCAGATCTGGCTTAAAGTCGCCTAGAACCCAATCTGCTAGTTTATCAATGCGATCTAAATTAAGCATTCTTCCGCCACCTTGATAAGCGAATGAAGCATCAGTAAAGCGATCACTCACAACCCAAAAACCTTCATTCAAGGCTGGTATGATTTTATTTTGAATCAACTCATTTCGGGAACTAAACATCAATAGTAGCTCGGTATCACTGTGCATTTCTTGATTTTCTACATCAAGCAAAACAGACCGGATTTTCTCTCCAACTGCGGTTCCTCCTGGTTCTCGAGTTCTGACAACTTCAATACCTTTTTGATGCAAATAGCTACAAATAAGGTCTATTTGTGTACTTTTACCAGCACCTTCAACGCCATCAATAGTGATAAACTTTCCCTTTGTCATACCTGATAATTTTAAACTAGTTAGCCTTTAAGTACTTCTTGATATTCTCTTTATGATCATCATAAGTTGAAGCAAAGGCGTGACTTCCGTCCTTTTTTGAAACAAAGTAGAGGTCATTGCCCTTGGCTGGATGAAGAGCTGCATAAAGAGACTTATAGCCTACAGAAGAAATGGCGCCTGGAGGCAGGCCTTTAATACGATAAGTATTATACGGATGGTCAAACTGTAAATCACTTCGAGTTAATGGCGGTTTGTATTGCTCACCCAATGCATAAATAACAGTTGGGTCTGTTTGTAGTCTCATATTTAAGTTCAATCTCCCAATAAATACACTAGATATTAATGGCTTTTCATAATCGAGTGCAGTTTCATTTTCAATTAATGAGGCTAAAATGATTGCTTGATATGGCGAATCTAGTGGCACACTTTTATCCCTCTCTTCCCATAACTCCATCAATTTAGATTTCATAGTTTCATGAGATTTTTTGAGAACATTCTCAATGCTTTCTCCATAATTAAAAATATAAGTTTCAGGATAAAACCACCCATCATAAGGTTTTTGAACGCCAATTGAATCCATGACATTATCTAAAGAACCCCTAACTGTTACAGATGGATCTTCGCTTAATTGATTAAAGTAATGCTGAATAGTTTTTCCTTCAATCAAGGTAATTTTGGTTTTAAGAACATCACCTTTAGAAATTTGTTCTATAAAATCAAAAACACTGGTTTCTGGCTGCAATTCATAATAACCAGACTTTAACTTATTGTTTGCATTGAGAAGTCTGCTGAGTGATGTAAAAAACCTCTTTGATTTTATAATTTTTTTATCACTAAGCTCCTGAGCTACTTGACCCATTGAGGACCCGGGCTTAACCTGAAAAATTTGGGGCTGGATAAGCAGAATATCCTTCGATGTAAGTATCCATGCAAAGAATAATAGTAAAAGAACTGAAGCTATAGATCGTGAAAGGATTTTGCCCTTAGTTATTAGATACATGTCCAAGATTTGATATCTTGAGTCTCAGATTCAAATGCTGCTTTAATCTTATCTGTCAAGAATCTATTTGGTAGCTGATGATTCTCTATTGAACTGACCGACTGTATACCAATAATGCTATTTGAAATAAATGCTTCATCTGCATTTTTTACATCCGTCGTTGAGATATTCCCCTCTTCGACATTAAGATCAATTGATTTGGCAATCTCCAAAATTAGTGATCTTCGACTTCCAATCACACCGCACCTATCAAGCTTTGGCGTCAATAGCTTTTGCGCAAAAATAAAATATATATTTCCTTGAGTGACAGATATGATGTTTTGATTTTCATCTAGCATAATTGCCTCGTCCTCTTTTAACGTTGCTCTAGCCAAAATCTGCTCAATTCTGTTGCAATGCTTAATGCCGGCTAAATTTGGATTTGAATGGTAGCCACTTTGAGCATACTCAAGGGAGAATGATTTCTTTTCTAGAGTTTTTTTCATCTCTGAGAGAATGACAACTCTAACCGGCATGATATCACTAGGATAGCTGTAGCCTCTTTGGGAATTTCCTCGAGAGAGAATTAATTTAATGACGCAATTTTTATGTGCAGATAAACCAAAGGCCTTTTTAATATCTTTTAGCCAAGTTGATTCTTCTATTTTTTTTATTTTTAGCCTCTCACAACCTTCTTCTAGCCTTAAGAGATGCTTTTCCCAAAATAATATTTGATTATCTTTAGCAACACAAGTCTCGAATAAACCATCGCCGTATTGAACATTGCGGTTATAAATACTTATATCTGACTGCTCTTGACCATTGATGAGTACAATTGAATCCATATCCTATTAGAGCATTATAAGATACTATTCAAGTTAAGAATATGAACAGCAATAATCAACAACTGATTTAACTTTTAACTTAAAAATGCTTTGTGCAGGAACTTCAAATGAATCTCCGCCCTTTATAGTTTGCCAATGTTCATCCCCTGGAAGTAAAACACTTAGCTCACCAGCGAGGATCTCCATAAGTTCATGCTTTTCAGTAGAAAATTCGAACTCACCTGGCATCATAATTCCAAGAGTTTTGGTGCTTTCATCATTAAACTTTATAACTCTACTAGTGACTTTGCCTTCAAAATAAATGTTAGCAGCTTTTATAATTTCTACGTCTTTAAATGAGCTCATAACTTGATTCCTAAACTTGATCCATAATATACTGAGTCAATAATGGCACAGGACGTCCAGTGGCACCTTTTTTAGATCCTCCGAGCCATGCAGTTCCTGCAATATCAATATGAGCCCAGGAATATTTTTTTGTATAACGAGCTAGAAAACACCCTGCGGTTACTGTACCTGCCTCTCTACCACCAATATTCGCCATATCTGCGAAATTAGATTTGAGTTGGTCATCGTATTCTTCGTCAAGTGGAAGCTGCCAAACAGTATCTTGGGCAGATTCACCTGAAATTTTCAAGGCATCTGCAAGATCTTGATCATTTGACATCACGCCAGAATGGTGTTTTCCTAATGCAATAATAACGGCTCCAGTTAGTGTGGCAATATCAATAACCGTTTTTGGTTTATATTTTTCACAATAAGTTAAAGCATCACACAATATGAGTCGACCTTCTGCATCAGTATTAAGTATTTCAATAGTTTGTCCTGACATACTTTTTACTACATCGCCAGGTTTAGAAGCATTATGAGCAGGCATATTTTCTACTGCAGGCACAACAACGATTAAATTAACTTTAAGATTCATTTCAGCAATAGCACTCATTGTTCCTAGAACTGAAGCTGCACCGCACATATCGTACTTCATTTCGTCCATTCCTGAGCCAGGCTTTAAAGAAATTCCCCCACTATCAAAGGTTACCCCTTTTCCTACTAGTACGATAGGGGCATCATTTCCCGCATTCGAATATTTTAAACTGATTAATTTTCCAGGTTGAGAGGAGCCTTTGGAGACTGAGAGTAAGGAGTGCATTCCGAGAGACTCCATATCAGATTCCTCTAAAATCTCACATTCTAGCCCATAAGTTTTTGCAATTGATTTGGCAGTATCGGCAATGTAAGTTGGAGTACAGATATTTGGAGGCAAGTCACCTAGTTCTCTTGTAAGCGCCATTCCATTAGCAATAGCCACTCCTTTCTGTATTTCTGAAGCACCATTATTTTTTGAATATATATTAACCGCCTCGAGGAGAATATCACTTTTTTCTTCCTTTACACCAACCTTGTTAACCTTATAACTCTCGTTCTTCAGAACCCTAGCAATTGAAATTTGAATCCACGACTCATCAGCACCCTCAACCTCGACACTAGGAATGACCACATTTTTCACCTTTGAATTACTCATTGCTGATGAGAGTGATTTTAACGCCTTAATGAAGTTTTTCTTAGTAAGAGGCAATTCTCCTAAGCCAACCACTAGAACTCTTCTAGACTTATAACCTTCTACATTTCCAAGCATTAGAGTATTCGCTAGTTTTGGCTCAAATCGGTGAAGATCTAAATAAGTCTGAATAATTCTGTTGTCATTTGATTTGTCCTTTGAAGCAAAGGCAACTGAGCAGTCACCACTGTAGTGATCAACAGCCTGATGAGTAACGAAAAAGTCCATATCTAGTTCCGAGAATTATAATCCCGGTATTCTACCAAAAAACTGTAAAATTTACTCCTTTAATCATCGGTTTCTTATATGAAAAAGTTAATAGCTGTCACTTTAATATTTTTAACTAACTTTGCACTGGCAGAGGTCAGCATGATTGTAGACAAACTAAAGCCATTTTTTCCTGAAATTAAAGCAGAAAATATTAGTGCTTCAGAATTAGAGGGTTTTTATGAGGTCGTGCTCACTGATCCTTGGATTGAAGTAATGTATATTTCGACAGATGGTAAGTATGTGGTTCAGGGCGCAGTAACAGACTTAGAACAAATGACTAATATTTCTACAAATCGGATTAATTCGATTAAGCTCGGAATTTTAGAAAGTATCAGTGATGACGACAAGATAATCTTTAAGGCTA
Source organism: Candidatus Thioglobus sp. REDSEA-S12_B1 (assembly GCA_001628405.1). Lineage (GTDB taxonomy): Bacteria > Pseudomonadota > Gammaproteobacteria > PS1 > Pseudothioglobaceae > Pseudothioglobus. Next base: position 14,150 of record LURN01000077.1, on the reverse strand, counting down.
AAGATGAAAAATATGTAATCAACGTCTTTACCGATGTTGACTGCCCTTACTGTGCTAAATTGCATGCCAATATGAATGAAATGAATAAACTAGGTATTACCGTCAAGTATCTAGCATCTCCTTTAGAGCAACTTCATCCAAATGCTCAAAGTGCCATGGAAAAAATCTGGTGTGCAGAAGACAAGGCACTCGCCATCCATGACTATAAAACTAAACGATATCTACCAGATAGTCCGGATTGTATAAACCCGGTTGCTGAACAACTGGCAATCTCAAAGCAATTAGGTGTTAATGGAACGCCATCAATATTTTTTGAAAATGGTACAAATTTGCCGGGTTACCTGCCTCCAAACGATTTGTTAAATAGAATTTTACAAACAATTGCCCGATAAAAATAACGCCAGAGTCATTGCACATAAAGCTATTTGCGAAGTAGTTTTACAGAAGCGTTCTTTGTCTGAAGCACTTTTTCCAGTCAATCAGCTAGACATTTCATTTGCAAAATCTTTGGCATTTGGATCGATTAGGTTTTATCATCACCTCAATGACATCATAACTCCTCGACTCGATAAGCCATTAGAAAAGAAAAATCTTGATCTGCATTGCTTGATGGTGCTTGGTGCTTACCAAATAATTTATACCGATATTTCCAGACACGCAGCAATCAATGAAACAGTGGAAGTAGCAAAGATAATTGATAAAACATGGGCAAAAGGCTTAATTAACGCAATCCTCAGGGGCATTGATAGGGATCAAAAAGTAATTCTTGATTCAAGCCATTATTCACACCCAAGCTGGCTTGTAAAAAAAATAAAAAAAGACTATCCAGAGAATTATGAAAATATTTTCATAGAAAATAATAAACAAGCTCCAATGAGTATTAGAGTTCATCCATCTATTGGAAGAGAAAACTATAAAAAGAAACTGATGGGTCAAAATATTGATTCTTATTCTTCTGAGATATCTGAACAGTCATTGACCCTAAGGGAAGCTATTAGTGTTGATAAACTACCTGATTTTGAAAAAGGCTCATGCTATGTTCAAGATGTATCTGCACAATTGGCTGGATATCTCATGTCGCCCAAAAAAAATGACTCAATTTTAGATGCTTGCTGCGCACCGGGAGGAAAAACAACCCATCTTGCAGAACTTGCTCCAGATTCAGAAATAATAGCTTTAGATTTTGATGAAATGAGATTAAAGCGAGTTAGAGAAAATCTTACTCGAATGAAGGTTAAAAACGTTAAGGTGGTTTCTGGCGATGCCACAAAAAAGGACTGGTGGAATCAAAAAAAATTTGATAGTATCTTATTAGATGCACCATGTACAGGAACTGGAGTTATTAGAAGACACCCGGATATTAAGCTTTTAAGAAAACCAAAAGATCTAGGTCAAATCATTGAAACTCAGTCATCTATTCTTGAGAATCTTTGGACAATGCTAAAACCAGGAGGGAAACTTTTATATGCTACATGTTCGATATTAAAAGAGGAAAATGAGAATCAAATCAATAGATTTTTAGAAAAAACATCTGATGCAAAAATTGAAGAAATAAATCTTTCTTGGGGATTTAAAACAACTGGCAGTCAACAATTGCCTCATAACAACCATGATGGTTTTTATTATGCTCAACTAGTCAAACAAATTTGATTTGGTGACTAATTATTTCTCAAGTGCAATGTCTAGCACTTGATCAATCCATTTAACTTTAATAATTTCAAGCTTGCTTTTGATTTTTTCAGGTACTTCAGAAAGCTCTCTCTCATTATCCTCAGGGATAATAACTGTTTTGATACCACCGCGCATAGCTGCAAGAAGCTTTTCTTTAAGTCCTCCAATTGGAGTGATCTCACCTCGAAGAGTAATCTCTCCAGTCATTGCGACAGCTGCCTTAACTTTTCTACCAGTCAAAACTGAAACTAAAGCAGTGCACATTGCTGCACCAGCACTAGGACCATCTTTCGGAGTAGATCCATCGGGGACATGAATATGAATATCAAGCTTTTCATGGAAATCATCGGCAATTCCTAAGGAATCAGCACGCAATCTAGTAACCGACATTGCGGCCTGTATTGACTCCTTCATAACATCGCCTAGTTGCCCTGTATAGTTTAACTTTCCCTTTCCTTTGTATGAAGAAGCTTCAATAGTCAACAAATCTCCACCAACCGATGTCCAAGCCAATCCAGTTACCTCGCCAATTTGGTTATGCTCCTCAGCCAATCCAAATCTAAATTTCTTCATACCTAAAAACTTTGGTAGGCTTTTTGAGTTAATAATAGCTTTTGTTTTGCGTTTTTTTAGAGTGACATCTTTAACAACCTTTCTGCAAATACTGCCAATCTCACGATCAAGGTTTCTTACACCTGCCTCTCTAGTGTAGTAGCGAATAATGTCCATGATTGCCGAATCTTTAAAAACTATTTCTGAACTCTTAATCCCATTGTTTTTCATTTGCTTAGCGATCAAGTGTCTTTTTGCAATCTCAAGCTTCTCATCTTCAGTGTATCCAGACAACTGGATTATCTCCATTCTATCAACCAATGCCTCTGGAAGGTTCAATGAGTTGGCAGTTGCAACAAACATCACTTGTGACAAGTCATAATCAACCTCTAGGTAATGGTCATTGAATGTATGATTTTGCTCTGGATCTAATACCTCAAGCATAGCTGAACTTGGGTCACCCCTAAAGTCAGAAGCCATCTTATCAATCTCGTCAAGTAAAAATAATGGATTCTTTACCTTAACCTTTTGCATTTTTTGAACAATTGAACCGGGCATTGCACCAATGTATGTCCTTCTGTGTCCACGTATTTCAGCTTCGTCTCTAACGCCACCAAGCGCCATTCGAACATACTTTCGATTCACTGATTTTGCTATGGATTCTCCTAGTGAAGTTTTACCAACTCCCGGAGGCCCAACTAAACAAAGAATGTTTGCCTTATTGTGAGTAACTCGACTCTGAACAGCAAGATGCTCCATAATCCTCTCTTTGACTTTATCTAGTCCATAATGATCCTCGTCAAGAATTTTTTGAGCCTTAACCAAATCTTTATTTGTTTTAGTTTTTTTACTCCATGGGACTGAACATAAATTTTCAATATAAGTTCTAATAATTGACGCATCAGAAGACTGAGATGACATTCTTTGGAGTTTATTTAGCTCACTTTGTGCTTTGTTCTTTGCCTCTTTAGGCATTCTCGCCTTATTGATATTATTTTGGAGTTCTTCGATTTCATTTTCATCATCAAGTGTTCCAAGCTCTTTTTGAATGGATTTCATTTGTTCATTCAAATAATAATCCCTCTGGTTAGACTCCATTTGCTTACGAACTCTGTTTTGAATCTTCTGTTCAGCACCTAAGACATCTAACTCACCCTCAAGGATAGAAAGAATAGTTTCAAGCCTATCTTTAGCTTGGCTACTTTCAAGAAGGCTCTGCTTTTCATCAACTTTAAGACTTAAATTTGCAATGATTACATCACTAAATCTCTCTATATCATCAATTTCTTTAAGAACCTTATATACCTCTTCAGGAATTTTTTTACTCAACTTGATATATTTTTCAAAATTCTCAAGAGCAAGGCGCATCATGGCTTTAATTTCTGTATCATCATCGAAACTCAAAGTGCAGTCACTGAGGACAACCTCTGTGTAATCTCCTAAGTCAACAAACTCTTCTATTTTGCTGCGTTTAACGCCTTCAACAAGAACCTTAATCGTTCCGTCAGGCAGCTTCAGAAGTTGAAGGATTGTTGCTAGTGTGCCAACCTTGTGAAGCTCGTCATTAGTTGGCTCCTCAATTGTTTCATCTTTTTGAGTTGCTAGGAATACATTTTTATCTGCCTCCATAGCTTGTGTAATTGCCTTGACAGAAGACTTTCTACCTATGAATAAGGGAATAACGGTATGAGGAAAAACCACCACATCTCTGAGCGGCAAAAGAGGTATCGATTGTTGGACTATGCCATTTGACTCTGTTGAGACTTCTGCTTCCATAATAATGAAACACCTTGCTTATCTAATAATCTTTCTAGATAGTGACTAGTGACGTTAATTTCAAGTAGCCACTGTCCAAATTCATTCATTATTTCTTTTTTAATAAATCCAACTTTATGAATTTCACTTCTTATATAAGCAGACTGAACGTCTAATTTAATACTTGCAAAAGTCATCATCCCACTTAAACTTTGAGAAAGAGCCTCATAAAGTAGATCAACACCTTCACCTGTATGAGCTGAAAGCCATACACGATAAATATTCCCCTCATTGTCTTTATCAATTCTTGGGTGAAAATCATTGATATCATCAATCTTATTCATCACAATGATTCTGGGAATTTTCTCAGCATCAATTTGTTCAATGATTTCTTCAACTTGCTCAATTTTATCTCTACTATTTGGATCAGAAGCATCAACGACATGAAGAAGAACATTAGCCTGACGTGTTTCCTCCAAAGTTGATTTAAATGCCTCAATTAGTTCATGGGGCAAGTCTTGAATAAACCCAACTGTATCAGCAATTACCGCCTCTCCAGAAGCTGGTAGCATGACTCTTCTGATAGTAGAATCTAAGGTAGCAAAAAGCTTGTCGTCGGCATAAACCTCTGACTTGGTAAGCAAGTTAAATAAGGTCGATTTACCAGCATTTGTATAACCTGCGAGGGAAATCATAGGTAATTGATTTTTTACCCTTGATTTACGCCCTAAATCATGTTGCTTATGGACTTTTGAAAGGCGCTTATTGATATTTTTAATCCTTAGAGATATCAGCCGCTTATCAGTTTCTAATTGAGTTTCACCAGGTCCACGAAGTCCAATACCTCCTTTCTGCCTCTCAAGGTGAGTCCAACCTCTAACGAGTCGTGTTGAGAGATGCTTTAGTTGAGCTAATTCAACTTGAAGTTTTCCCTCAAAAGAGCTTGCCCTTAATGCAAAAATATCAAGTATTAGTCCGGTTCTATCCATCACCTGGCACTTTAAGGCTTTTTCCAAGTTACGTTCTTGCGAGGGTGACAATTGCAATGAAAAGATAACGAGCTCGATTTCATTCTCATTGACTAGTTTCGCCAGCTCATCAACCTTACCTGTTCCAATAAAAAACTGCGCCTTTGTAGAGCTTCTTTTGATATTTAATGTGTCAACTATATTGAGTCCTGAGGATTCAGCTAGCTGCTCAAATTCCTCGACACTCCCAGGCGAGTGGTTGGATGAAGTGAGTTCAACATGAACAAGAATCGTTCGTTCACCCTGGCCAACGGCTTCCTTTTGGCGATCAAACAACTCCATAGACATAATTAATTTTTAATCATATAAAAACTAAAATCATTAACTTGCTTTACGAATATTGCGTTTCTTGCTATTCGACTCATGAAGAATTACGGGCTGCTTTGAACCCTCCACAACTGCTTTATCAACAACAACCTCCTTTGCTGTCGGAGTAGAAGGTATTTCATACATTGTTTCAAGAAGCAGATCCTCCATGATTGCTCTTAAACCTCTTGCACCTGTCTTTCTTTTAAGAGCCAATCTAGCAATTGCGACTAGGGCATTTTTTCTAATTGAAAGTTTAACACCCTCAATCGCGAAAAATTCTTGAAACTGCTTGACCACTGAGTTCTTTGGCTTAGTAAGGATCTCTATCAAAGCTTCTTCATCAAGCTCATCAAGAGAGGTATGGACAGCTAAACGACCAACCAGCTCAGGAATGAGTCCAAATTTTACTAAATCATCTGGCTCTAAAAACTTGTAAAGTTCTGTCAAAGTCTTTTTATCGCCTTCATCCTTAACCTTTGCAGAAAAACCGATTCCAGTAGCTTTTTCTACTCTCCTATCAATAACCTTTCCAAGACCATCAAAAGCACCGCCACAAATAAATAATATCTTAGAAGTATCGACATCGATGGTTTCCTGATTTGGGTGCTTTCTTCCACCCTGAGGTGGAACAGAGGCAATCGTTCCCTCAATCAATTTGAGCATCGCTTGCTGAACCCCCTCTCCAGAGACGTCTCTGGTAATTGAAGGAGAATCAGAACGACGTGATATTTTATCTATTTCATCAATAAATATAATGCCTTGCTCAGCCCTCTCTGGATCAAAATCACATTTAGAAAGTAGCCTTTTTATAACATTTTCAACATCATCCCCAACATAGCCAGCCTCAGTAAGTGTAGTTGCATCAGCCACAGCAAAAGGCACATCTAAAAATCTAGCTAGCGATTGGGCTAGAAGTGTTTTCCCGCTCCCAGTTGGACCTATTAGTAATATATTAGACTTATCAAGCTCGACATCATTCGAAACATAATTTGATCTAAGCCTTTTATAGTGATTATAAACCGCAACAGAAAGAACCTTTTTGGCATGTGACTGACCAATCACATATTTATTAAGTGAACTGAACAAATCCTTTGGTGTGTAATTCCAATCCTGATGCTGATCTTTCTTATCCTTAATTGTTTGTTCTTGAATTAGGTTATAGCAAGAATCAATACATTCATCACATATATAGACACCTGGACCAGCTATTAAGCGAGAGACCTCATCCTTATTTTTTGAGCAAAATGAACAGCTAAGATCTTCTGTTTTTTGATCCATCAGTATGCTTTATTAACGTTTATTAATAACTTTATCAATAAGTCCATATTTAGCAGATTCACTAGCAGACATGAAATTATCACGGTCAGTATCTTTCTGAATATTCTTTAAACTTTGCCCCGTATGTTCCTTAAGAATTGAATTCAGGTTGTCCCTGACCTTCAAAATTTCCTGAGCATGTATATCGATGTCACTAGCCTGACCAGAAAATCCTCCTAGGGGTTGGTGTATCATACATCTAGCATGCGGCAGCGCAAACCTTTTGCCCTTAGCGCCAGCGGTAAGTAATAAAGCGCCCATACTGGCTGCTTGACCAATACACAAAGTTGATATATCAGGCTTGATAAATTGCATTGTATCGTAAATAGCCAAACCTGCAGTGACAGAGCCGCCCGGGGAATTAATGTACAAATGAATATCTTTGTCTGGGTTCTCAGACTCTAAAAAAAGAAGCTGAGCTACAACAACATTAGCAGTGTAATCTTCAACAGGCCCAACCAAAAAAACTACTCGCTCTTTTAAAAGCCTTGAATAGATATCATAAGCCCTCTCGCCTCTACCAGAGCTCTCGATAACCATAGGGATTTGATTTAAATTTTGAATTGTCATATTAATTTTGGGTATTCATTATTTCTAAAAAGTTTTTTTCAGTTGAAGTAACCTTTGCCTTATCTGCAATATGTTTAGCAACCAAATCTTCAACAACAATTGACTCAATATTAGCAAGACGTGAAGGGTCAGTATTGTACCAATCAATCATCTGCTGAGCACTTTCACCATATTGTAGAGACATTTCTTTAAGTTTAGCATCAACTAAGTCTTTCTCGGCCGTTATTTCGGAATCAGTTGCAATTTTATTAATCAATAGACCAAGCTTAACCCTTCGGGTGGCCTCTTCATTAAACATCTCAGCTGGAAGCTTACCCTTTGAGGGCATTCCTTGCTGCTCCATGCGTGATTCCATATCTTGCTGAAGCCTCAATGCCTCGGAGGAAACGCTTCCCTCTGGTACTTCAAAATCGTTCGCCTCAAGAAGAGCTGAAAATGCAGTGTCTTTGTTTTGCTGAACTAGTCTCGAATCTAGCTCCAACTTCATTTGACTGCTCATTCTAGATTTCATTGTCTCGAAGTCTTTTTCACCAAATTTCTTAGCAAATTCATCATCCCTTTTAAGCTCAATAGGAGAACCAACTTCATTAACTTTAACTTTGAATACAGCCTCCCTACCAGCTAAATTCTCTACATGATAATCTTCTGGGAATGCTGCATTCACCTCAACATTTTTACCTGAAGCAACATCAATAAGCCCTTGCTCAAAGCCCTCTATCATTGCGCCTCTTCCCAAAATAATTTCAAATCCTTCTGCGGCACCGCCTTCAAAAGGCTCTCCATCCATCAACCCTTCAAAGTCAATAACTAAACGGTCACCTTCCTTGGATTTACGTTTAACACTTTTATACTCTGTCGATCTATCTTGAAGGTCCTGCAATGCGCGCTCCTCATCCTCTTCTGTAACTTTAGACGTTACCTGCTCAATTTTTAGACTAGATAAAGAATTTAATTTAATCTCTGGATAGACCTCAAATTCTATTGTGTAAATTAAACTCTCAGAATTTTCAGTATCAATATTTGTTAGAGATGGCTGCGCAGCTGGAACAACGTCAGCGTCCTTTAATGCATCTTCTAAGGTCTCGCTGACCATTTCAGTAGCAGCATCTGATTTTGCACTTGCACCAAATCTCTGACGCAATATATTTGCAGGAATCTTGCCCTTTCTGAAGCCATCAATGCGAACCTTAGTTGCTAGACCCTTAATAATTTGTTCTGTTTTTTGATTGAACGTTTCAACTGGCAATTCAACTTTAAGAGATCTTTTAAGCCCCTCGAGTGTAGTAAGTGATGTCTTCATCTATTTTTAAATCCGTAACATATTAAAAAAAGGGGAATTATACAGTATTTTAAAGACTAAAAAAAAGGCCACTCAAGCCGCAAAAATGAGTTTCAATTGATAATTAAAAGCGAGACCCAGTAAAGCTTACCTTGTGTTTAGCTAGAGATAGCCACTCCCTATTAATTTCAATTCCCCAGCCAGGCTTGTGGGGCATCTCTAGATATCCATCGACAATCTTAAAATCTGGAGTAAAGATTTTATCCTGCCATGGGTAATAGTCCAGGCCTTCAATCGAGAACTCTAAATACTTTCCAGGATTTTTAATTGAACCCATCACATGAGCAGAAAAAAGAGTCACTAATGAAAGATTAGCCGCATGAAGGGTAACAGGAATATTCATTTTTTCAGCCATTTTAGCAACCTCTAGTGTTCTGGTGACTCCTCCCAAGTAACAAATATCTGGCTGAACAATATCAACAACTCTAGTGTCAATCATATGCATCCAAACCCGCAAATCATTGTCCTGCTCTCCGCCACTCACATCAATCTCTAACGCATCAGTCACTTCACGAGTCCAATCTGGCTTCCAATATGGACATGGTTCTTCAAAATGACTGACACCATAATCCTCAAGCATCCGTCCTACCTCTATAGCTTTTTTGGGACTGTAACAACTATTTGCATCAACAAGCAAAATGGCCTCATCGCCCAATACCTTTCTTACTTCTTTTATGATTGACTCAGTTCGACCAGGCCACTGATCTAGATCATGTCCACACTCTTTACCAATTCTGAACTTAAATGCAAAATAACCATTCTCTTCTTTTAGCTTTAAAAACCTTTGTGCTTCAGCCTCTGGAGTAATCTCACGTTGCATGCTAGATGCGTAAACTGGAATCGAATTAGGACTTCCTCCAATAAGTTGGCAGACACTTTGCTTTGCTCTTTTAGCCTTAATGTCCCAAAGTGCTGTATCTATTCCACACAGAGCCCTATAGAGATAAGTTCCCGGAAACTTGTGCTCTCTCTCCAATACCTCTCTATTGACTTCAGGAATGTCAATCCCACTCATACCCAAAACATGGGGAGCAACCTGCAGATGAACCACCTGAGCAGTTATTTCGCTGTTATAGGTTGAGGTTTGCCCCCAGCCCTCATCCCCCTCATCAGTTCTCAAACGAACCAATCCAACATACTCATTAGTAAATGTTTCAATGCTGATAATCTTCATGCTTTGCTCTATGATCATTCAAAATTAAATCTGATGCTTTTTCACCAACCATAATTGTGGCTGCATTGATATTACCACAGATCAGTTGCGGGAATATCGATGCGTCAGCAACTCTCAATGCCTCTATGCCATAGACTTTCAGCTGGCTATCAACAACATCACTTTTGGGATCAGGGCCCATCCTGCAGGTACTTGATGGGTGGAATACAGTCCACACTGTATCCTTGATGTGCTCAATCATTTCCTCGTCTGTTTGGCAATCTGACCCTGGCATAAATTCCTCTCCTATAACCGCTCTAAAGCTATCAGTTTTTGCTAACTTTCTTAACACTTTTACTCCATCTAATAGGTCCTTTACATCATCCTCATGGGAAAGGTAGTTAGGCTTAATGATCGGTGGCTTTAGTGGATCACTACTTCTCAGACTCACAGTACCTCTTGATTGCGGACTGCAATTCGAAATTCCAAGGAGCATTGCTGAAAATGGATCTGGACTCATCATTGCTCTTCTATCTGGTGATTCAAGAGAGTAACTCACGGGTGAAAAGTAGAGCTGGATGTTAGGCTTTTTGAGACCCTCTCGAGTTCTGATGAATCCACCCGACTGGTTGACACTCAAGCTCAGTGGACCAGTTCTAGTTAATATATATCTCAGGCCTTGAAAAATCTTTCCCAAGACTGGCCTTAACTGGTCATTCAGTGTGGGCACCTTACTTTTATAAAAATAACTCACCCCTAGATGGTCTTGAAGGTTTTTACCTACTGCAGGGCTATCATGAATCATCCGGACAGAAGCTGATTCTAAAACTTCTTTAGGCCCAATTCCTGAGAGTTGCAATAATTGAGGTGAGTTAATTGATCCTGCACTCAATATCACCTCGCGCAATGCAGCCACCTTAACAGTATTGCCTGACTTCAAGTATTCGACTCCATATGCCTTTTTGTTTTTAATAAGTATTCTGGTCACCATGGCATTCTTAACAATTTTGAGATTGGATCGACCCCTTATTGGCCACAAGTACGCCCTAGAGGAAGACATTCGCTGACCCTTATGAGTAGTAATCTGATAATTTCCAACTCCTTCTTGGTTCTTGCCATTCATATCAGGATTTAATCTGATGCCTATTTCTTCAGCAGCAGACAAAAAATTATCACAAAGAGGATGCAACTGGCTTGATACTTCAGATACATATAGGGGCCCATCACCACCTCTAAATTTATCAGCACCATTTTGCCAAGATTCCATTTTCTTGAAATAGGGCAATACTTCTTCGTATGACCAGCCTGGATTTCCTGCTTCTGACCATTCATCAAAATCCTTTGGATTTCCTCGAACATAAACCATCGCATTGATTGAACTGGAGCCTCCCATCACCTTACCTCTTGGCCAATAACTTGGTTTATTGTCTGCTTCAGGACTAGGTTCAGTTGAATACATCCAGTTGACTTTCTTTTGGTGATAAGTAACGCCATACCCTATCGGCATCTGGATAAAGAAGCGACGATCTGAGCCTCCAGCCTCCAAGAGTAAAACCTTGTTTGATGAATCTTGACTTAATCTATTAGCTATTACACAGCCAGCAGAGCCAGCGCCCACAACGATGTAGTCGAATTCATCCATTGATTATGACGAGATAGTCTTTCATTGGATAGATAATAGTGCCTTCGATGATTAATTTATTGAAAACAAAAAAATAATACCAAAATAATCTATAAACTTGGAGCCATCCAATAAACTAATTTATTACCTTGACTGCAGATCCAGTAATTTTTCAATTGATATTGCTCTTTGGTGCATTCTTAGCAGGTGTTGTTCAAGGTGCAACAGGCTTTGGAAGTGGAATTGTGCTGAACGCTTTTTGGCTTCATATACTTGAACCATCAGCTGCAATTTCATTAAACATTATCTCCTGTTTATTTGTCTCTGCTCTCCCAATCTATAAGCTACGTAAAACTCTAGACTTCTCAAAACTCAAATCATTTGTAATTTTTGGAGTCATCGGAATACCAACTGGACTAGTCCTACTAACATTAACTGAGCCAACAATTTTCAAAACAACTGTTGGATTTATTTTGGTTCTCTTTTCGATCTGGAAATTTAGAAGTAATAACATATTTATCAACTTTACAAGTAGTCCTTCACTTGATAAATTAGTCGGCTTTATCAGCGGGATACTGGGTGGATTTGCTGCTCTCGGTGGGATACTTCCTACAATCTGGGTCAACCTCTCTCTGATTGGTGTTAAGATCTATTCATTTATAGACGAAGAACTATTCAAAAAGGTTATTTTGGGTCTCATCTTTCTTGCAGGGTTGGTTTTATTATTCTAACAAGTCAAAATACCCTATATAAAGATGCATTATATTACCAAGTAATATTTTTTAACAAATATAGTATTTTTGACGAAAAAAAAATACAAAATTGTCGAAATAATATTTCAATATCACATGAATTAAGTTAAACTTAAGTTAATCCACTTTTTTTTAGTGGATTTATTTTTAAATCTAAGGAGAGAAAATGAAACTAATAAATAAATTATTAGCTGTATCCGCTATTTCCATCGCTATGGCGCCAGGAGTTGTAAGCGCTGACTGTGGAAAAGCTCGTTTAGCTGATTTTGACTGGAGTAGTGCAAACGTTCATACTGCAATTGTTGGCTTTATTCTAGAGCATGGTTATGGTTGTGATGTAGAGGTCACTAAAGGAAGTACAACTCCGATTATGGCTGCTCACTATGATGGTCAATTAGACATTGTTACTGAGCTCTGGTATGACAATATTGTAGGAAACTATGACCCAGTTGAAGAGGCTGGGATTATCAGAAATATTGGTATTAATACACCTGATTCTCAGCAAGCATTCTATGTTGATAAAGCGACAGCAGATAAATACAACTTAAAAACTGTTTTAGATATGCTTAACCCTGAAGTTGCAGCATTATTCACAGATCCAGAAGATCCATCTAAAGGAAGAATGACAAGCTGTATTTCAGGATGGACTTGCTATACAGTAAACTATGTAAAACAAAAAGTATATGGATTAGATAATTACTACACTAACTTTGATCCAGGTTCAGGTGGTGCTTTAGATGCTGCTATCGCAGGTGCTTTTGCTAAAAAGCAACCAATCTTTACATACTACTGGGCGCCAACAGGTCTCATGGGCAAGGTTGATTTAGTGAGACTTAAAGAGCCTCCTTTCAACGAGGCATGCTGGAATGCAATGTCTGAAGTTGTTGAGAATATCAAGGCAAACGGTAAAGATGCATATACCGCTACTTGTGCAACTGAATATAGAGACATGTCACTGCACTTGAATACCTAGAAAATAACGACGATTGGAAATCGTGGGTATCAGCTGAAGTTGCCGCTAAAGTTTCGGCAGCGCTGTAAGTATTATTTAACACAATTAAAAAAGAGCTCACTCGTGAGCTCTTTTTTTCATAATAGTTCACTATGATTAGAAAACTACTCACGTACTTAACTTTTCCAATTATTTTTGTTTGGCTTCTCATAACGAGTTACAACTCATCAAGAAGGAAGCCAGACAGCGTTATGGAGCTTTTTTCAGATCTGAGTTGGTTGAATGATTGGCCAAAGTGGCTTGATATTCCTCTAATGAAATGGATCAATGATGGATTTAAGGTCTTCAATGAAGAGTATGGAATTTACTTTGAAATGGTGAATAATTTTTTACTTGGTGCAATTCTTTCACTAAAGAAATTTTTAATCATGATGCCATGGCCACTGGTCATTGCACTTGTAGTCGCAATTGTATTTTTCTCTAGTGGAAGAAAACTAGGGACTACAGTTTTTGTTGGTATTTGTACATTTTTTATTGGCTTCCTTCACCCAAAGTTTTGGGATAAAGCAATTGAAACGACATCAATAATGATCATTGGAATTCTTATTTGCATCATTATTGGCATTCCTCTAGGAATTACCATGTCTCGAAGTAACAGGGTACGAAATGCAATACTTCCAGTTCTGGACTTAATGCAGACAATTCCTAGTTTCTGTTACCTTATTCCTGGCATTATGCTTTTTGGCTTAGGAGCCGTTCCTGCTATTATTGCAACAGTAATCTACGCAGTCCCGCCATTAGTAAGATTAACTGATCTTGGCATTACTCTAGTTGATACCGAAGTGATAGAAGCAGCCGAAGCCTTTGGTGCAAGCAAAAAACAAAAGTTACTTGGTGTTCAGTTGCCATTAGCACTTCCAAATATTATGCAAGGAATCAACCAATGTACGATGATGGCGCTAGCTATGGTCGTTATTGCCTCAATGATTGGTACAAGAGGCCTTGGAGATGAAGTCCTGTTAGGGCTACAGCAGCTTAATGTTGGAAAGGCGACTGAAGCAGGACTAGCGATTGTCTTATTAGCAATTGTTTTAGATAGAATTACACATGCTTACGGCCAAAAGATTCAAG
>LURN01000076.1 GCA_001628405.1 Candidatus Thioglobus sp. REDSEA-S12_B1 | reverse complement strand
TTTTACAAGAGCGGTTGGTTGCTGGTACGAACTCGTTGACACTATTCTTAATGGAAACAAAAAAGAAGCCGATGCAGCTAGAAAAACTCTTAATCGCAACTTGTTAGAGCTTCTTCCTTTGTTTGCCCATAAGCCATACTTTAAAAGCGACACTATGACGCTCGTTGACGTGTGTATTGCTCCAATTCTTTGGAGGCTTGACGTGCTTGGAATATCTCTTAATGAAAAGGCCAAACCAATCAAAGACTATGCAAACAGGCTTTTTGAAAAAGAAGGTTTTCACGACAGTCTCACTTTTGCTGAAAAAGACTTCAACTAAAGACTAAATGTCTGGAGTTATCCCCTATCTCATTCGCGCTTATTGCGAGTGGATAGAAGATAGTAATCTTACGCCATATTTGCTTGTAAACACTAATAGCAAAGGCGTCGTTGTGCCCGAGGGCTATGATGCGAATGGAAAAATGGTCTTAAATATAAGCTCTTCTGCTACGATGAATCGCGAAATAAGCAATGAAGCGATAAGCCTAAAAGCAAGATTTCAAGGAAAGTCGCAAAAAATTGTTATTCCATGCGATGCTGTTTTATCAATTTATGCTCAAGAAAATGGCGAGGGCATGCTGTTTGATAGCAAAACACCTAGTCAAGATAATGGAGACAAAAAGCCAAGTCTCACTATTCTAGATTAACTTCTCAGTCTCTGATAAAAACAGCTTTGACTTGGCCTTTGAGTACTCTAAGACAGGTGTTTTTGTGTAGGCCCTTAGAGCCTGTGCATTTGAAAGATGATTGGGCTCAAACTCGTTTAACACAACACAAGCAATTTTCAACTTTTGGCTATTAGCTGCATTAATCGATAAAAGCGCCTGCCCAACAGCCCCAAGTTCATCCTTAACAATAATAATTATTGGCAGTCCTAGCGCAGCCGCTAAGTCTGAATTAAGGGCGTTATTGGCAATAGGCGAGTATATTCCACCAGCGCCTTCAACAAAAACAAACCGTTTACCGACTTGTGTTTTGCACGCCTTAATTAGGTCGACCAACTCAAGCGGCCTACCAGAATCAAGGCTAGCCTCTTCAGGGCTTGCCTCAAGCTCATAACAAAAAGGACAAACTAAGTCTAGGCCCTCGCCCGAAGCACATGCATCATTGAGCATAATAGCATCTTTTGGAATATAGGTGCCGTCAACCACTTCACAGTCTGTTTCAACTGGCTTTCTAACTACAATTTGCCTTTTTTGTTTAAGATGTTTAATAATTTCAACTGAAACGGTTGTTTTTCCAACCTCTGTGTTGCTTCCAGTGATAAAAACTCCATTCATAGCTACATTTTAGACCAAGTTAACGACTCCAAAGTCGCCATAAAAGTATAATGTCGACAATGCAAAATAATCTAAAAACTAGTTTTTGTGGAATGACACTGAATTCTCCAATCGTTCTGCTATCAGGGTGTGTTGGGTTCGGAGAAGAATACACTCGGATTAAGGGGTTTTCAAATTCAGATGTTGGGGCTGTTTGCTTAAAAGGAACGACCCTGGCTCCAAGGCTTGGAAATAAGGCCCATCGAATCGCCGAGACGCCCAATGGCATGCTAAATGCAATAGGCCTTCAGAACCCTGGGACCAGAACAGTGATTAACGACATCATGCCTTCTTTAGACAAAGAGGAAACTAATTTTATCATCAACATCTCTGGGTCAAGCGTTGAGGAATATGGTGAGATAGCAAAACACTTTGACGAGACTGATATTGATGCTATTGAGATCAACATTTCGTGTCCAAATGTTAAAGAAGGTGGTGTTGCCTTTGGAAATGACCCTGACATGTCTTTTCGCGTAGTTGAAATTTGCCGCAAGAACACCAACAAGCCAATCATTACAAAACTATCGCCAAACCAAACAGATATAGCGGCAAACGCCCTTCGCTGTATAGATGCTGGAAGTGATGGATTGGCTGTCATCAATACTGTTATGGGAATGGCTATAGATATAGAAAAAAAGCGACCAATAATTGGAAACAACCAAGGAGGGCTTTCTGGTCCAGCAATCAAACCGATTGCACTTCTCAAGGTGCACCAGGTCTATGAGGTCAGCAAAAAACACAACATACCAATAATTGGACAGGGTGGGATAGTCACAGCAGAAGATGCAATAGAGTTTATAATTGCAGGCGCAAACACGGTGGGAATTGGAACCGCATTGTTTTATGACCCGCTTGTATGTAAATCAATTAATGACGGAATAAGTAACTACCTAGAAAACCACGGGCTCAAAAATATTAACTCTCTTGTTGGCTCACTAAGCCTTAATTAACCAATCATAGTATTACAATGCAGTACGAATACAACGCCAAAACCATTGAAAAAGAAGCTCAAGAGTATTGGGAAAAAAACAACTCATTTGTTGTAACGGAAGACCCATCTAAAGAGAAGTACTACTGCCTATCCATGCTGCCTTATCCCTCTGGAAGACTCCATATGGGTCATGTTCGAAACTATAGTATTGGTGATGTAATATCTAGATACCAAAAAATGCTAGGGAAAAATGTAATGCAGCCAATTGGTTGGGATGCTTTTGGACTACCAGCAGAAAATGCAGCCATCAAAAACAAGGTTCCTCCTGCTAGCTGGACCTATGAGAACATCACCCACATGAAAGAACAGCTAATAGAGCTGGGTTTTGGTTATGACTGGTCAAGAGAGCTTGCGACATGCCACCCAGAATATTACAAATGGGAACAATGGTTTTTTATCAAGCTTTTTGAAAAAGGCCTGGTCTATAAGAAAAAGGCAGTTGTAAACTGGGATCCAGTTGATCAAACAGTCTTAGCTAATGAGCAAGTAGTAGAGGGCTGTGGTTGGCGCTCAGGAGCGCCAGTTGAAAAGAAAGAAATTTCTCAGTGGTATATGAAAATTACAGACTATGCTGATGAGCTTTTAGCAGACATACAAAAACTTGAAGGCTGGCCAGACGCTGTTAGAATGATGCAAACAAACTGGATTGGCAAATCAGTTGGGCTTGACATTAACTTTAAGATAGATGAATCTAATTCTCTAACAGTCTATACCACTAGACCTGACACACTCTTTGGAGTAACCTATCTAGCGATTGCTGCAGAACATCCTATTGCCATTAAAGCAGGAAAAGATAGTCAAAAAATACAATCCTTTCTTGACGAGTGTAAAAAAATGGAAACAGCTGAAGCAGCAATGGAAACAATGGAAAAAAAGGGTATTGATTCCGGCATTAAGTGCGTTCATCCATTAACGGGAGAGGAAATATCAATCTGGATTGCTAATTTTGTCTTAATGGGCTATGGAACCGGCGCAGTTATGAGTGTTCCAGCACACGACCAAAGAGACTATGAGTTTGCTAAGAAATACAACATACCCATGCTGGATGTGATTTCAGACACAAGCGGCCATGTTGATACATCAAAAGAGGCGTATGTTGAAAAAGGTCTGCTTATCAACTCTGGAGAGTTTACTGGGCTTGGATTTGATGAAGCGTTTGATGCGATCAGCGAAAAACTCTCAAGCTTGTCCGCTGGAGAGAAAAAAACAAACTTCCGCCTGCGTGATTGGGGTGTTTCTAGGCAGCGCTATTGGGGTTGTCCAATACCAATAATTAACTGCCCATCTTGTGGCGACATTCCCGAAAAAATTGATGCGCTTCCAGTTAGATTGCCCGAGAGTGTTGCCATAGATGGGGCAGGCTCTCCACTAAAAAAAATGCCAGAATTTTATAGTACTGACTGCCCAAAATGTGGTGGAAAAGCCCAAAGAGAAACAGACACTTTTGACACTTTTTTTGAATCTTCTTGGTATTTTGCTCGATATACCTGTGTAGATCAAAAAGAATCCATTTTAGATGAGCGGGCAAACTATTGGCTTCCTGTAGACCAATATGTTGGAGGAATAGAACACGCCATATTGCACCTTTTATACTCTCGGTTTTTTACAAAACTATTGCGAGACGAGGGTATTGTTCAGACAGGAGAGCCCTTTACAAACCTTCTTACCCAGGGCATGGTTTTAAAAGATGGCGCAAAAATGAGCAAATCAAAAGGCAACACTGTTGACCCTCAAGAAATGATTTCAAAATACGGTGCTGACACGGCGCGACTCTTTATTTTGTTTGCAGCGCCCCCAACTCAAGACCTTGAGTGGTCAGATAGTGGAATAGAGGGCGCTCACAGATTTATCAACAAATTCTTTAGATTGGTGACCTCATTTATCGCACTAAAAAAAGAAAAAACTGTTTCTAAAATAGATACCTCTAAATTAACAGGCGAGCAAAAATCAATACGTCAAAAAACACACCTTGCGCTTCAAAAAGTTGGAGATGATTTTGGTAGAAGGCACTCTTTCAATACAGCTATTGCAACAATGATGGAGTTAAACAACACAATCTCTAGACTTGATGATGATTCTGACCAAGGCATGGCCATTAGACAAGAGGCTATTGAGATAATGGTTAAGTGCCTAAGCCCAGTGATGCCTCACGTCTGTCATCACCTATGGTTTATGCTGGGAGGATTAAATGCGGTTGTAGACTCAAGCTGGCCAGAGGTTGATGAATCAGCATTAGTTCAAGAAAATGTCCAAATCATTGCCCAGGTTAATGGTAAATTAAGGGCAAAAATTATAGCTCCAGTTGATTCAACCAATCAAACAGTAGAGCAAATTGCCTTAGCTGATGAAAAGATTAAAAAATTTACAGACAACAAAGAATTGATTAAAGTTATTGTTGTTCCAAACAAATTAATTAATATTGTGACAAAAGGCTAATTAAGGTTTTTTAATGGTCGAGCATTTTTTCTACTTGCTCTCTTAAAATTAGCTCCATTACAAAACCCATTTTTCCTCCAGGCACAACAAGCGTGTTGGGTCTGGACATAAAAGACCCTGCAACCATATCTTGTAAGTAAACAAAGTCACAGTAGTTGTGGTCTTGAAACCGAACAACAACAAAGCTTTCGTCCTGAGTAGGAATGTCTCTTGCAATGAACGGGTTTGAAGTATCAACTGTTGGAACCCGTTGAAAATTAATGTGCGTCCTTGAAAACTGAGGGGTTAGATAGTTAATATAGTCCCACATTCTTCTATGAATAGTATCGACCGTGGCCTCGGCAGAATATCCTCTATCGTTTTTATCTCTGTGTATTTTTTGAATCCACTCAAGATTTACAACGGGCACAACCCCAATCAAAAGATCTACAAATTTCGCAACATCAACTGGACCATCTTTAACCCCGCCATGAAGACCCTCATAAAACAACAGGTCGCTACCTCTTCCAGCCTCTTCCCACTCTGTAAACTCGCCTGTCTTCCTTCCAAAAGGGGCGCCTTCTTCATCTGTGTGGATATAGTGGCGTCTTTTGCAATAACCCTTCTCGCCATAATCCTTAAAGGTTTTTTCTATAAGATCAAAGTGGTTAGCCTCAGGACCAAAATGACTAAAATGCCTGTTTCCAATTTTATTTTTCTTTTCCATGGCAATCGCCATTTGTTTGCGGTCATACTTATGGAAGCTGTCTCCTTCAATAACAAGAGGTTTTGCGCCCACCCTTTCAAAAATATGGTTGAATGCATTTTTAACCGTAGAAGTGCCTGCTCCAGAAGAGCCGGTGATTGCAATCACAGGATGTTGTTTTGACATAACCCTACCATTTGTAAGTAATTAAAAATCTATTATCTTACAAAAAAGGTCGGTGTATTAGTAATAAAATTCGTAACTTAAATTAACTGAGTTCAAGTTAATAACACCGAAATTATTAGAAATCTAGGTTGTCTACTTTAAGGGCGTTGTCCTCAATAAAGTTCCTTCTTGGCTCTACCTCATCGCCCATTAGTGTTGTGAAAACATCGTTGGATGCAATAGCATCCTCTATCTTCACTCTAAGCATCACTCTTGTTTCTGGGTTCATTGTAGTCTCCCAAAGCTGGTCTGGGTTCATTTCACCGAGGCCCTTATATCTTTGAAACCCTTGGCCCTTTCTTGCCTCGTTTAAGAGAAAATCTAGCGCAACAGTGAAGCTTGGAGTTTTTAGTTCTTTGGCGCCTTTTTGTATATAAGCTTCATCACTAAACATACTCTCTACTTCGCTAGAGTAGCTTTCAATACTCTTATAGTCTTTAGATTCAAAGAAGGCTTCATCTAAAACAGAAGAGCTGGTTTCAACACCATAGGTTTTCATAGAATAGACAATAGTGTGGCCGGAATATTCAAGACTGTGTCTTTCCGCCATTGAGCTGTTATTGTTCATTTTTTCCTGGAGAGCTAAACACCAGTCTTTCGCTTGTTTGCCATCCTTAAGGTCAAGTTTTGACATCCCGAGCATTGACTTTAAAAGAGTCTCGTTATATTTTTTTGAAAGTTTTTCAACGACACCAATTGTTGCATAGTATTTGTTTACAATTTTCTCTAGGGCAACCCCTTGAATGGCTGGGGCCTCTTTAGAAACAAAAAGGCTTGCGTCATGAATTGCTTCTTGTTGTAAGTACTCATTCAGTTCAGCATCATCTTTTAAATAGCGCTCCTGCTTTCCTTTTTTAATTTTGTAGAGCGGTGGTTGCGCGATAAAAAGATAGCCGTTTTCTATCAACTCTGGAAAGTGCCTGTAAAAGAAAGTCAGAAGGAGTGTTCTGATGTGTGCGCCGTCCACATCAGCATCGGTCATGATAACAATTTTGTGGTAGCGAAGCTTCTCAATATCATACTCCTCTTTTCCAATACCACAGCCCAGCGCGGTAATAAGTGTTCCAACCTCCTGAGATGAAAGTATTTTCTCGAACCTAGCCTTTTCAACATTTAATATCTTGCCTTTTAGAGGAAGAATTGCCTGGGTTCTTCTGTCTCTCCCTTGTTTGGCAGAGCCGCCTGCAGAGTCACCCTCTACGAGAAAAATTTCTGACTCCGCTGGATCTTTTGTCTGGCAGTCGCTCAACTTCCCTGGCAGTCCAGCAATATCTAAAGCACCCTTTCTTCTTGTCATTTCACGGGCCTTTCTTGCTGCATCTCTAGCTCTTGAGGCTTCGAAAATTTTACTGATAATTATTTTGGCTTCGGCTGGATTTTCAAGAAGATATTCTCCCAACTTTTCATTAACCGATGACTCAACAGGCGCCCTCACCTCAGAGGAAACAAGTTTATCTTTTGTTTGTGACGAGAATTTTGGATCTGGGACCTTGATAGATAAGATTGCTGTTAGTCCTTCTCGAGTGTCCTCACCAGTTATCGCTGCCTTTTCTTTTTTCGCCAAGCCTGAAGCATCGATAAATGTGTTGAGTGTTCTTGTAAGTGCCGCCCTTAGACCAGCCAAATGAGCGCCACCATCTCTCTGAGGTATGTTGTTGGTGAAACAATAAACACTCTCCTGGTATGAGTCACTCCACTGAAGTGCAACATCAACAGATATATCGTCTTTTTCTGTGGCGATTGAGATTATGTCGCTATGAATTGGGTTTTTTGATTTGTTTAGGTGTTCTACGAAGGCTGTAATTCCACCCTCATATACAAAAACATCCTTTTTATCGGTTCTCTCATCAATAATTTCAATATGAACACCGGAGTTCAAAAAAGAAAGCTCGCGAAGCCTGTTTGAAAGTGTTTCAAACTTATAGACTGTTTCTGTAAAAATTTCAGCGCTAGGTTTAAAGTGAATTGTTGTCCCAGATTTATCTGTTTTGCCTGTGGTTTTGATTGGGGCAGTAGGCACTCCTAAAACATAGTTCTGTTCGTAAATATCACCCTCTCTGTGAATAATTAAACGAAGCGACTCAGACAGAGCGTTCACAACAGAAACACCTACACCATGAAGACCGCCAGAAACCTTATATGAGTTATCATCAAACTTGCCTCCGGCATGAAGCACTGTCATAATAACTTCTGCTGCAGATATTTTTTCTTCCGGGTGAATATCAACAGGTATCCCCCTACCATCATCTGTCACAGATATAGAGTTGTCATCATGAATGGTCACCTCAATTTTTGAACAGTGGCCAGCGAGCGCCTCGTCTATCGAGTTATCAACAACTTCAAAAACCATATGGTGCAAACCAGTTCCATCGTCGGTGTCACCAATATACATTCCTGGGCGCTTTCTAACAGCGTCCAAACCTTTTAAAACTTTAATATTAGAGGCTTGGTATTCTTCGGCCATATCCGCCCTTCTTAAATAAAATTTATTATACCACGGCTACGAACTTTGGCGCTAAATCGTCTAGTTTTTTTAAGGTTTTTTTTGTTGGTTAGGAACACCCTTAAAGGCTTGTTATGACGCCATTTTCAATTAAAAACCTGTTTGCTTTTTTGTCGTTTAAAGGTAGTTCTTTGTTCCCAATATCCGTCATAAAGATTTGGGTGTTTGTTTCAATCAGAAAATCAACTATTGACTTTATTTTTATCTCGTCTAATTCGGAAGAAATATCATCTATCAGAACCACCGGAATTTTTTCTTTTTCTACCAAGAGTAAAACCTGAAGCATCCAAAAAACTATTGAAGCTTTTTTTTGTTCTCCCCTAGACAAATAACTCTCGCTTTGTTTATTAAAATAAAAATCTATGCTGGCTCGGTGCGGTCCGTGTTTTAAGTGTTTTGTTTTAACAATTGTGTTTTTGTTTTTTACCAAATACTCGCTCGTGCTTTTTTCATCAAGGGCGTCTACTTCTTTGGGCCAACCTGTTTGAAGAGTAAAAACGAAATCAAAAAAAGGTTCTACTAAACCAGCAAAACTGCTAGAGAGACTTTGTTTCAAGGTAAGAGACAGGTTTTCCAAATATACAAATCTTTCTTTGGTTATTTCAACTGATAGTTTAGAAAGCTGGTTTAACCATCCTTCAAGTTGAGACTGATTCGAACTGTTCAACAATGCGTTTATATTTTTCAAAGTTTTTTTATAAGCAGAATATGTTTCTATTGTTTTTTGATTGTTGTGGTATACACCCCAATCAAGATAAGATCTTTTCAGTTTAGGATTGCCGCCAACTATAAAACCACGATCGGGAGAGATAATTTGGATTGGTAGAAGCTGACTTAAATAACTGTTACTTGTAATTTTTTTGTCGTCAATGATTACAGTGTTTTTTTCTCGACTTTTGTTAATTTTTATTTTTTTGTCGTCAATGATTGCTGATATTTGAATCTGCTGATGATTAAAAGGAATAATTTCTTTGAGGTTTCTTGTTTTAAATGACCTTCCGTGACCTAGGTAGTACAAAGATTCTATAAAGTTGGTTTTTCCATGA
This sequence comes from Candidatus Thioglobus sp. REDSEA-S12_B1, assembly GCA_001628405.1. GTDB lineage: Bacteria > Pseudomonadota > Gammaproteobacteria > PS1 > Pseudothioglobaceae > Pseudothioglobus. The sequence continues at coordinate 16,347 of LURN01000076.1, read as the reverse complement.
CCGTTATTACCAATAATTACATTAATGGACGAACTAGGAAGAAAATACTGATCTGATAGATTCCTAAATTTTGAAATATGAATCTTTTCAATGATTGCCATTTAGCTGAATAACTAGATTCTCATTGGCATAATAATATATTGATAGCTTTCATCATCTACAGAACTAAGAAGACAGGACTTGTTCTCTCCACCAGGTATCACCATGTTTACGTTTTGCGATGTAAGCTTTTCTAATACAGATATTAAATAGTGGATGTTAAAAGCTATTTCAAGCTCTTTTTCTTGCTTGGTAACTTCAAGCTGTGTTTCTGCCCTTCCTCTTTCTGAATGAGAAAAAATACTCAGCTTGTCGTCTCTGAAAACCAGCTTTACGCCCTTTGTTCTTTCGTCAACAAAAATAGATGCTTGTTGAAGGCTTGATAAAAAATCCTCTCTGTTGATAACGATAGTATTGCTGAAATCTGTGGGCATTACCTGTTTGTAATTTGGAAAGTTTCCATCAATCAGCCGACTAATGATCTTTGTATCGCTATCAATTAACGAGAAATAGTTGTCAGACAAGTGAATCTCCGCTATATCCTGTGAGCTCTTATTAAGTAGCTTAGTGAGCTCCAGGACAGCTTTCCTTGGCAGAATAACAGTCTTTTTTTCATCTAGATTGTTGCTTTGATTAACCTCTCCAATTGATAGACGATGGCCATCGGTTGCAACAACAGTTAATGAATCAGTATTTAATTCAAAATAAAGACCATTTAAATAAGCTCTTATGTCTTGGTTTCCCATTGAAAAACTTGTGTTCTCAATTAGTTCTTTTAGGATTTCTTGTTTGACTTTAATAACGCTTGTGTTTTGTGTTTTTGGAAGAGCTGGAAAGTCTAAGTGGTTAAAAGTGTTTAATTCAAAGGTGTTTTTATTTGCATTTAAGTAGACTTTATTTTCTTCAATTTTGAATTTGATTTGTGTTTTTTCTGGAAGTTTTCTGACTATGTCAATAAGATCTTTAGCATATATAGTAAAGGTAACACTTGAGCTGCTTTTAATCTTTGATGAAGCGCTTATTTCTAGCTCCATGTCTGTTGTTGTCAGCGTAAGAGTGTTTTCATTTAATTGAATTAATACATGAGAAAGAATTGGAAGAGTTTGTTTTTTTTCGACAACTCCAATTACGGTTTGCAGGGGCTCTATCAACTCTTCAACACTTAACTCTGTATTCATAAATCACCTTTTTATAAAATAATTATTGTTATTATTAGTCGAACTTTCTGTTGTTAGTTTCTTTTATTTATATAACAAAATCAAATACCTAGGCCGTGGTTATATTGTTAGTATCTTTGCTTATAAAATCTTAGGTTGTTGACCAATATGTCAATTATAAAATGTTTTCTTTCTTGTTAACAAGCCAACTAATAATTATTTTGTTTATAAGTTAGTAATTTTAATTTTAATGTTTTCCATGTCGTTCTTGATTTCCTCATTAGCCTCTATTTGAGCCTTAAGTTTTTCACACGAGTAGAGAACTGTTGAGTGGTCACGATTACCAAAGTTTTGACCAATTTTAGCCAAAGACAAAGAGGTGAGTTCGTGACACAAATAAATAGCCATTTGTCTTGCCTTAACCAGGTGTTGTTTTCGTGAGTTTGAAACCAAGTCAGAGACCGTAATTCCATAATACTTGCTCACTGTTTTTTGTACCTCATTGATCTCAATAAACAGTTTCTTGGGTTTGATGAGGTCGCCAAGCGCACCTTCAACAACATCTTTTGTAATAAGAGAATGATCAATTTGGGAAAAATCTACAAAGGCCTTGAGTTTCAAAAGAGCCCCCTCAAGATCTCGAACATTCGAAACCACATGGCTTGCAATAAACAGAGCAACATCTTCGCTCAGGCTCAGTGAGATCTGCGGGTTTTGAGATTTTTTAAGCAAAATTGCCGCCCGCATTTCTAGTTCTGGTGGAGAGAGCTGCAAGTTTAAGCCTTGAGAAAACCTTGTCTTTAGCCTGTTTTCAAGGTCTTTTATGTTTTTTGGGGGTTGGTCGCAAGTAAAGATAATTTGCTTAAGTGTCCGGCAGCTTGCATTAAATGTGTTTTGCCTAGCCCCGACTCCCCATAAATAATGAAAGGATTATATGGAGACGAGCCAATCTTTTCTGCAATTTGTCTGCTCGCTAGAGCAGCCACCTGGTTGGCGGTGCCTAGAACCAGGTTGTCAAAAGTATACTCAGGGAAAAGAGGTGTAGTGTGGTGCTTGGTTTGATTTTTGGTTTTCTTGCCAGACTCAGCCACTCCAAACCTAACCTTAAGTTTTTTGTCTTGCTCAGAGACCGCGAGAACAATTGCTGCTTCAAGACTTTTGTGGTTGTGTATATACTTAAGAGCAGAAGCGCTGGGAGCGTTAAGGTATAAGGTTTCATTTCTTTCAGAGGCTTGCAGGGGCTTAACCCACACGCTATACTCACCTAGCGGTAGAGAGCCCTTAAGAAAGTCTAAACATTTTGCCCAGGTCTGTGACATTAATGAGTAAAAAATTTGAAAGAAAAATTATAATGATACCTGTAATATGAATAAATTTGATTAAAGCATTGTGCAGAATAATGCGACTTAAACCCCTTTAAAATTGTGTACTGAACTATGAATAATAATCCATATAGCCAGCTGTTCGAGTCGGTTCAAATAGGGCCTGTTGTTACAAAAAATCGTTTTTATCAGGTGCCTCACTGTTGTGGAATGGGCCATTTAAGGCCAAGAGCCCATGCTGCCATGAGGGCAGTCAAAGCCAAAGGCGGCTGGGGCGTTGTCAGTACTGAAGAGGCAGAGATTCATCCTAGCTCTGATTTAGCGCCTTATGCGGAGCAAAGGGTTTGGGATAAAAAAGATATTCCTGCGCTAAAGCTGATGACAGACGCTGTTCACGAACATGGTGCTCTGGCTGCAATTGAGCTCACTCATAGCGGACACAACTCAACCAATCTTTTTTCAAGAATTCCCGCTATGTCTCCAAACGCACAAGCGGTTAATTTTCTATACCCTAAGCAAGCTAGAAGAATGACAAAAAAAGATATTTCAGACTTTAGGGCTTGGCATAGAAGGGCTGCTCTAAACGCAAGAGACGCTGGTTTTGATATTGTTTATGTTTATGCGGGCCATGGAATGTCAGTGGCGCAGCAATTTATCTTGCCTGATATGAATAACCGCACTGACGAATATGGAGGAAGCTTAGAAAATAGATTAAGACTTACAAGAGAATTACTAGAGGAGACAAAAGAAGCCATTGGTGACAGTTGTGGAATTGCCTTTAGGTTTGCAGTTGACGAGCTAAAAGGAAAAGATGGGATGCAGTTTGAGGAAGAAGGCCGTGCTGTAGTTGAACTCCTTGCGGAGCACCCCGATCTTTGGGATGTAAATGTATCTGACTGGTCTAATGACTCTCAAACTTCGCGCTTTCAAACCGAGGAGGCCTATCAAATGCCATATGTTGGCTTTGTAAAAAGCATTACGACCAAGCCTGTGGTTGGAGTTGGCAGATTAACTTCTCCAGACCTTATGCTAAAGCTTGTTAAGCAAGGCACCCTAGACCTTATTGGTGCGGCTAGACCCTCTATTGCAGACCCTTATTTACCAAATAAAATTAAAGAGCAAAAGACCGATCAAATTAAAGAATGTATTGGTTGTAATATTTGTGTTTCAAGTGACAATTTCTCTGTTCCAATTCGCTGCACTCAAAACCCTACAATGGGAGAAGAGTGGAGAAGAGGCTGGGACCCAGAAAACATTAAGCCTAATGTTACTGATCAAAAAGTCCTTGTTGTGGGCTCTGGTCCTTCAGGTTTAGAGTGCACAGTTCAGCTTGCAAGGCGAGGATATCAAGTGACCCTTGCAGAGGCACAAAACAATCTAGGCGGAAGGGTTTTGTTTGAATCCAGCCTAAAGGGTTTGTCGAACTGGAAAAGGGTTGTGGATAACCGAACTCATGAGATTCTTCAGAAAAACAATGTAGAGGTATATAAGGACAGCAGGCTTACTGCAGAGCTTATCGGCGAGCTTGGCATCAACAACATTTTCTTGGCTACTGGCTCAAGCTGGCGAAAAGATGGCATTGGAAGAAGTAGAAGAAGCCCTATACAGGGCCTAGGAGGCATCAGCGTATACTCGCCTGAGGAGGTTGTTCAAAGTCTTGAAGACATCAATGGGCCGCTTGTTGTTTACGATGATGAGCAAGGTTATTTGGCAGGAGTAATTGCAGATCACCTTAGCTCTGAGAAAGTTGAAATTATATTTGTTACGCCTGCGAGTGTTGTCTCTCCATGGACTGACTCAACCCTTGAGCAAAAAAGAGTCCAGGCTTCCCTAATCAACTCTGGAGTTAAAATTATTTGCAATCAATCTATCAAAAAAATAGAGAACAAAACAGCTGTTTTAGAGTGCGTATTCTCAGGATCAATAACCAAACTGCCTTGTGAGTCTATTGTGATGGTGACTGAGCGCATATCAGATACTGCCCTCTATGACAGCTTAATTCAAAATAACTTCGATGGAAAAACAAGCTACAACATTAAAATTATTGGTGATGCGCCCTAAAAGCCTTTTCTTAATTGATTTTATGAGTGTTTTAGAGTAACATTGCCCTCTTTTTATAAAGGCCAAATGGGATGCGAAAAACAATAGTTGCTGGAAACTGGAAAATGAATGCGAGTAAAGAGACAGTTAATTCTCTAATTGAGGGCATTCTTTCAGGAATGAATGAGGTTTCCTCTGAAGTTATAGTTTGTGCTCCTTTTCCGTATCTCTCTCAAGTGGAGTCATTAATCAACAACTCTAAACTAATGCTGGGTGCGCAAAACCTAAACATAAATCCAGCGGGCGCGTTTACAGGAGAAGTTAGTGCAGACATGATTAAGGACTTTGGAGCTCAACATGTAATTGTTGGGCATTCAGAAAGAAGAAGCCTTTATGGTGAGACAAACGCGATTGTTGCAGAAAAAACAAAGGCAGCAATTGGCGCCGGACTAACCCCACTATTGTGTGTTGGAGAGTCGCTTGAGGACAGAGAGTCTGGCAAAACTGAGGCTATTGTTGAAGAACAAATTAATGCGGTCATTGATCTGATTGGTATAGAAGCTTTTGATCAGGTCATTATTGCTTATGAGCCAGTATGGGCGATTGGAACTGGCCTGACTGCTTCGCCTGAACAGGCGCAGACCGTTCATTTGTTTATTCGAAACCTTTTGGCTAATAGTAGTGAAAAGATTGCAAAAAGAACACCTATACTTTATGGTGGAAGCATGAATGCTGCCAATGCGGCCGATCTAATTTCTTGTTCAGATATTGATGGCGGGCTTATTGGTGGGGCCGCTCTTAAGGCTGAAGACTTTTTACAAATATGTAAGGCAGGTTAATATGACATTTCAAATTATTTTAGTAATTCACGTGTTATTGGCTCTTGGTCTTGTTGGATTGATTCTTATTCAGCATGGAAAGGGTGCAGACGCAGGAGCTGCATTCGGCTCAGGTGCTGCAGGTTCGGTTTTTGGTGCAAGAGGCGCACACTCGTTTTTATACAAACTAACAGCTGTTCTGGCGGTTGCATTCTTTGTAACTAGCATTAGCCTAGCATACTTTGCCTCTAGCGAAACAGCCGCCCTAGACCCTGAACAAAGCATTATGACTCAAAGTATTATGAGTGATGATGACTCGGAGTCAGATAGTAGCGAAATTCCAAGCAACTAGTTTAAGCCGTCGTGGTGAAATTGGTAGACACGCAGCCTTGAGGGGGCTGTAGCGCAAGCTGTGACGGTTCGACTCCGTCCGACGGCACCACATAATTAAGCTGTATTGCCCTGCTTGTTGTTGTACAATCAGCCTAGTCTCTTGCTCTTTGTCTTATGAACTTTCTAAACAAAACTGTCCTTAAGGGTATAGGCCTTATGCTTTTAGGCATGAGCACTGTCCCATTTTTAGATGTATTTGCAAAGCTCTTGAGTGAGGACTATTCTGTTATGCAAGTCACCTGGACAAGATTTTTCTTTCATGCGTGTTGGTTGATTCCCATAATCTTATTGCAGAAAGTCAAATGGAAAAGAGTCCCTGAAAGCATCGGGCTTCAGTTTATGAGAGGATTAATGCTAACTCTAGCAACCTTGTTCTTCTTTGCTGCTATTAAGTCTAATCCTATTCCTAATGCGCTTACTCTTCTTTTTATTTCTCCTCTGGTTGTGGCAGTTTTATCACCAGCTATGCTAGGAGAGCGCTTTGATTTGTTTATTGGGGCGGGCGTTGTGGTTGGGTTTATAGGAGTTATAGTTGTGCTTCAGCCTACAGGAGAGGACTTCAAGCCAAGCCTGCTCCTGGCCGTAGTTGCGGGCGTATGCTATGCGCTTTATATTATCTTCACAAAAAAACTTTCCTTTAAAGCTCCCCCTGTACTGACCCTGTTTTATTCAGCCGCAGTTGGAATTTTGATTATGATGCCTTTAGCCCTTTTTTCATGGACTGTGCCTGACATGAAGGGCGTTTTACTTGGAGCGGCCATGGGGTTTTTTGCTGCAGCATCTCACTTTATGATTATTAAGGCCTTTGAGTTTGCAAGCGCCTCTGAGCTTAGCCCTTTTAATTATTTTGAAATTGTTGGTGCCATCACCTTAAGCTATATAGTTTTTGGGTATATCCCCAACCTCCAGGCAATTATCGGACTTTTTGTGATTATTGGAAGCGGCCTTTTTGTGTCCTGGCGCGTAATGAAAAATAACGATGGTCAAGCAGAAGACAAAGAAAAATTGATAGAGCCTTTGTAACAAAAACAAGCTTTTTAAAAGACAAACCGAGTTTTTTGCTTGTGTTTTGAACAAACAGCTGATTTGTTCAATATAATATTCGACCTTGAGACAATTTAACCTTTGGCCTCAATCTAATTTTTAAACTATTCTGCAATTATGAATTGGCGAGCAAAAACCGAAAATAAATTAGAGCATTTCTCCGACTGGATCTTCGATAACGCTAAGAAAACCATCGCTGCCATTCTTGTTTTAGTGGTTGTTATTGGTTCGCAACTGCCTTCTCTAAAGGTTGATACAACTACGGAAGGGTTTTTACACAAGTCGGACCCGATGAGAATTGAATACGATGTTTTTAGAGATCAGTTTGGTCGTGACGAAAAGCTCATGATTGCGGTGAAAACCAAAAACATTTTTGACATTGGTTTTTTAGAAAAGCTTGATAGTTTTCATCATGCTCTTGAAAACGAACTACCAAATATCAAAGCTGTCGACTCCCTAATCAATGCAAGAAATACCTATGGTGCGGAGGGAGAGCTCATTGTTGAGCCGCTTATAGACACTATTCCAAAAAACAAGCAAGATCTTGAAAAGCTTAAAGCAGTAGTTACAAATAATAGTTTGTATGAAAACTCCCTTTATAGTGAAGACTTCACTATGACCACGGTGACAATTGATACTGAGACTTATTCAAGCTTAAGCGCTCCTCAAGAGACGACAAGCCCTGATTTAGATGATGACCTCGGGTTTGATGATGACCTCGGGTTTGATGATGACCTCGGGTTTGATGAAAACATAGAGTTTGATGAAGAGGCTTTAGGAGAACAAAGACTTTATTTAACTGACGCTGAAAACGATGAAATCATTGCTGAGACCCAGAGAATTATGGAGCGATACAGTGACAGTAATTTTGAGATTTATCTTTCTGGATCTGCTGCTATTGCAGGAATTTTTAAACAGGCACTTATGAATGATTCGGCTGTTTTCATTAGCTTAATGATGATCGTCATAATGATTGTCTTGTTTGCCTTGTTTAGAAGGGTCTCTGGGGTTGTCTTGCCGCTTGCGTGTGTTTCATTAACGCTGATAATGACTGTGTCACTCATGTCAATTTTTTCTGCGCCATTCACAATGGCTACGCAAATTATGCCTACTTTTCTTTTAGCGGTTGTAACCAGCGCATCAATTCACTTGTTGGCAGTATTTTATAAAGACTTTGCGTCGACCAATGATACAAAAAGGTCTCTTAGGTATGCAATGGGGCACTCTGGCTTAGCAATTATTATGACCTCGATAACAACTGCTGTTGGCTTGTGGTCTTTCTCTTTTTCTGGCGTTGCGCCTGTTGCAGACCTTGGGGTTTTCGCGAGCAGTGGCGTTATGGTTGGTTTGGTTTTTACGTTGGTATTTCTGCCATCTTTAATATCTGTTACTAAGTTTAAGTCTATTTCGCAAAACGTTGACAAGGAAGGCAATACTTTTATGGATAAACTGCTTATTGGAATCAGTGTTTTTGCAACAAGCAGGCCAAAACTTATTATTTCAGTCAGCGCAGTTATTATTATTTGCGCAGCAATTATTGCCTCCCAGCTAAGGTTTTCTCACTTTCCTCTTCAGTGGCTTCCAGAAGATAATTTTGCACGTGTAGCAACTGAGGCAGTAGACGAAAACCTAAAGGGTTCTCTTACACTTGAAGTGATAATTGACACCGAAAAAACCAATGGCCTATACAATCCAGAAGTATTAAGAGTGATTGATGATGTTTCTCAAAACATTAATGCAATATCTACTGGCAACATGTTTGTAGGAAAAGTCATAAGCTATATCGATGTTATTAAGGAAACCAATAGAGCGCTTAATGAAAACCGAGATGAATTTTATGCTATTCCAGATGACCCAGACCTAATTGCCCAAGAGTTTTTGCTTTTTGAAAGTAGTGGCAACAATGATCTGGCAAGCCTAGTTGATTCGAACTACTCGAAAGCTAGGCTTACTTTAAAAACCCCTTTTATAGACTCTCTCGAAGCAAATACCTTTATTGATAATGCGCAGCTCTACCTAGATCAAAAGTTTGGCTCCTTAGCAAAGGTAACTTTTACAGGTATTGGCACGTTGATGACGGTGACTTTTGAAGAGGCAATTTATAGTAGTGGGGTTAGCTATATTTTGGCGTTTTCACTTATTGCGATATTGATGATTCTATTAATTGGAAACGTTAAGATTGGTCTTATAAGCATGATTCCCAACCTGTTGCCAATAATTATTTTGTCAACAATTATGGTGATATTTAAAATGCCTTTAGATATGTTTACTCTGCTGATTGGTGCTATTGCATTGGGTCTTGCTGTTGACGACACAGTTCACTTTATGCACAACTTTAGACGATATGAGCAGCAATATAACGATGTTGATAAAGCAGTTCGTTTAACTTTATTGGGAACTGGAAGAGCCATAACACTAACTTCCATTGTTCTTGCGCTTGGGTTTCTTGTTCTTACCTTTTCACAGATGAATAATATGTTTGATTTTGGCGTGTTGACAGCAAGCGCAATCTTGGTAGCGCTTTTAGCCGATTTCTTTCTAATGCCAGCAATTATGAAGCTAATCATTAAGAATAAGGAGAGTGTTTAGGGGGCACAAAAAAGGCGCCCTTGGGCGCCCTTTAAATAACAGCACAATTATTATGCTTGGGCCTGGGCCATAACCTCTTCAACAAAGTTGTCTTCTTTCTTTTCTATTCCTTCTCCAACTTCATATCGGATAAATGAAACAACTTCTGCATTTTTAGACTTTACTAAGTCTCCAACAGTCGTGTCTGGGTCTTTAACAAAAGCCTGCCCATAAAGAGTGACCTCGTTAACAAATTTTTTCATTCTTCCAACAATCATTTTTTCTATGATGTTGTCAGGCTTCCCACTTTCTTTTGCTTGCTCAATAAAGATTGCCTTTTCTCTTTCAAGAAGTTCATTGGAAAGCTGGTCTTCGCTTACACATTCTGGTCTGGATGCTGCAATATGCATTGCCACATCTTTAGCCAGCTCAGCATCGTCTGATGAAAGAACAGTTAAAACGGCTATACGGTCACCATGTTTGTAGGCTCCTAAAACTCCACTCTCAGTGCTTACGATTTGCACTCTTCTTACTGAAATGTTTTCACCAATCTTTGCAATGATTCCCTCTCTGGCCTCGTCAACAGTCTCTCCAGAGTCTAGTTTTTGATTTAAAAAGCTTTCAACAGATTCGGGTCTGTTTTTAAGAGCTAGCGCCCCTAGCGCCTCCACAAAATCAATAAAAGCAGACCCCTTTGTAACAAAGTCTGTTTCAGAGTTGACTTCAAGAATTGCAGCGTGCTTGTTGTCGTTACTAATTGTCACGTTAACAAGTCCTTCAGATGCAACTCGACCAGCCTTTTTTGCGGCCTTTGCCGCGCCTGATGCACGCATCAAATCGATTGCTGCCTCAAGGTCAGCATTTGTTTCAACCAGTGCCTTTTTACAGTCCATCATTCCTGCGCCTGTTCTTTCTCTTAACTCTTTAACTAAAGCAGCTGTGATTGCCATATTTTGTCTCCTATATAAACTGTGTTTAATTATTTTTCAGTCTCAGATTTTTTTGCTGCTCTACAGCTTCTTTCTTTGCTGCAGGCTTCTTTGCAGCAGGCTTTTTCTCTTCAGCTGGCGCTTCTGCCTCTACAGCTTCTTTCTTTGCTGCAGGCTTTTTAGTCGATGTCTCAACCTTTTTTGCTGCAGGTTTTGTTTCGACAATAGATGCTTTAGCCTCTAAAACCGCGTCTGCAATTTTTCTTGCGTAGTACCCAATTGCTCTAATTGAGTCATCATTTCCAGCTATGACATAATCGATGCCCTCAGGATTATGATTAGAATCTACAACGCCTATAATTGGAAGACGAAGAGTTTGAGCCTCCCTAACAGCGTTTTTTTCATGACCAATGTCAACTACAAAGACAACGTCGGGTATGGTTCCCAGGTCTTTAATGCCGCCAAGACTTCTTTCTAGCTTCTCCATTTCTCTGGTCATCACTAGCGCTTCTTTCTTAGTAAATTGTGCAAAGTTTTCCTCTGCAAGAAACTCTAAATCTTTAAGTCGCTTAATAGACGCCTTGATGGTTTTGTAGTTTGTCATCATTCCGCCTAGCCAGCGATGATTAACGTAAGGCATGCCACAACGAATTGCCTCTTCTTTAATTATGTTGCTTGCAGCTCTTTTGGTTCCTACAAAAAGAATTGACCCTCCTTGAGATGCAATTTTGCTGGCAAAATTCAACACATCGTTAAACTGGGGCAGGGTTTTTTCTAAATTGATGATGTGAACACCGTTACGTGTTCCGTATATATAAGGCTCCATTTTTGGGTGCCAAAAACGAGACCTATGGCCGAAGTGAACACCGGCCTCTAACATTTTTTTCATTGACGCTTTCGCCATACATTTCTCCTGGGTTAAGACTTCCACATTGCCTATTAGTCAACCCTCTTTAAAGGGCACCCTGACTAATATTGGGGCGCTGTGTGATACATTAAACTACTGGCCTTGTTTGTACAAAGCCGTTACTTTTCCAGCCAAATTGCTGAAAGGCAACAATTATCCCATATTTTTTTACAATGCGCAAAGGCTATTTGACCGGTTGTTTTTTCTCTGAAGGACCCTAGTTCAATGAAGAGACTCCTTAAAAAAGACTCGTTATAATTAAGGGTTTTTTTGTTTTCCTCTGCCAGTTTTTGGTTATGATAGTGCTTGGAGCTATTAAAGGGGAGGCTCAATATTACACATTTAACTTTTGTTTATGAAGGTTGCTATTATTGGAAGCGGAATATCGGGCTTAACCGCTGCATATCTTTTACAAAAAGAGCACGACATCACTGTTTTTGAAGCTAATGATTATATTGGCGGACATACCCACACACACGAAATAAACCAGAACAACAAAATATGGAGTGTTGATTCAGGATTTATTGTCTACAACGAAAAAACCTATCCTAACTTTATAAGGCTTCTAAAAAAATTAAAGGTAGGAGTTCAAAAAACCACTATGGGATTCAGCATTAAGGCGCCATCAAAAAACCTTGAGTATGCAGGGGGCTCTCTAAATATGGTTTTTTTTAGAAAAACATAAGTTTAGCAAGCCCTTTATTGAGAACTATATTATTCCAATGGGGGCGGCGATTTGGTCAACAGCGGCTAACAAAACAACTGAAATGCCCGCAGCTTTTTATATTCGTTTTTTTAAAAATCATGGCCTTCTCCAAATATTCAATCGTCCTCAATGGTTTGTAATCAAGGGAGGCTCAAAATCTTATGTTCAAAAAATAGTTGAGGGCTTTCGGGAAAAAATTTTTCTCTCTAGGCCTGTAACAAAAGTTGAGCGTAGCCCCTCTGAGGTTAGAATTTATTGTGACAAAGAGCCAGACCCAATATTGTTTGACAAGGTTATCTTTGCCACCCATAGCGACCAAGCATTAGCATTACTTAATGAACCAAGCGACAATGAAAAGGCAGTTCTTGAGGCCCTGCCCTATCAAAAAAATACAGCCATAGTGCATACTGATGAGTCACTGATGCCAAAAAATAAAATAACCTGGTCAAGCTGGAACTATTTGTTAAGTGGCGACGTTAAAAAGCCTGTCACACTAACCTATAACATGAATATTCTTCAGTCTTTGCAGGCGAAACCAGACTTTTTGGTCACCCTTAATAGCTTGAACGAAATTAATCCTTCGAAAATAATTAAAAAAATCGACTACGCACATCCTCTCTTTACGGTCGACGGGATTAATGCGCAGAAGAAAAAAGGCCAGATTAGCGGCCACAACAACACATACTATTGCGGTGCCTACTGGGGCAATGGCTTCCATGAAGATGGAGTTAACAGTGCGCTTGAAGTTTGTAAGGCTTTTGGAGTCTCGTTATGAGTCTTTCTAAAATGCACCACTTGTACTGGGGAACTATTAGCCATCATAGACACACTCCATTCAATCGTTTTTTTAAGTACCCTATTTTTATGGCTTACATTGATATCAATAATCTGAGCTCTATCATGAAGCCTTCAATGCTCTGGAACATTAATAAACCAGCTATCGTTTCTTACAAGAGAAAGGATTACCATGGGGACCCATCATTAGATCTTCAAGAGGCTGTAAGAAAAACCATGCAAGAAAAAACAGGCAGAGAGTTCAAAGGCCCAATAAGGCTGCTTACTCATTTAAGGTACTTTGGACACTGTTTTAACCCGGTAAGTTTCTACTACTGTTTTGATGAAAACGATCAAAAAGTTGAGGCTATAATGGCTGAGGTTACCAATACCCCTTGGAAAGAAAGGCACTCATACGTTATTGACGAGCACCTAGAGTCGAGCAGCAAGCTAAGCTTCACTGCCACCCCAAAAAAACAATTCCATGTGAGCCCTTTTTGGGGAATGGACCATGAATACGAGTGGTTTTTTTCTAATCCTGAAGAGGCGCTAAATGTAATAATGAAAAACTACAAAGATGGAGAAAAGGTGTTTAATGTTGCGCTTAATTTAAAAAGGCGAGCCTTCAATAAGAAAGGCCTTATTAGGGCTATTCTTAGATTTCCATTTGCAACCTTGGCGGTCGTCTATAGAATTCATTGGCAGGCCTTGATGCTTTTAATTAGAAGGGCGCCGTTTTTTACACATCCAGACAAGTTATGACAAAAGAAAAACAATTTAAAGACAAATTATCTGTTGATGTTCTTGCTGACAGCATTCAAAAAATGCAAAAAAGCACACGTACAACGTCTTTTTTTAAAAACATTTTGTTTAGAAAGCTAAAAAGCATTAATAGCGGAGCATTAACAATTATTGATGGCAATAGAAAGCACGTTTTTGGCAAGGAAGGCTCTAAGTTTAAAGCAGAGCTTGAGGTTTATTCACAAGAGTTTTATGTGTTTTTGGGAAGCGGAGGAACAAACGGAGCGGCAGAAGCCTATACTGCTGGATACTGGGATTCTCCAAATCTTGTAAGGCTAATACAGCTTATTATAAAAAACAAAAAAACTTTGCTTGGGCTTGAGTCTGGCCTTGCAAGACTGGCTAATCCAATTACAAAACTAATTCACAAGAAAAGACAAAACACCCTTGAGGGTAGTAAAAAAAATATTCTAGCCCATTATGATTTGAGCAACGAATTTTATAGGCTTTGGCTTGATCCAACAATGACCTATTCAAGCGGAGTTTTTCCAAAAAAGAACTCAAGCATGCAGGAGGCTTCTGTTGAAAAATTAGATAGAATTTGTAGAAAACTCAATCTCAAAAACACAGACCATGTTCTTGAAATTGGCACAGGGTGGGGAAGTTTTGCAATTCATGCTGCAAAAAACTATGGTTGCAAAGTTACCACCACAACTATATCTGACAAGCAGTATCAATATGCTTTGGATCTTATATCTGAGGAGGGGCTTGATAATAAAATAACGCTTTTAAGTAAAGACTATCGAGAACTTGAGGGCTCCTTTGACAAGGTTGTTTCTATTGAAATGATTGAGGCCGTTGGGGCAGAGTATGTTCCTGGGTTCTTCGAAAAGGCCTCCTCATTATTGAAAAAAAATGGACTCATGCTCCTCCAGGGAATAACCTATAACGACCCCGACTTTGATGCGTACAAGAACTCTGTTGACTTTATAAGGAAATATATTTTCCCCGGCTCGTGCCTTGTTGCAATGCCGCAAATATTACAAGCCATCAAAGATAAAACAGATATGGCGATAATTCACTCTGAGGACATTACTCATCATTATGCAAGAACCCTAGAAATTTGGCGAGAAGACTTTTTGTCCGTTTTGCCTCAGGTTAAAGAGCTCGGCTTTTCAGAGCCTTTTACGAGGATTTGGAATTTTTACTTGGTCTACTGTGAAGCAGGATTTCTCGAAAACCTAATCGGCGACTTTCAGCTTGTATTTGCAAAGCCAGACTCAAAAAACATTCAAATTACCTATTAACTTATGATTGCTTTATTAATTAAACTTGCAGAAAAAGAGCTGTTGCCGGACTCATTAATAAGATTAGGAATAAAGCGTCTTTGCAGCCAACGCTTGCTGCAGACAACAGGCTCTAGCAGTGACATGGAAAAGGACCATGCCGCATGGATAGAAGTTTTAAAGAAAAGCCCAATTGCACTTGTTCCAGAAAAAGCAAATGAACAGCACTATGAGGTTCCTCCAAGGCTCTTTGAGCTTGTTCTTGGAAAGAGGCTTAAGTATAGCTCTGGACTATGGCCAGAGGGAGTGACTTCTCTAGACCAGTCTGAATCAGCCATGCTGGATCTGACATCAGAGAGAGCAGGATTAGTTGACGGTCAAGATGTGTTAGAGCTGGGTTGTGGTTGGGGATCTTTAACGCTCTATATGGCCCAACATTTTCCAAAAAGTAAAATTACCGCAGTTAGTAACTCTAATGACCAGAGGCAGTTTATTGAAGAAAGGTGCAGGCAGCTTAAGTTAGACAATGTCAGAGTTATAACTGCCGACATGAATGACTTTAATGCTGAAGGGTTGTTCGATCGAGTTGTTTCAGTCGAGATGTTTGAACACATGCGAAACTATGAAAAATTGCTTGGCAGGGTTAATTCGTGGCTTAAAAAAGAGGGCAAGCTTTTTGTGCACATATTTTCTCACCAAAAGGTTGCCTATCCTTTTGAGAATAAGGACGATGCAGACTGGATGGCAAGAGAGTTTTTTAGTGGGGGTCAAATGCCATCGCACAGGCTGTTAATGAGCTTCCCAGAGCAAATGAAAATAGAAAAAGACTGGAGAGTAAGCGGCATACCAAAGGTGGCGTATTTTTTTCATGTCTTGCGAGGTTCTTTTTGGTTTTAACCACGGCTCTGAGTGGGGCGTCTCCCACTATCTTTTTGGGAGGCCACAATGATTAGGGATTTTGGTGCCATTGCCTTATGCGTTATAACGGCTTACATTGTTGCTATAGCAGCTTCAGTTGATGGCGCTGTTTTTTTCGGGCTTCCAGCAATCCTTTTCTGCGCAATTGTCAGTTTTGCAACACACTGGATCATTGCGGTGCCCTCGTTAATTACAAGCTCAGAAAAATATTTTGACTTTACAGGAATGGTTGCTACGCTCCTAGTTGTTTTTGCCTCAATTTTTGCACTCTTGAGCTCGGGACTAGAGGTGTCAATTCGTTCAGTTTTTGTTGCTATCTTTGTATCTGTTTGGACTTTAAGGTTGGGAATATTTCTTTATAGAAGGATAGTGAAAGCTGGCGAAGATAGAAGGTTTAGAGAAATAAAAAAATCACCACCAAAGTTTTTAATGACGTGGACCTTATCAGCACTTTGGGTCTTCTTAACCACTGTAAACGCTATTACTTTAATCGCGTTGAACCCGCTTGAACCAGTCGGTGTATTTTTTGTTGTTGGGACACTGTTTTGGTTATTAGGTTTTGGTTTTGAAGTGATTGCTGACAGACAAAAAAAACACTTTAGTGAGCAGCCTGAAAATAAAGGGAGGTTTATCTCACAGGGCCTTTGGTCTGTGTCTCGCCACCCAAACTATTTTGGAGAAATTATTTTATGGACAGGCATTGCA
>LURN01000075.1 GCA_001628405.1 Candidatus Thioglobus sp. REDSEA-S12_B1 | reverse complement strand
GAATAGACATGAAAAATTTTTTGACTCTAATGCTTATTTCACTTTCAACTCTAACTTTTGCTGATGGCAATAACGATTGGCAGAATATTGAGGATAACATTTTAAAATTAAACTCATTGAATAGTTGCCAAGGATGTCTATTGAGAAACACAAATTTTATCGGCGCTGATCTCAATAATGCTCTTCTATCAGGAGCTGATTTTATCTCTGCAAACCTATCAAATTCTAATCTCTATAATGCAAATCTAGAAGGATCCAGTCTTTTTGGCGCTGAAATAAATGGATCGAATTTGGAAAATGCCAATCTTTTCGGGTCTAACCTTTTTGCGGTGAACTTATATGGTTCTAACCTAGCTGGTGCCAACCTCACAGAGGCAGACTTGAGTCATGCAAATTTAAGCGGTGTAAATCTTGCTAAGGCTAACTTAACTAATGCTAATTAGACGGCGCCTTTCTATGTAATACTATGATGCCCTGGGGTGTTGATAATTCATCCTGTCAGTAAAAACCAACTGGTTTGATTAAATTGATTGGGAATCCTTTAGATAAGGAAGTTTCCCGCGTGTCAGTTTGATTTCGTTTGTGTCAATCTCTGCAGAAATGAGTTTTTCACCAATGCCTGCATTGACAATATCTAAACCATCGGGTCCTATAATTTTGCTCTCACCCATAAAGTTAATGCCGTTTAGCTGACCTGTCGAGTTTGCGTAGGCGACAAAAATTCCGTTTTCAAAAGCTCTGGTTCTGCAATTATAAAGCGCCGCCGCTGGCCAATGTGAAGACTGACCGGTTGGTGCAATAATTAACTCAACTCCCTCAAGAGCGAGCTCTCTGATAATTTCTGGGAATTCTAATTCGTAGCAAATAACGATTGCTGACTTGACACCCTTTAGTGAAAAAATGGATCTTTCATTACCGGGCGTAAATATTTTTGATTCATCAGCGGTTGGTGGCAAAAGTTTCTTGCGATGATTGGCAATAGATATGCCTTCGTCATCAAAAAGTTGTGCAGAATTAAATAGCTGATTGTGGTCTTTCTCTGTGATTTTTTCATCAGGACTCTCATCCTGCATCTCATATTGAAATATGCCTATGTTAAGCTTCATTATTTTTTTGTTTATTTCGGATTTTTTTTATCCATTTATAGGGCTTGAGAGCAAACCAGTATATCCAGACTGGAGCGCCAACAATAAAAAATATGTGCCAGTACACATTGTATAAATCAAACCAGCTGATAAAGATTTGATTATTGAGCTTGGAGTATGTGGTTGCAATAAAGAACGAAAAAAGAAGCCAACTGCCGCTTAAATAAAAACTGATTCTTGTTTTTAAAGAGAACTCCATCATCTAAATAAATATACTTTATAAGGCTTAAGATAACTATAATTTACTTTCTAAATTTATAGGAACTATCGATGATAAAAACATTACAAATTTCTGAAAAAGAAGCCTGGGATTTGGCATTTAATGCACTAGTTAATAATCAGACTTCTGAGGATAATGCTAGAGAAGTGGCTGATGCATTAATGAGTGCAGAGTTTGACGGACAGTCAGGTCATGGACTTTCAAGAATACCCTCATATGTTGAGCAGCTCACTTCAGGCAAGGTTAATGGAAATGAAGCCCCATCAATTCTGAGTTCAAATGGAGCTGTTATTAGAGTCGATGCAAACAATGGATTTGCTTATCCAGCAATTTCTCTAGCACTTAAAGAAATTACTGTAACTTGTAAAAAATTTGGAATAGCGGCTGCCAGTATTTCTCGCTCACATCATTTTGGACAGGCAGGCAGGCATGTTGAGATTTTGGCTGAAAATGGTCTGATTGGTCTCATGTTTGGAAACACGCCAAAGGCTATACCACCATGGGGCGGAACCAAGGCTTTGTTTGGAACCAATCCAATTGCATTTTCGACGCCTCGTGACAATGAACCGCCATTAGTCATCGATATGAGCCTAAGCAAAGTTGCTCGTGGGAAGGTTATGGTTGCTAATCAACAGAATGAAAAAATTCCAGAGGATTGGGCCATTGATAGTGAAGGCAAGCCAACCACAGACCCCAAGAAGGCTCTAGCTGGTGCAATGCTCCCAATTGGTGATGCCAAAGGCAGCGCTCTTGCACTGATGGTAGAAATTTTAGCGGCAGGACTAACTGGATCTAACTTTGGATTTGAGGCTAGTTCATTCCTTAATGCTGAGGGTGACTCGCCTGGAGTTGGGCAGCTCATCATTGCGATAGATCCTAACTTTTTTTCCGGTGAACAATTTTCTGAGAGAACTGAGACCATTATTGAATCGATCCTTGAACAGCCATCAACGAGACTGCCAGGCAATAAGAGATTGGAGAAAAGAAAGCTCCTTGAGAGCTCTCGCAGCATAACAATTTCAAAAGAGTTATTTGAACAAATTAGTCAACTAACCTAGCATACTAGTTTTGGGGTTATGCTAGCTTAGGCTTGATCTTCCGCCATCAACTCCAATGATTTGCCCGGTCATCCAAGTGCTTTCGTTGCCTAAAAGAAATTTAGCAAGTGCGGCTGAATCGTTTCCATGCCCAAGCCTTTTAAGAGGGTGCGCTTTGGCAAGGGCTTCAGCCATAACGTCACTCTTGAGCATGGGCTGAGATATTTTTGAGTCAGTAAGGCTTGGTGCAATACAGTTAACTCTAATGCTTGGCGCTAGTTCTGCTGCAAGAGTTACTGTTAAGCCTTCTATAGCCGCTTTTGCTGAAGCAATAATTGTATGGTTCGTAAAACCTTTCTGAGCAGCAACTGAAGAGAATAAGACTATAGAGCCATTATTCTTTTTAAGATTGTCTTGGAAGCCTTGGATTGCTTCGATTGCCGAGTAAAGATTCAGTTTCATGCATTGATGCATATCAGCTTCTGTTACTCTCTTAAGAGGCTTAAGATCAATCGATCCAACGCAGTAGGCCAAACCCATAATATTTGTTTCCTGCATTTCTGAGATAATTTTATCTACAAAGCCATCCTCTAAAACATCAACCACAGAGTAGCTGTAATCAAGCTCTTCCGCAAGAATTTTGAGCTCTTCTTTATTTCTTGAGACAAGGTGTGCGTCTTGATTTGAATCCTTTAGTTGTCTGGCTAAACTAGAGCCGATAGATCCTGTTGCACCAAAAATTAAATGTTTATCTGCCATAAGTAAAATTATTAATTTTTAATCAGTTAAATTTTACTGTTTGGGAATTCTAAAAGATGTTATTTAGGTGTGATTTGGGTGTTTATTTTGTTTATACTTTACCGTTTATTTACTCAATAACTAGATCTAATTCATGAAAAAGATACTACCCTTATTACTGTTATTAATTGGACTAGCATCGCCAGCTCATGCAGTTAAAGAGGTTGCAGATAGAGCTATTAGATGTTCAGCACTTATTTATATCGAACTCACTAGGCCTGAGATGGCAGGTCTCACCGCAGGAGAGGCTTTGATGAATAGAGTCTATGCCTATCATATGATTGATGGTGCAGATATGGAGATGACCAATGGTCAAATCGTTGCAGCTCAAACAGAGGCTATTACTAAGCTCACTCAAGAGTACATTCAAGGGGCAAATTTGGCTGAGGAATATAGAGCCTGCATCTACTGGATGACAGATGTAGGCTGAGATGGCATTATTTTTATCAGCACCAACTCAGACTTCTGTCACTTCATTTAAAAACCCAATCGAAACTTGGGAGCAGCAAGTTGACCTAGGTTTCGTGGCCTGGGCATCTAAAGAATTAGAGGTGCCCTATAAAGAAGCTATTCTTGCCAAAATTAGTGAAAAATTTGAGTAGAATTTAAAGAATAAAAAAAGAGCTATCGATGGATAAAAAAACAAGAGACAACTCCGCGATGATGAATGGCCTTTATTGGTGGGGAGTGCCTACATTATTTCGTTGTCCACATAATCCTGATACAGAAGGATGTGATATAGCTCTTGTTGGTGTTCCTCACAGTACTGGAAATGGTACAACACAGCGAGATCAACATCTAGGACCAAGAGCGGTTAGGAATATTTCAGCTCAGGGAAGGCGAGGCCACCTAAAGTTTGGAATCTCACCTTGGGAAATGTGTGAGATTAGGGACTTTGGTGATGTTCCTCTCCCGGAAGCTAACAATAATGAGATGTGCATTGAGCGAATTACTGAGTTTTATGAAGTCATTGCAGAGTCTGGTGTTCGTCCTATTTCAATTGGAGGGGATCACTCAATTACTGGTGGCATTCTTCAGGCCATTGCAGGACCCAAATCTAAACTCACCAATGGAGAAAAGGCAGTATTAGTTCATTTTGATGCCCACACTGATGCTTTTCATCAGCTAGATCATTTTCTAGGGGCAGTGAAATCTGCAGCGCACTGGGCGAGCTATTTGGTAAGAGATGGTTTTGTTGACGCTTCAAAAAGCATACAAGTTGGCATTAGGGGAAATACAAGAACACTAGACTGGCTCGACTCAAGTTATGAACTTGGCTATGAGATTATTACTAAAGACAACTTTGATGAATACGGCGTTGAAAAGTGTATTGAGATGATTCAAGAGCGAGTTGGTGATGCTCCAATCTATATTACATTTGATTTAGATTGCTTGGACGTAACTGTAGCTCCTGGAGTTGCAAATTTAGAGCCTGCTATTGAAGGGTTCAAGATGCCTGATGTTCTCAAAATGCTCCAAGGTTTAAGAGGTAGAAATGTTATTGGAGGTGATGTTGTCTGTCTCATGCCAACCGTCGATTCACCAAATCAAATTACTGCACATGTTGCCAATTCAATCATGTTCGAAATGGTTTGTTTGATCGCTGATAATTTAGGCAATAAACCCTAAGTATTAGAGTTTTTCAGATGGATATCAAGAGCCTTTGTCGATATCAAGGTTTCTAGAAGAGCAAACAGTAATGAGCCTGAGAGCATCAAGAGTCCAAAGCCAAAAATGTAGTTACCTAGAATGTAAAATTTTAGGTAAACCAAAATAATGGTCATCAAGTTAAATATAAAACTGACCACGCCAAAGACCTGCATCCTTCTGATGTAAATGACGCGCTTTTCAAGGATCTTAATTTGCTCTTCTGCATGCTTGGTTTTTGATTCATTGCTGCCTTTAGTGGTCATTGCACGAATTAGTACGCTCAATGAATGAAGTCTATTGGTATAGGCAACAAATAATAATGAAATGGCAGGAAAGAGGAGTGCGGGCGTTGTAATGTCCATAGACTTATATTTTAATAAGTAATGATAGATTATTAAGTCTTTTTAGACCTTTTCTGCAATCAGGCCACAGCTTTGATTGGCAGGAACAGCAACTTTAATTTTTTTCGGCAAGCCTAAATCTAGGCTATTTACATTCTCGATAAAGGTTTCTTGATCAAATGACTCTCTTATCATCGAGTTAAACTTTTTCTCTTCACCAATCGTGCTAACTGAAAGACCGTTATAGTCATGCGCAGGATAAACCTCGGTTGAGTCTGGAAGCTTAAACAGTTTTTGAATAGAGGCATAGAGTGATTCAGCAGAGCCACCTTGGAAATCACATCTACCAGTGCTTCTAATAAATAGAGCATCGCCCGTTAATAGTTTGTTTTCAACAAGGTAAGACATGCAACCTACTGTGTGCCCTGGAGTTTCAATTGTTGTGATTTCAAATTTTCCAATGTTAAGAATATGCCCCTCGCTAACCATGATATCTGAACAGGCTTCAGCATCGATATTCTCCATTCCAATAACAATTCTTGCTTTTGGATAATATTTCTTTAAGGGGCATGCACTGGTTATATGATCAGCATGAATGTGGGTTTCAATAATAAATTTTAGATCTAGCTCTAACTCTTTTAGTAAAGCTATATCCCTCTCAATCATAATATCTACTGGATCAACAATTGCTGCTTCTTTGGTTTCGCTATCGGCAATCAGATAGGTAAACGTGCAACTTTCTCTTTCAAATAATTGTTTGAAAATTAAGCTCATATAAACAGACTAAAATATTCTATAAAAAAATTATAACTCAATTTTAGCAGTTATATTTAGACTTCATTTTCTCAGTTTGAATATAGTAGTCATAGAGTTCTAAGTCAGAGGCAGCAAGCTTATCTATAACGATAGTCGCATTTGGATGATTTTGAAGAATACTCCCGGGACAAAATGCAGAAAGTGGGCCTTCTATGACATCAGCGACTGCCTTACTTTTGTGTTTGCCAAGACCAATTAGAAGAATATTTTCGGCTTCCATAATGGTTCCAATTCCCATGGTGATGGCCAAAGACGGTTGGTTTTCAGAGGCTTCAAAAAAACGTGCATTTTGAGTGAGCGTGCTTTTAGTCAATGTTTTAACTCTTGTTCTTGATTGAAAGCTCGAAGTGGGCTCGTTAAAGCCAATATGGCCATTCGACCCAACACCTAAGAGCTGAAGGCCAATACCACCCCGCTTATTTATTTCATTTTCATAGCTGGAACAAGCTGAGTCAAAATTATCATCAAAGCACTCTGGAACATAGGTGTTACATGGGTCAATATCGATATGATCAAAGAGCGTGCGATTCATATAACTTCGATAACTTTGAGCATGGTTTGGAGCTAATCCTAAATACTCATCTAAATTAAATGTTGTTGTTTCTTGGAAGCTGACCTGACCTAATTGATGCTTACTAATTAATGCTTCATAAGTCATCACAACGGATCCACCTGTTGCCAGTCCAACAACTGGATTCTTGTTATTGTTTATAAACTCTGTAATAAATTCAGCTGCAAAATTACTTGCCTCTACCTCAGTTGGAAGAATAACTATTCTCATGAATCACCTCGATTGAGTTGACTGCCTGCAACCCAGACATTCTGAATTTTGAAATCAGAATCAAAGTGTGCAAAATCTGCCCTATAACCTTTCTTAAGCTTTCCAAGATAATTGGACACGCCAAGATATTCAGCTGGATAAAGCGTTGCCATTGAGATTGCACTTTCAAGAGGAATATTACAGTTTTGATAAGCATTTTTAATGGCATCTATTTGGGTAATAGATGATCCTGCAAGCTTACCTTCCGAATTGATTATTCGACCTTTTGATTCACTCACTACCTCATCATAAAGCTCAAACGATGGCTCACCATGATTAATTGTAGCCATTGAGTCAGATACAAAAAATAACTTACCTTCAGGTTTTTGTTTATATGATAGTTTGATTAAGGATGGGTGAACATGGTGCAAGTCAACAATAATACTAGCCCATGTCTCATCAAAATCTAATGCTGATCCAACCACTCCAGGCTCTCTTGCAGAAATTTGACCCATTGCATTATATAAATGAGTAAAGCCGTCTAATCCAAACTTAATAGCCTCTTCAAGTTGATCATAGTTTGCATCAGTATGGCCAGCTAAGATTTTAAATCCCAAAGATTTAAGACTTTTTAGCTGCTTAATTGAAATACATTCTGGTGCCAGCGTCAGCATGACTGGGTACTTGTCCAACGTTTTAAACAAATTCATATAGGTGGCATTGATAGTATTGATGTATTGTTTTTGATGGACGCCGCGATACTTCACATTAAAGAAAGGCCCTTCAATGTGAACGCCTAGTAAAGATTTATTATTATCTATCTCCTGTGATATTGTATCTGTGCATTTCTGAAGAACGTTAAGCGAGTCGCTAATGACAGTTGGCATAATACTAGTGGTGCCAAAATATTGGTGAGCGCTAATGATTGTATCAAGGCTCTCTTTGTCCGGTGAATTGTTAAACAATTTTCCACCCCCACCGTTCACTTGAAGGTCGATAAATCCCGGAGAGAGAATACCCCCATTTAAATTTTGAACCTCAAAACCTTGAGGAATTTCTGATTCATTAACGATTTCAATTATTTCTTCATTTTCATATAGCAATGCATGATTATCGGCAAAATCTTTGCCAGAAAATATACGTGCCCCTTTGATTGCTTTTTTCATCCTAGCTCTACCACATAATCATATCGATCTCCTCGATAATAAGATTGCGTATATTCAACAACTCGACCATTAGCATCTTTGCCTCTTCTCTCAACAAATAAAATAGCGCTTCCAGGATTCACCTCAAGCTTATCAGCAAGATTATCATCTGCTACGATTGCATGAATATTTTGTTTTGCAGTAACAGGATTCATATTTTTAGATTCTAGGAGTTCATAAAGAGAATTATCCAGTGCAGAAGATATTGAAATGATTGAGGCAGGTATAACGGCTATTTCATAAAGCAGTGGTTCATTAACTAAGTAGCGAACTCTATTCAATCTATGAACGAACTCACCTTCATTTAAATTTAAAATCAAGGCTTCTTTAGGAGAGGCTTTTCCTTCCTCCCTGAGAATAACTCTTGAGTAAGACTCAAGACCTCTTTTTTTCATGTCAGCAGTAAAGCTATTTAGTGAGGAGAGATTTTTGTGAAGAACAAGATCAACATTTTCAGAGACAACTGTTCCTGCTCCCTGCCTTTTAATAAGAAGTCCAATTTCAACAAGCTGATCTATGGCTTTACGAACAGTAATTCGAGACATTTTTAGACTGGCAGCCAAATCACGCTCTGGAATAAGTGCATCACCAGGCCTTAATAGACCCTCCTGAATTGCATTATTAAGGGAACGAGATAATTGCTTATATAAAGACTCAGAGCTATCATTTGATGGCTTTAAAAAATCAATCAAATTCTCAGCATTAGACATAATTTTCTTGGTGGCTGGTTGAAGGAATAAAACAGCAAAAATCAAAAAATTGGTATTTAATTGGTATTATTATAAACTCATTCTATTTACTCAGTCAATCCTTCTAAAAAAAATTACAAAAGTATTTATAAATTCAAATCTTATCGATTTAGGTAAATAAACTTAATTTTTTCCTTATATTAAAGGGTTTTTTGAAAATTTAAGTATAGGATCAACTTTTTTGAAAATTTAATTTGTTTTTTAATCATTAGCTGTTATATAATACCATTATATTACCAATTTAAAACTGTCTATTAGTCCAATTTTAACGGTTAATAGAGTGTTTTTGGATAGAGAGAACTGAGGATGAGTAAAACTGATTTTTTGATTGAAACATCAATTAATTCTGAGAATTGTTTTTGTTCAAAACTAGTTAACAATTCGAATGAACCGATTACGAGTTTTGTTTTTTGCTTCAGTATTCTTGCGCCTGTCAAGGCAGTTGAAAATTGCTTTATACATTTCAGTTCTGGTGGTTATGCTGAATTAAAACCAGAGAAAAAGTTTGTTTTACAACCTGGTGAAGAATGGATCTTTAAGTATTCCTACGAAGAATCAAGACACAAGCCAATGAATCATAGATGGTCTCCACAGGGCTGTTTTATAAAATTAAAGAATAAAGATATTTTTAATATTAAAGTGATTGATTTAGACTTAGAAAGAATCTCCTCCGTGGCACCAATCCCCAACATTTCGGGAGATAAATTAAATTATGAATCACTTCGATTGGTGCCACACCCTTATTCATGGGCAGCAAGTGCAGGTGTTTGTAACTTGTGCCCACCAATTAACGTTTTTTTTGATGACAATCAAATAATTCATAGTGGATATAGGTCAGCCTCTGAACTCGGAACAAGATTAAATCTTAATTTTTTTCCTGAAAGTGTTAATGAAGAGTTTGAGAATGCAACAACCTCTATAAAAATCAAAACTCAAGAATTCATAGAGGAGTCTTCTTATGAAATTGTTATTACAAGTGACGTTGTTGAGATTTCAGCGGGTGATGAGGCTGGAGTTTACTATGCTCTGATTTCGCTCATGCAACTTACTCAAAATTATCATCAATTGGTACCATGCGGCAACATTACTGATAAGCCTCGTTTTAGCTGGAGAGGTCAACATTTAGATACAGTCAGGCACTTTTATTCTGTTGAAAGTATCTTGAAGCTTTTGGATTTAATGAGCTTATTTAAGCTTAATAAGTTTCATTGGCACGGAACTGATGATGAGGCATTTCGATTTAAACTTGCCGATGATTATGAAATTGCTACTGCTACCTCGATTAGGGGAGATGGCCAACTAGTGCCTCCTGTTTTTGGCTCTGGGCCAGAGCAAACAGGTGGTTGTTATGACGTAACTGAGATTAAGACAATTGTTGATCGAGCTGCAGCAAATCATATTGATGTCATGCCTGAGTTTGACCTGCCAGGCCACAACATGTCTCTAGTCAGACTATTCCCAAATATGCGTGATCCCGAGGATAAGAGTTTTGAAATATCCGTTCAAGGCTACTCAGAAAACACACTTAATCCTGCGATGCCAGATACAACATCGATTGTCGAGTCGACATTAGATGATCTTTGCAGAGTTTTCCCAGGAGAATATATCCATTTGGGGGCGGATGAGATTGCACCTGGCGCATGGAGCAAGTCACCAGCAATAGAGATTCTTAAATCTGAACATAATCTAAAAGATAGTAAAGATGTTGCTTCCTGGTTTATCAACAAACTTTCAAAGAGGCTTGAGCTCAATAATAAAAAAACTGCTGCTTGGCAAGAGGCTGAAGATGGACAACATCAAGATGAGAAGACTGATAAGCTATTATTTTCATGGCAGAATTTAGAATCTGGCTTTAAACTGGCAAGGGATGGCTATAGGGTCGTTTTGTGTCCGGCAGAGCATATTTATTTTGATATGGTTCAAAGTAGAAATTATGCCGATCGAGGTGCAAACTGGGCTGCTGTAATTCCATTTGAGAGTTCTGTTGATTGGCCAATCATTCCCGAAAATGAGCCAGAGCTTGAGAAAAATATTCAAGGAATACA
>LURN01000074.1 GCA_001628405.1 Candidatus Thioglobus sp. REDSEA-S12_B1 | reverse complement strand
GGGCCATTTAATTTTAAGACCAAGCAACTGACATTCAGCCTCTATGGATTTGATTATTGCCATTCCTACAACCAAACTCAGGCCGCTAACATTTACTTGTTCATGAAAACACTGTCGAATCGAGAAGATGATGCTTCCATCTTTCTCTGAGACCCAGTTTCTTCCATGCTGGCCCTGCCCCTTGGTTTGTTCTCTAGCAACGCATAACTGGGTCTTAGTTTCGTATGGAGAATTTGCAAGAAAGGAGTTGGTACTGTCAATTGAGTCAAAAAAATGACAATCTAAATCATAATCAAGCTGGCTCTTTAAAGAAGAATAATAATCCACGTGACTATGAAAATGACTAAAGAGATTAGAACCGCTGCTGAGCCCGCATCTTTTGCAAAGCCTGAAAGTTCATGGTGCTCCATTCCAACTCGATCCACGACAGCCTCAATCGCTGAATTTATAAGCTCTACAATCAAAACTAAAAAGATTGGAGTAATTAAGAGCACTTTTTCAATTGAAGATTCTCCCAGCCAATAGCCAAGAGGTAGTAAAACTAATGCCAACCAAACTTCAAGACGAAATGCATACTCAGATTGATAGCAACTCTTTAACCCTTTTGCAGAGTACACAGAGGCAGACCACAGTTTTTTTATGCCAGTAGGTTTTTGGCTTTTACTCATTTGACTCTTCCATAAATAGACTCGTCAAGCGAGTCATAATAGTTTGTTAAAATGTTAATCACAATTTTACAATAAATAAAATCAGTGGTTGATTATGAAAGTTGCGCTAGGCGTTGAGTATTTTGGAAAGAATTTTCATGGATGGCAAGTGCAAAAATCTGGTCTTCGAACAGTGCAGAGCGTTGTTGAATCTGCGCTATCACAGGTAGCTAATCACCCAGTTCGTGTATTTTGTAGTGGCAGAACTGACTCTGGAGTTCATGCTGTTGAACAAGTCATACATTTCGAGACTGATACCATTAGAACTGACAGGGCTTGGCTTTTTGGTGGCAATGTCAACCTTCCTAGTGACGTCAACTTTAAGTGGGTTAAGTTTGTCAGTGATGACTTTCATGCACTTTTCTTGCTTTAGAGGAAGCTTGTGTCAAGCAAAATCACCGATTAAAACAGTTGAGCATATTCAGATTGATTCGATTGAAGACGAGCTAATCCTTAACATTAAAGCTAACGCGTTCCTTCATCATATGGTTCGAAATATTGTTGGAACTCTTCTGAAAATTGGTAGAGGTGAAAAGAGTGTTGAATGGATGTCACAGGTTTTATCAAGCAAGGATAGAAAGAAAGCTGGTCCAACTGCAGAGCCTCAAGGTTTGTATTTCATGAAGGCCTTCTATAAAGAAATCTAGTTAGATAACAACTCCATCGTCAATATTCACGTCAAAATCTTCTTCACTCTCTCTTTCAAGGACTTCTAACTCTTGCCAGACAAATTTTAATGCGTCTGCCCTCAAGTCAAAGAATCGATTTTCTCCATAGCGCTTCTTGAATCCTGATCTAAATAATTCTGCCTCCAGTCTTTCTGTTCTTGCAAAAAGTATCTCAACGCCAGAATTCGAGAATGTCTCAACCAGACCTGACAGCACCTGTTCACCGCTTGCGTCAACCTGAACAATAGAGGCCACATCAACAATCACGTACTTTAATTGATCATTATTCCTTGCAATTAAATCGAGCAGCTTGGTTTCAAAATAAGCGGCATTTGCGAAATAGAGAGAACCACTCCACTTTGCAACTTTAACATGAGGACTCACCTCAACCGACTCATCAGCAAACCTCGAGGCTATAATCGAACCATGCTCAACCGATAGCTCAGCAAAGTTCGGCTCCATAGTGCGGTATAGAAACAATCCTAATGACATAATTACTCCAAAAGCAATTCCGTTCTCAAGGTGAGGGGCAAAAGTAAGCGTCATGATGAAAGTTAGTAAACCTACCAAACCGTCATGCTTTTCAACTTTCCATGCATGCCTAAGGGGTGAGAAATGAATCAGGTTAACGACTGCCATCAGGATAATTGCTGCTAGAGTTGCTTGTGGGAGATGATAGAGCAAGGGTGTCAACCAGATAATTGTCAACCCAACAATGACTGCTGTCACGACAGATGAGAATCCAGTCACTGCGCCAGCAGTCAGGTTAACCGCCGACCTAGAAAAAGATCCAGAGACAGCGTACCCTTGAAAGAAGCTTGAGGTTACATTAGAGAGCCCCTGACCAATGAGCTCTTGGTTAACATCTAGACGCTGTTTGGTGGTTGCAGCCATTGATTTTGCTACTGAGATTGCCTCCATAAAGCCAATTAAAGATATTGTTATCGCATAGATAAAAAGGGTTCCAACTGCATTAAAGTCAAAACTTGGCAACTTAAAACTAAGCAAACCCTCAATATTAATTGAGCTCACTATAGCGCCACCCATACCCTGATAATCAATTAAGAACGAAACTGCAGTTGAAAGCACTGCGACCGATAAGATCGCTGGCAATCTAGGGAAAAAACGCTGAAATAATATAATGCCCAATACGCCGGAAATCGCCATGGCTAATGTTGGGAGATGAGTATAGTAGATTGCCGCTTCTAGAAGCCTAGCAATCGTCTGATAACTTTGATCGGCATTACAGATTGTATGAAGTCCGTTGGCATCAATATTTTCGATTCTTTCAATCAGAGTTAATGGTTGGCACGCACTCTCCCAATCAGTATCATTCGAATTAATAACCCTTATTCCAAAAACTTTTGGGAGCTGTGAAGTTCCAATAATGATTGCCGCTGCATTTGTAAAACCGGTTACCACAGGAAGAGAAAGGAAGTTAATGACAAAACCTAACCTCAGGATTCCAAGTGAAAATTGAAACACACCAACAATTAAAGCAAGTAGTGCAGCGTAGACCGCATAGCTAGAAGGATCGGTTACGATTTCTCCAAGTGCCGCTGCTGTCAACAAAGAAACTACAGCAACTGGGCCTGTTGAGAGCTGTCTTGATGAGCCCATCATGGCGCCAATCAGGACGGGTAAAAAGGATGCATAAAGACCGTACTCGGGTCCGAGCCCAGCAAGCTGCGCATAGGCCATCGACTGAGGGATTAAAACGAATGCGACGGTTGCACCTGCCACAACATCGGCTTTGAAAGTTTTTGGGTTACTAAGGTCTTTAATCCATAACAAAAATGGAAATAGTCTTGTTATCCAAATCATGAAATATGTTTCTGAAGTTAAGTTTTAATCCACTAATAAGTGTACCTAACTAGAACAGTCAAACGCAGATTTTTTTAATTCTAATTAAAAATCTTTATCCCAATCCACCAAAATAATTTTGTTTTTGGAGTCGATTGAAACTAAAAAGGGTTCAATATATGGGATCCAGTGCTCCTTATTACCTTTGACTACTAGGATGTTGTTTGCCCCTGTCTCTACAAAATAATCTACTATGCCAAGCTTCACCTGATCTTGGTTAATCACATCAAATCCAATGAGCTCGTGCCAATAGTATTCGCCCTTCGGAAGCTTAGGAAGCTGATCCTTATCTATATAAACATCTTGTCCAATAAATTTTTGAGAATCTTCACGACTATCTACTCCTTTAATATGGGCGACAATTGTTTTTGACTGCTCCCGCCCTTTTGTAATCTCAATGGTTTGGAAATCTCCATCAACATTGATAGACCAAGGCGAGTAGTTAAGAATGTTAGTCCTGGGATTAGTGTATGAGAATACTTTTACCCAGCCCTGTAAACCAAAAAAGCCGTTAATCTTTCCGACTAACAGCTTTTTATCGTTTTCTTGAGGTGCTGATGAAGCTTCTGCTGCGGCTTCTTCTGCTGGAGCTTCTGCTGCGGCTTCTTCTGCTGGAGCTTCTGCTGCGGCTTCTTCTGCGGCTAAGGCCGCTGCTGCTTCAGCAGCTTCCTTGGCTTCTAGGTCTGCCTTAGCTTTCTCTTCAGCAGCAATCTTCTTAGCCTTTTCATCGGCCTTAGCTGCCTGCTTAGCTAACTGCTTCTCACGAATAGATGGGTCTCTGTATTCCTTGACAAGTTGCTTTACGCGATCTGAGATCTGTGCTCCCTGAGAAATCCAGTGTGACAGTCTGTCTTCTTCGAGTTGAAGCCTGACTTCTTGTCCGCGAGCAACAGGATTAAAGTATCCAATACGCTCAATGTAACCACTATCTCTTCTTTTTCTAGAGTCTGTTGCTACAATCGAATAAAAAGGGTTTTTCTTGGCTCCACCTCGGGCTAGTCTAATCTTAACCATGGGTTTTTTGCTCCTCTTTTAGATTGTTAAATTATTAAGGCGGGAAATTATATCAGTTTTATATATCTCGTGCTAATTTAATCGCATCTCCAATATAGTTTGCTGGTGTGAGTTTATAGAGCTCCTCTTTGGCTTCAGAAGGTATCTCCAGTGAATTAATAAAGTCTTTTATTATTTCGGCATCAATTGCCTTTCCCCTTGTAAGCTCCTTCAACTTTTCATAAGGGTTTTCAATCCCATATCGACGCATCACAGTTTGAATCGGCTCTGCCAATACTTCCCATGCATTATCAAGATCCTCGAGCAGTCTAGTTTCATTGACTTCAAGTTTATTGATCCCCTTGCATACTGAAGAGAAAGCGCTGCCACCTAGAAATAGGCAGTTTGGCAGCAAAATGATCTCCGATTGCAATTGCCAACCCTAGGTTACCTTCTGCATTCTCAAAATCAATAGGATTTACTTTGTGCGGCATCGTTGACGATCCAATTTCACCCTTAACTGTTTTTTGCGTGAAATAGCCTAACGAAATATACCCCCAAACATCACGGCAAAAGTCAATCAATATTGTATTGAATCTGTTTAAAGCATGAAAGTACTCTGCAATGTAGTCGTGGGTCTCTATTTGTGAACTGTATGGAGCATAGTTGATGCCAAGACCTTCGATAAAGTCCATAGAAATCTTTTGCCAATCAATTTCAGGATAAGCGCTTAAATGTGCATTAAAGTTTCCAACTGCACCGTTAAATTTACCCATGATGCGGACATCCTTCAGTTGACTGATTTGCCTATCGAGTCGATAAGCGAAGTTGGCCATCTCCTTGCCAAGTGTCGTTGGTGATGCAGTTTGCCCATGAGTTCTAGAGAGCATCGATATGTTTGCATTATTTTTCGCTAAATCAGTTATTAGATTGAGCAGTTCTGACATTTCAGTTAAAAGTACATCTCTTCCATTATCCAGCATAAGGGCATGAGATAAATTATTGATATCTTCAGAGGTACAAGCAAAATGAATAAACTCGCTGACTTTTTTAAGTTCCGGTATTGAAGATATTTGTTCCTTCAAAAAATACTCAACTGCCTTGACATCATGGTTGGTCGTTTTTTCAATTTCCTTAATTGCTTTTGCATCCTCAATACTGAAATTATTGGCAATGGCTAGAAGTTGTTCATTTGCCTTAGCGCTAAAGGAAGGTACTTCGGGAATATTTGAATTTTTTGATAATGCCTCTAACCAGCGTACCTCAACAAGAAGCCTATATTTCATTAATCCAAATTCACTAAAAATAGGCTTGAGTGCATTTGTCTTGTCACTGTAGCGTCCATCAATTGGTGAAATAGAGGTAAGGTTATCAAATGTCATAATACGAACAATTGCTTTAAAAAATTCAAGCCTTTATACCAAAGAGGATAAAATTATACTCTATTTATCTAATCACCTAAGAGTCAGTATATTTATGAAAGAAGCTTACCTAAAGCACTGCGCTGAGAGAGAATCAGAAAACCTTCCTCCTTTGGCGCTTGATGCCAAACAAACCAAATCAGTCGTCGAAAGTCTTCTAGAGGGGAATGATGATGATTTTTATTTAAATCTTTTAACGCACAGAGTTCCGCCAGGGGTAGACGAGGCCGCATACGTTAAAGCTGGCTTCCTTACGAGTGTCGCCAAGGGCGAAGAAACTTGCAAAGCCATTTCAAAAAAACACGCTACTTTCTTATTAGGAACAATGCTTGGTGGATACAGTATTGCGTCGTTAATTGACCTGTTGGATGATGAAGAAACTGCTGAAACTGCATGCGAAGCGCTTTCACATACCATACTCATTTACGAGGCTCACCAACAAATCCTCGAGAAGTCTTCAAGCAACCCTTACGCTAAAAAAATAGTTGATTCGTGGGCATCCGCTGAATGGTTTACCTCAAAAGAGCCTCTACCTGAAAGCATCAAGGTGACTGTTTTTCGAGTAGATGGTGAAACCAACACAGATGATCTTTCTCCAGCAACCGAGGCATGGTCACGTCCAGACATTCCTCTTCATGCAAAGGCGATGCTTATTAAGAAAATGGATAATCCGCTTGAAAAAATTGCAGAACTCAAGGAAAAAGGCCTCCCTCTAGCCTATGTTGGAGATGTGGTTGGTACTGGATCTTCGAGAAAATCAGCAATCAACTCAGTTTTATGGCACATGGGCGAGCCAATAGACTATATCCCGAACAAAAATAGTGGCGGAATAGTACTCGGCGGTAAAATTGCACCTATCTTTTTTAATACAGCCGAAGACTCGGGCGCTCTGCCAATACAATGTGACGTTTCTGGACTGCAGATGGGAGATGAAATTACTATTTATCCCTACGATGGAGTCATTAAGAACTCATCTGGTGAAACTGTTTCCAAATTTGATTTAGCTCCAAGCACGATGCCTGATGAAGTTAGAGCAGGTGGCAGAATTCCGCTCATTATTGGTAGAGGACTCACTGACAAAACAAGGGCTGAACTGGGTCTCGAAGTCAGCGATGTTTTTCTTCGTCCAGTTGATCCAAAAAATAGTGAATTAGGATTTACACTGGCCCAAAAAATTGTTGGTAAGGCTTGTGGTGTGAAAGGTATTAGACCTGGAACCTACTGTGAGCCTCGAATGAGTACGGTAGGTTCACAAGATACCACAGGCGCTATGACACGTGACGAGCTGAAAGAACTAGCCTGCCTCGGGTTTTCTGCTGACCTAGTGATGCAGAGTTTTTGTCATACAGCGGCCTATCCTAAACCGATTGACCTTGAATTACAGCATACGCTACCTGACTTCATGCATTCACGGGGTGGAGTCTCACTCAAGCCTGGAGACGGCATCATTCACTCCTGGTTAAATCGTATGTTGCTACCTGATGCAGTTGGAACTGGCGGTGACTCACACACACGCTTCCCAATTGGAATTAGTTTTCCAGCAGGATCTGGTCTAGTTGCCTTTGGTGCATCCATTGGCGTTTTGCCCCTAGATATGCCTGAATCAGTTTTGGTACGATTTAAAGGGGAAATGCAGCCGGGCATTACTCTGAGAGATCTCGTCAACGCGATACCTTACTTTGCTATTCAAAAAGGATTGCTTACGGTTGACAAATCCAACAAAAAGAATGTTTTCTCTGGCCGAGTACTAGAAATTGAAGGACTCGGTGATCTTAAGGTCGAACAAGCATTTGAGCTGGCTGATGCCACAGCAGAGCGCTCAGCAAATGGCTGCACTGTTAAGCTCAATAAAGAACCAATTCAAGAATATCTGAACTCAAACATTACGCTTCTTGGATCCATGATTGATTCTGGCTATGACGATAAAAAAACTATAGCAAAGAGAATCCAGGACATGAAAAAGTGGCTTGATAATCCTGAGTTACTTGAGGCTGATGAAGATTGCGAGTATGCAGAAGTAATTGAAATAGACCTTGAGGAAATTAAAGAGCCAATCTTGGCATGTCCAAATGACCCTGATGATGTCAGACTTCTCTCATCGGTTGCTAAAACTTCCATTGATGAAGTCTTTATTGGCTCCTGCATGACCAACATTGGACACTTTAGAGCTGCGGCTCAGCTTCTTGAAGATAAATCGGAACTAAACACCGTCCTGTGGGTTGCCCCACCAACAAGGATGGACGAAAAACAATTAAGGTCCGAAGGAATCTATGAGACATTTGAGCGCCTTACAGATAGAACTGAGGTCCCTGGATGCTCTCTTTGTATGGGAAATCAAGCCAGAGTTGAAGAAGGAGCTTCGGTTGTTTCCACGTCCACAAGAAACTTCCCAAATAGGCTAGGTGACAACAGCAACGTTTTCCTTGCATCTGCTGAAGTGGCTGCAATCTCAGCTAAATTAGGTTACATCCCCACTCCAGAAGAGTACTTAGCCTTGATGAAAAATATTGAGCCTATGTCTGGTGAAATATACCAATATCTTAACTTTGATCAAATCGCAGATTATCAAGAGGCTTCTTCAAATGTTCCACTAGAAGTAATTCTGCAAAGTTAAAATTTAGGCATTAAAAAAGCCGCTCAAAGCGGCTTTTTTTATATTCTTACAAAGAGTTTACTTAATCTTGGCTTCTTTGTACATCACGTGCTTTCTGACCACGGGATCAAATTTCTTAACCTCAACCTTTTCTGGGTGAATTCTTTTGTTTTTAGTAGTAGTGTAATAGTGACCTGTATCAGCTGAGGAAACTAGTTTAATTTTTTCTCTCATAATTTACTCCTTATACCTTTTCACCGCGACCACGAATCTCTTCTAGTACCGCGTCAATTCCTTTCTTGTCAATTACTCTTAAGCCTCTTGCAGATAATTTCAACTTAACGAAACGATTTTCAGACTCAACCCAAAAACGGTGAGTGTGGAGGTTTGGGTAAAAACGACGACGTGTTTTGTTATGAGCGTGCGAAACGTTATTTCCACTTATAGGTCTCTTACCAGTTACTTGACATACTTTAGACATAACGTCCACCTAATGAAATTTCTAAAAAGTGAGAATTATACGCAAAAAAATGCAGTTTTTTTAAATAAATTTTATATACTTTATTCATAAAAACGGTATCATACCAATCTTTCGGAGGGATGGCAGAGCGGTTGAATGCACTGGTCTTGAAAACCAGCAAGGGCTAATACCCTTCCAGGGTTCGAATCCCTGTCCCTCCACCACCTCACTAACACCCTCCCATCAAACTAAACTTGGAAATGAGTTCTAGTTGACTTATAATTCTAGTGTGAAAAAATTAATTTCATTATTTAAATTTTGTTATAAATTTCCTTTTCAATTTATTCTTCATTTGCTTATTGGTTTTGGAATTTATAAGGAGAAAATTGAAGATGAAAATAAATCTAAATAAATCCCAATCAATTAACTGAAATTTCGTTTCATTTGACATTAAGAGTATGTAACAATATTAACAATCTATCCAAAAAAAATTACTAGGAATTGAGCAATGAGAATTGAAGAAGATATCAAGCTAGATTACAACAATGTTCTAATTAGACCAAAACGAAGCACTTTAGGCTCAAGAAAAGAAGTTGACTTAGAACGTGGCTTTAAATTTCGTAATTATAAAGGCGACACAATAGATGATTATCGACATTATCGCGGCATTCCTATTATGGCATCTAATATGGATGGAGTCGGTACATTTGAAATGGCAGACATACTGGCGCAACAAAAACTCTTTACATGTCTTGTTAAAACTTTGGCAGTAGATGAGCTGGTTGATTACTTTAATGCTGACAATGATTTTAGAAGAGAACATGTAGCAATGAGTATTGGAATTACAGATAATGATTCAGCTAAGTTTAAAGAGGTCTATAACCAGGTTGATAAAGGCAATCTAAAGTATGTTTGTATTGATGTAGCAAATGGATACAGTGAACGATTTAGCAACTTCGTTAGAAAGTTTAGAAAAGAATATCCGTACGTAGTTATCATTGCTGGGAATGTAGTTACTGGTGAGATGACAGAAGAGCTCATTTTAAATGGCGCAGATATCATCAAGGTTGGAATTGGGCCAGGCAGCGTGTGCACAACTAGAATTCAAACTGGAATTGGATATCCGCAATTATCAGCAGTCATTGAATGCGCTGATGCTGCCCATGGGCTAGGAGGACATATTATAGCTGACGGCGGCTGTGCTACACCAGGTGATGTTGTCAAAGCTTTTGCTGGAGGAGCTGACTATGTAATGCTAGGGGGAATGTTGGCAGGACATGATGAAGGTGGAGGCAAGATCGTTACTAAGGAGTATTTGACTAATGAAGTAGGTGTTACAGAAGAAAAATCATTTATACAGTTTTATGGGATGAGTTCAGATGCGGCAAATGTAAAACACTTTGGAGGACTGAAAGATTATCGAAGTTCAGAGGGGCGAGAAGTGTTGGTGCCATATCGTGGCGAAGTATCAAACACAATTCAAGACATATTGGGTGGCATAAGAAGTTCTTGTACATATGCAGGCGCCCAAAGACTCAAACACTTAATGAGATGTGCAACTTTTATTCGTTGTTACGATACACATAACAGAGTATTTGAAAACAATTAATCTCTTCAGTTAAAAGAATTAGTGCCAAATAAAAATCAAATAATCTATAATGTGATTACAGTTGCAATGAAGCAACTGAACTACTAGCAATGTAGCTTCCAAAGAGCCAATGTCGGATATTATTCCAAGATGTCTACGGAAGATATTAAAAGTTCAAGGAAGATAAAGTGAAATTAGTTACAGCAATTCTAAGGCCAGAAAATCTAGATCAAGTTAGAGAGGCGCTTTGTGATGTCGACATACCAGGCATGACAGTAACTGAAGTGAAAGGCTTCGGAAAACAAAAAGGTCATACTGAGTTATATCGAGGTACAGAGTTTACTGTTGAATTTGTTCACAAAGTAAAACTTGAAATTGCAATTTCAAATAAGAATTTGGATCTGCTAATTAATACAATTAGCGATATCGCTCGTTCCGGAAATAAAGGTGATGGCAAAATCTTTGTCACTGACATCGAAAAAGTAGTTCGTATTCGCACAGGCGAAACGGACCAAGACGCACTTTAGGAGAGCTCAATGAAAAAATTTATTCTATTGGCTTTATTGCCAATGACCGCTTTTGCGGACGTCATTAATGGTGCTGATACAGCTTGGATCATGACATCCACTGCCTTAGTCTTATTCATGACACTTCCTGGACTGGCACTTTTCTATGGCGGGCTAGTTCGCTCAAACAATATCTTATCTGTTTTGATGCAGTGTTTTGCTATAGCCGGGATTATAAGTATCCTGTGGTTTTTAGCCGGATACAGTCTTGCATTTTCAGGTGATAATCCATTTATAGGCAATCTATCAAACTTTATGTTAGCCCAAGTCAGTATAGATAGTGCTAGTGGCTCAATTCCAGAGTCGCTCTTTGCAATGTTTCAGATGACATTTGCAATAATTACGCCAGCCCTTATTGTAGGTGGCTTTGCAGAGCGAATGAAGTTCTCTGCTGTACTCTTGTTTAGTAGCATTTGGCTATTTGTTGTCTATGCTCCAATTACTCACTGGGTATGGGGTGGCGGATGGCTTGGAGATACGCTTGATTATGCTGGCGGAACAGTCGTTCACATCACTGCAGGTGTAGCAGCATTGGTCGCGGCTATTGTACTTGGTCCAAGACAGGAGTTTCTAAAAAGACCAATACCTCCTCACAACATGACAATGACTATTACTGGTGCTGCCATGCTCTGGGTTGGATGGTTTGGTTTTAATGGGGGCTCTGCCCTCTCTGCTGGTGGAGACGCTGCAATGGCAATCCTTGCTACTCATATTTCTGCAGCAGCTGGTGCTATGACTTGGATGTTCTATGAATGGGTTAAATATGGAAAACCAACCGCGCTTGGATCAGTAACTGGTATGGTTGCAGGTCTTGGAACCATCACTCCAGCTTCTGGATTTGTAGGCCCTGCTGGCGCATTAGTTATAGGAATTATTGCTGGTGCTGTTTGCTTCAATGCAGTAATCATTATCAAACAAAAATTCAAGATTGATGACTCTCTTGACGTATTCCCAGTTCACGGTATTGGCGGGATATGCGGAACAATTTTGGTTGGGATTTTTGCATCTAAAGAGCTTGGAATTTTTTCAGGCCAAGGCGGCTGGAGTCATGAAGCGATTGTTATTAGTGACCAATTACAGATTCAATTTACTGCTGTAGTGGCTACTGCACTATACACTGCAATAGCGACATTCGTGATTCGGAGAAACGGGTTACAACCTGTAATTCTAGTCTCTTAATTGAAGAAATCAAAAGCCGGCATCCGCCGGCTTTTTTTCGCTAAGAAAAAAATTTAATGGGATGACAAAAAAACCTATAATAAAATTTCTTTGAAAATTCAATATTTTTTTATGCTCTGCAAATCACTTAACAAAAATATTTTTAACCATTTTTTGAAACTAATTCTATTGTCTATGTCAATTCTAACGCTTAGTCCAAAAACTTTTGCAGATGAGGAGACCCTTTCCTACCCATTCAATGCAGATAGTGGAAGGTACTGGCAATACGTGAGTGATCGTGTAATGGGTGGAGTTTCAGATGGACAAGTAACTCTTGAGCAAGATGGAGACATGTATTTTGCGAGACTTACGGGCAACGTTAGCACTGCTAATAATGGTGGCTTTATACAATTGCGAGCCGGCGTTTCATTTGCAGACTCTGAAAAAGATGATAAACAACTCAAAGGTGTTCGCCTTAATGTAAGAGGAAATGGAGAAACTTACTACATACATATTAGAACGAATGAGAGCTGGTCTCCATCTGACTATTATGCTGCAACTTTCAAGGCTGATTCAGAATGGAAAATGATTGACCTGCCTTTTAAAACTTTTAAAAGGAGATGGTCAAAAAACTCAGTTCTTGATCCAAAAAAAATCAGAAGCTTTGGTATTGTTGCCTATGGCAGGGATCATATTTCAGATGTTTCAGTGTCCACCATTGAGTTTTACTATTGATAAAAAATGAAAACAAGAACTAGAGTCGTTGTAATTGGTGGTGGGATTGCAGGCTGCTCGACCTTGTATCATCTGACCCAAGAGGGTTGGACGGATGTAGTCTTACTTGAGCGTAATGACCTTACCAGTGGAACAACTTGGCACTCTGCAGCTCAGGTCACTAATTTTGGAATGAACCAAACAATGGTTGGTTTGAAAACACATTCTATTAATCTATACAAAGAATTGGCAGACGACCCTCAGCATCCAATCAACTACAATCATGGTGATGGAGGAATCAGGCTTGCGAACACTAAAGAGCAGATGCAAGGCTATCACCACTTTGCATCAATGGCTCGAGGCATGGGTGTTGACTTTGAGGTAATTGATGCAAAGGAGTGTCAACGACGTCACCCATTAATCTCAACGGATAATTTAATTGGCGGATTGTGGGATCCGCTTGATGGCGACATTGATCCCTATCAACTGTGCCACTCTTTGGCGCGAAAAGCTCGAGAGGCTGGTGCCGAGGTTTACACAAATACTCCAGTCATTGCCCTAGAGCAATATCAGGATGGAACCTGGAGAGTAACAACCGAAACTGGTGAGATTGATT
Organism: Candidatus Thioglobus sp. REDSEA-S12_B1; assembly: GCA_001628405.1. Lineage (GTDB taxonomy): Bacteria > Pseudomonadota > Gammaproteobacteria > PS1 > Pseudothioglobaceae > Pseudothioglobus. The sequence goes on along the minus strand of LURN01000074.1, from coordinate 1,294 downwards.
GTGATGTCATCGTTAATGCCTGCGGATACAGGGTCAACGAAGTTGGTGCAATGATGGGTGTTCATCATCCAGTGGCCTCAATGGAGCATCAGTATTTTCTAACAGAGGATATTCAAGAGATTAAAGATGCAGGACACAGAATGCCTCTATTGAGATGTCCAATATCCGACTATTATTGTCGTCAAGATAAGAATGGACTTCTAATTGGATTTTATGAACAGAATTGTAAACCTTGGGGAATGGATGGGATTGATCCAAACTTTGTAAATGCCCTTTGTCCGGATGATTTAGAGAGGGTTACAGACGTATTGGATGGAGCGTTTTCCAGAATGCCAGCACTAATGAATGCTGGAATAAGAAGCGTCATTAATGGTCCAATTACTTATACAATTGATGGCGCTCCACTGGTAGGAAAAATTCCTGGAAAAGAAAACGCTTTTTGTATTATTGGCTTAAGAGCAGGTCTTGGTGAAGGTGGAGGACATGGCTGGTTGCTTGCTCAACAAATTGTTCATGGAGAGGCTTGCTATGACACTTGGTGCCTTGATCCGCGAAGATTTACTTCTCACACCAATGTAGAAATGACTTCCTTAAAGGCTATCGAAGACTACCAAAACGAATTCCGTTTTCACTTCCCGCACGAGCACCGTCCTGCAGCTCGTCCCGCCAAAACCACCTCGCTGACTCCAATAATGGAGCAAGAAAATGCAGAATTCACCGTTATTAACGGATGGGAACGGGTTGAGTATATTAAACCTTCAAAGGACTTCCACCCTTCTCTCTCGTTTCACTTTGATGAAGCATTTGATATTGTCGCAAACGAAGTAAAGAATGTCCAAAATAATGTAGGGCTTACCGAAGTGAATGGCTTTAATCGATTTGAAATTACTGGCTCAGATGCCAACAGTTTTATTGACCGAATGTTTTGTGGCAACGTTACTCATAAAACAGGCAGGGTTGGATTGGGTTATCTTCTTAATGAGTTTGGGATGATTAAAAGTGAAGCAACCATTTCTAATATCCCAAGCTCAGACCGTGGTCCAAAAAGAATATGGTATGGCTCAGCTGCAGCATCAGAGTTCCATGATATGGACTGGCTTAAACAACACTTAGGAGATGATGAAGATGTTGATATTAAAAGCTTAACTAATAACTACACTATTCTTCTTTTAGCTGGGCCCAAATCAAGAGATGTCTTATCTAAGTGTAGTCGAGAAGACTGGAGCAAGAAGTCATTTCCATGGCTCAGTGTAAGAGAATGTTTCATTGGTTTTTCTCCGGCCACCGTAATGTC
>LURN01000073.1 GCA_001628405.1 Candidatus Thioglobus sp. REDSEA-S12_B1 | reverse complement strand
GGACCTTCGTTTTGTGCATGCGGATCAAGAGTTAGGGAATCACCAGGCATTGACCATTTAATAGTATTGGCTAATGTTGGCGAAAAAATACCCATGAGTAGCAATGACAAAACAATGCTTAATGTTTTTTTCATTATATTTCTCCTTTTGAATGTATCTAGAGACTAGACACAATATTACTAAACAAAAAAAACCAACTAACAAAATGTTTGTTGGTCTCCCCTCATTATAGTATGAAAAAACTTATGACAAGAATTTTTTCTGCTTAATAGGGAATTAAAAGGATTAATTGCACACTTGGACTGTTTTTCAAGAAGATTATTCTAGATTTATTAATAAGTGTTGTATTTGCCTTAATTGGCATTTTGCTTATTGGCGGCTAACAAACTTTTCGTGGAGGTTCTTTATTATTAAGATAATGCCGGCCAAGATGAACACTAAAAGATAGTCAATCACTGGAATCCTTAAAACTTCATGAATTTGATTCCACCCTTTTTCAGAATAAATTATAACTAATGCGATTATAAATAGACTTGCCATGATCCACCTTAACAGTTTTGAAAGTCCAAGGCCATGCATTTGTGTCACTATGAACATCGCCAGGAAGCCAAAGAAAAACATGGTCCAAAACTCTTGTCCTGCTATCAATGCAACAACAACCCCATGAAATAAAACCAGAACTTCTAGTGTTAGAGTCCACCATCGATTTGTGTGAACGCGAGTAAAAATAAATCCTGCTTGAATCATTAATAGGAAAGTGTAGAAAAAACCAAAAAGGTGACCCCATGTTGTTTCCATTGGGTGAAACCAAAAAGTATAGACCACAGCCCAAGAAAAGTAATAACCATGATATTTGATAAGGAAGGGCCTTATTCCGATGAATTTTTTTCCACCTGATCCAAAGAATAGTCCTCTTCTAGGGGCTTCAATCATAAGAACTACCACTAGAAGCAGAATTACTGAGGCTTGAGACGAAAAAACAGACACATTTTGTGCAAGACCATCATACCAAATAGCGGTTTGAAAAAAATGCAAAGCCCCAAATGCTGCAGTTCCTCCTAGAGCAATCCAATTAATTAAGTGCATTCTTGTTCTGTCTTTGAGGGCTTCCCGATTTTTTTTGGCCCAAACTATAACTCCCCAAATAAATAATTGATGGGTTATATATCCACTCCATGCTGATAATTGAGAGGCAAAATTAGGATCCGGTCTTTTCCAAAAGTACCAGGCCGCACCTTGGTCTGGCAATAATGCAACTTGGTTTAGCTGAGGCTGAAGTAGGAGGATGCTCGCAGTGGCGAGCGCAGCAATAATGACTGCAATTGACCAGGCCTTGTTTAACATAGGGTTAAATTATATACGCTTATATTAGCTTAGGTCGCACAGGCTAGGATTCCAAAACTCATCCTCTATGTCGCCCATTGAAAATAGTAAGCCGACAATGTCTGTAAATGAAAACTTTTCAATATCACCAATGGCCATAATGTATTGACCAGTATTTGTATTGTTAAAAACTTTGATATAGTAGGTTCCCGCTTTATAGACTCGATCAGATAGAAAGTTTTTTCCTATTTCTGGGCCGTTCCAATACCATTGTTTTCCATATTCTTCATACCAGGGGGTCCATTCAAAGTTTTCACCATCTGCTAAATCAATTCTGTGAAACTCTGAGTCTAAGACTTCAAATGAGAATTTTTGCTCTAGTGCGCATTCGCCAATTTTGGCTGCCAAAATCCCAGCATAGAAGTCAAAGTCAATGTCAGACCGAATTCGATAATAATGCGGGGCGCCATTGAGTGTTGAATAGATGGCTTTTGAAATCTCAGGCTCCTCAACTTCATAAGGGGCATCTGGCGGGTATGCTGAATTATCATTAAGCACAGGCTTGTGTGCAAAAGCTTGGGCACACAAAAACAAAAAAGCGATTATGGAAATTTGTTTTTTCATCTTGAAAAATAATATACCTAAATTGTCTCAAATTCCCCTATAAATTAAGCGTGTATTTTTAAAATAAAAAAGACAGGCTAAGTGTCATCTGGTTCAATTGGCTCTGGCGCCAAAACATCGCGATTACCTGCGCTGTTCATGGCGCTTACAATACCACTTGACTCCATGTCCTCAATAATCCGGGCAGCACGGTTATATCCAATTCGCATCCTTCTTTGAAGGCTAGATATTGAGGCTCTTCTCGTTGAGGTTACTATTTGTACAGCCTCGTCAAAAAGCGGATCAAGCTCGCCACTACTCTGCCCAGGATCCTTGTCACCTATTGGCTCAGTTGTGGGGTTTAATATGCCATCCAGATAGTTAGGTTTTGAGCTCTTTTTAAGATGCTTGACTACTCTTAAAATCTCACTGTCCTCAACAAAGGCTCCGTGGACTCTGGTCAGGTGTGCTATGCCTGGGGCCATATAAAGCATATCACCCATGCCGAGAAGTTGCTCTGCGCCAGCCTGGTCAAGAATAGTTCTGGAGTCGGTTTTTGATGAGACTTTAAAAGAAACTCTTGTTGGAATATTAGATTTAATAAGCCCTGTAATCACATCAACACTCGGCCTTTGAGTGGCTACAATAAGGTGCATTCCGGCGGCACGTGCTTTTTGTGCAATTCGTACAATAAGGCCCTCTACTCGTTTTGATTTGGCTCTATCTTCTTGTGCTAAGGCGCCAAGCATATCAGCATACTCATCAATGACTATGACGATAAGTGGGAGAGCCTCAAGCTCGGGATGCTCCTCTCCTTCTTTGGCAGTTTCTGGTTTAAATGACGGGTCCAAAAGGGGCTTGCCAGCTTTTTTAGCGAGCCTGAGTTTTTCATTAAAGGACTCAATATTTCTTACACCAAACTTTGCCAATAGACTATAGCGCCTTTCCATTTCATTGACTGACCACCACAGAGCACTTGCCGCCTCATTCATATTGGTTACAACCGGCGTTAAAAGATGAGGAATGTCTGCGTAAGAGGCAAGCTCAACAATTTTAGGGTCAATCATAATCAGCCTAACCTGCTCTGGAGAGGCCTTATATAAAATACTTAAAATAATTGCATTGAGGCCAACGGATTTACCCATTCCTGTTGCGCCAGCAACTAAGAGGTGGGGCATTTTAGCCAGGTCAACCACTACAGGCTGACCATTAATATCCTTCCCAAGGCCCATTGAAAGTGTTGACTTTGCTTTTGTAAAGGCATCGCTGGAAAGAATCTCTTTTAGGCCTATCATCTCGCGAGTATTGTTTGGTATCTCAAGCCCAATGACGGGCTTTCCAGGAATAACATCAACTATTCTCACGCTCTCTACAAGTAGAGCTCGAGCAAGATCTTTGTTCAGATTCATAATTTGACTCACCTTAATGCCAGGAGCAAGGGAGATTTCAAATTGGGTAACAACAGGCCCAGGAGTGACAGCAGTAATCGTAACATCAAATCCAAAATCTTTAAGCTTGATTTCAACTTGTTGGCCCATCTCTACAAGAAACTCTTCTGTATAGCCTAGCCCAGAATTGTCAATATCATCTAATAGAGAGAGGCCTGGTAATCCGCCACTAGAGCCGGCTTTAAACAGATTGCTGCTTGGTTCTTTTTGAGGCTTTTCAGCTTTTTTTGGCTTTTCAGCTCTATCAGCCTTTTTTGGCTTTTCAGCTAGATTAGCTTTTGTATTATCTGGAGTAGCTGATTCTGGTGCTGATGATAATTTTGAGCTAATAATCTCTGGCTTAACTTTTCCTTCCTTAATTTTTTTAGGCGCTTTTTCTTTTCTAAAGCCTTTATTAAACAACGAGGCACCGATATTTTTCCATGAGGCGCTTGAGGCGATGCTGAAACTTATGAGGATAATTCCGACATAAATTATTGTTGATGAGCTCCCAAAAAGTTCATAGAAAAGCAGTTCATGCATTGATTTTCCAATCATTCCTCCGGCTAGAAACGTTTCTTTAAGCCCATCCATCACCTTTATTTCTGGCGCATATTGGTGCGCAAGAGCTGCGATAAAGAACAACATTGCGAGGTATGAAATGAACCGAATTAAAAAAATTAACCGGCTTTGAGGCTCTTTGTTTGCGTCACGATGAAAGTTGTAGCCTAGCCAAATAATCGATATTGGAACAACATATGAGACATAGCCAAGTATGCCAAAGCTGATATCTCTGAGGTAGGCACCAAATATTCCCGCACTATTTTCAACTGGCTTTGATAGTTCAGCACCACCTGTCCAGGGGTCTTCAGAAGCCGAACCAGTAAAAAGTGAGACAAAGTAGACAGCGCCTAGTGTTAAAAGCAAAATAAATATTGACTCACTGACAAGTTTAGAGCGCGGATTATTTACAGGGGTATTTTGAGTGGTTCGTTTATTATTTTTTTTCAAGACAGCTTATAATACTCATTTGATTAATTAGTATAAAGTATTTCATTATGAGTGATATCAAACATTGCCGAGTTTTGATTGTTGGTTCAGGCCCTGCCGGCTACTCTGCTGCGGTTTATGCAGCCAGAGCAAATTTAAATCCGGTCATGGTTAGTGGCCTTGAGCAAGGCGGTCAACTCATGACAACAACCGATGTCGATAACTGGCCGGGTGATCATGATGGCCTCCAGGGTCCCGACCTAATGGAGCGCATGAAAGACCATGCCCTTCGCTTTAATACAGAGATAATCAATGACCATATTACCAGCGTTGATTTTTCAAAACGCCCATTCACACTTAAAGGCGGCGAAACAACCTATACTGCTGATGCAGTTATCATTTCAACAGGCGCAACTGCCCAGTATCTTGGACTAGACTCAGAGGATGCCTATAAAGGTAGAGGGGTGTCAGCCTGTGCGACTTGTGATGGGTTTTTCTATAGAGGTCAAAAGGTAGCAGTTATCGGTGGGGGCAATACTGCCGTTGAAGAGGCTTTGTACCTGTCGAATATTGCAGACCATGTTACCGTTGTCCATCGAAGGGACAAGTTTAGGTCAGAGAAGATTTTATCTGACCAGCTTATGGAAAAAGCTAAAAATGGCAACGTAACGATAGAGTGGAACCACAACTTGGAAGAGGTCTTGGGCGATGACATGGGGGTGACTGGTCTCAAATTGAGGGGCAATGATGGCAGCTCAAAAGAACTCGATGTTCATGGCGTCTTTATAGCGATTGGGCACACCCCAAACACTGGAATTTTTGAAGGGCAGATTGAAATTAATAATGGCTATATTAAAGTTCAAGCGGGATTAGAGGGCAATGCAACTCAAACCAGTGTCGAAGGCGTTTTTGCTGCCGGTGATGTTGCAGATCATATTTATCGCCAGGCAGTTACTTCTGCTGGTTCTGGATGTATGGCGGCTTTGGATGCTGAAAGGTTTTTAGACAACTTATAAGCTGGCAGAGTTTTCACTTAGTAATTCAAACTCAATACTGATTTGCCTTGTGTATAATTACGCGATTTGGCCATATAGCTCAGTTGGTAGAGCAAGGGACTGAAAATCCCTGTGTCCCTAGTTCGATTCTAGGTGTGGCCACCATTTTTGAAAGCCGAATTAGACTAACGTTTAATTCGGCTTTTTGCTAACTAGTCAGAAGCGCGACACTTCCAAAAGAATAAAGCGATAAGAATAAGAGTTGGAATCATTCCAAGTGGGTCAAACTTTGCAGCTCCAGTTGAGATATGAAAGAGTTGAGCTAATATAAATAGCGCATTTATATAAACACCAAAGATCATGCCAACTCTTTTAAGGTTGTCACCAACCCAGGCTGGTGCGTTCCATGCAAATACTCCAAGCGCTATTAATGGGATTGCACAAACCTGTCCAAAAGACACCATGTCTGGGGTCAAAGTCCAGCCTGGCCCCTGAACAGCCATTTGAGGGGCTAGCCAAAACATTACTGCCCACAACCAGGCAAAAATAGCCTGAGCTTTAAATAAGTTTGATAAAGTCATTTTTTACTCCTAAGATAATTAAAAAATTTTCTCTCCACAGCTTTCACTCCTTAAAGCAAGATCAGCCATGACCAATTATAAGGTTTTTAAGTCAAGAGTTTCCTTAATCAGAATTTAGTTTCTTTAGTGAAGCTGGGTAGGACTAATAAAATCCTGTTTGGATGGCTGTAAGGTTTCTTGAATAAAAAGAACGCCTATTCTGACAAACTCAACGATTTCATAAAAGTCTTGAGTGTTTTCTTCTGTGTCCATGAGGTCTGGGTCAAGCTGAGCGATCTCACTGATATCTTTTATCATCTCTGTCACTTCTTCGTCAGAGGTTTCTACAGAACTAAGTCCAAGCCCAACCAAGAAACCTTGGCACCATTCAATCAAGGTGTTTGCCTGTTCCTTAAGTGGAGAGATATCCTCAGCTATTACTGGCCAAAAATTTAGAGTTGGGTCGGCAAGCTGCTCGTTGGTGTTATTAAAGATTTCAGCGAGAACCTGATGCGCCTCTTTCTCAAGCAGGTTGTTAAGATCAATGCTAACAATGATTTCGTTAAGCCAGTCATCTAGCTCAATGTCTTGTTTGACGCAATAAAAGCCGCATAATAGTCCATGAGCAGAGGAGATAGTATCATCGGTATTGAGTTTACTCAGCGCATCCTTTGCAAGCTCATAATTAATGGGCTGGCTCATTGATTTAAAATGCCCCCGCCAAAATTTCCATTACAGCCATTCTCACTGCAATTCCATTGGTGACTTGTTGAAGTATGACTGATTGAGGCCCATCTGCAACTTCAGAACTAAGCTCAATGCCTCTATTCACTGGCCCAGGATGCATGATAATTGCATCTGGCTTGGCATGCTTTAATTTGTCAGACGTTAGTCCAAACCCTTCAAAATAAGTTTGTTCATCGGGAATATCAGCTGCAATCATTCTCTCTTTTTGAAGTCTAAGTGAAATAATCACATCGACCCCCTCTATACCCTGCTCTAGACTATCAAAGCGCTCTAGACCAGGGGTTTCTTCTTTGTAGTGAAGCGTTTCTGGCGCAATTAGCCTAATGTCAGTTGTTCCCAGTGTTTTCATAGCCTGTATGCCGGAGCGAGCGACTCTTGAGTGCCTAATATCGCCAACAATGGCGACAGACAGGCCTTCAAAGGATTTTTTGTGTTGCCTGATGGTGAGCATATCCAGTAAAGCCTGAGTGGGGTGCGCGTTAATTCCATCGCCTGCATTTAATATTGAAACTCCTTTAATGTTTTCTGCGACTCGATGAGGCAGGCCATTTTGTTTATGTCTGATGACAAACATATCAATCTGCATTGCCTTGAGTGTATGCATTGTATCCATTAGAGTCTCATTCTTTTTTGTCGCTGAGTTTTCAAGGTCGACGTTTATTGTTTTGGCACTTGTTCTCTTTGCAGCTATTTCAAATGTATTTCTAGTTCTTGTCGATGGTTCAAAGAAAAGATTTGCAACCGACATATCCCTTAATATTTTAGATTTTTGAAGATTGCCCTTGTCGTCTAGAAGATCATCAGCAACATTGAGGATCTTTTCGATATGATTTTTTGAGAGGCCTTCAAGACCTAATAGATGAATGAGCCTACCATCCGAGTTGAGTTGAGCATCGTTGCTAATCGTGTGTGGTTTCATTGAGCCATGTCTGCAAAATTAGTTCAGCGGATCGTTTATCTACATCCGCTCTATCAGCGTTCTTATGAGCGTAGTGCCATTTTAGTTGGTTTTTTGCCTCCGATGATGATAAATACTCATCGATAAAAAAGACCTCAATACTGAAGCGTTTTTTCAGTTTTCTCCCAAAGGATTTTGCGATAAATGTCATCTCTTGTTCCTTATTCTCTTCATCAAGTGGAAGCCCCACAATAAAGGCGTCTGGGCTATGTTTTTGGATGATGGCTTCCAGTTGAGACCAGTTGGTTGAGCCGTCTTTATTATGAAGAACTGTTTCAATGCCATTGGCATGTGAAGTCAAGCTGTTGGCTATAGCTACGCCTGTTCTTTTAGTGCCAACGTCAAAACCTAGGTAGGTTTTGATTGTCATTGGAGCTGTTGGAAGAGTTCATAGCCAACATAACCATCTGCAACAAAGCCGATGTCAGACTGAAACTTTCTAGTAGCTTCACGTGTCTTCGGTCCTGCCATCCCGTCTGGCGTCCCGGTATCATAACCAAGAAGGTTAAGAGTGTTTTGAATTTGCATAATGTCTTCTCTGCTTAGAAGCGGTTCATCAAGTGGCTTTGCAGATAATCTTCCTGCGCCTTTAAGCCTATCAGACAAATGGGCTACTGAGAGCGCATAGAGAATTGAGCGGTTCCAACCCATGATCACATCAAAATTTCTATACACTAAGAATGCTGGACCTTTGTGACCCATTGGGACAATCAAAGAGGCTTTAAAGTTGGATCTTGGTAGGGCAGCTCCGTTACCCCTGAGAACCCCAAGTGCAGCCCACTCATTGACTGTTTTTTCATTTTTGAGGCCTGTGAGTCTATAGTCAAAGCTTTTTGGGATAAGGGCTTCTCGACCCCATTTTTCTCCTTTCTTCCATCCTAGCTTGTTAAGAAAATTTGCAGCACTTGCATAAATGTCTTCTTTGTCATTCCAGAGATTGACCCTGCCATCTTTATTGGCGTCAACGCCATAAGCAATAACATTGGTTGGCATAAATTGTACAGCACCCATGGCCCCAGCCCAAGAGCCGGTTGCGTCGATTGGAATCGTTTTGTTATCCATCAGCTTAAGAGCTGCAATTAATTCCCTTGTGAAGAATTTAGAGCGGCGTGGATCATAGGCAAGGGTCGCCAAAGACTGAATCAAGCGTTCATTACCCATGTAGTTACCATAATTACTCTCTAGCCCTAAAAAGGCAACAATGAGATGAGATGGGACGCCATATTTCTCCGAAGCTTTGTTGAGCAATGAGGCGTTTTGTTTTAATGTATCATTTCCATTATTGATGCGCGTTTTGCTCACCCTTTTGTTGAAGTAGTGCCAAAAGTTTTGACTAAACTCTGCTTGAGCGCTATCTTTAGAAATTATCTTAGGGTCAGGGGCAACAAGACCAGAAAATGCTTGGTCAATCGTTGATTTGGAGACGCCCTGTTCGATTGCAGATTTACGAACTTGGTTTAAAAAGTCATCAAATGAAACTGAATTTGCAAAAACGCTTGTTGTAAGAAAAACAAGGCAAAAAAATCTTAGAAACATATGTAAATTATAATGAGTAAACACCCTCTTATTTTAATTAATCTAACTCAAGATGTCGACCTATAAGCCGCTTGCCGAGACATTAAGGCCCGTTAAAATCAATGAATTTGTTGGTCAACAACATTTGCTGGGCTCTGATAAGCCAATCGGCAAGGCATTAAACGATAAACAGCTTCATTCAATGATTTTGTGGGGTCCTTCTGGGGTTGGTAAAACAACGCTGGCGAGAATTATTTGTAGCCAGATGGGAGCTCATTTTGAGCAGATGTCTGCGGTACTTGATGGAGTTAAAGAGCTTAGAAATATTATTAAGCATGCTGAGCTCTATAAACAAAATGATAGGAGTACCGTTCTTTTTGTTGACGAGATTCATCGATTTAACAAAGCTCAGCAGGATGGGTTTTTGCCTCACATTGAATCTGGATTGCTCACACTAATCGGTGCAACAACTGAAAATCCTTCCTTTGAAATCAACTCAGCGTTACTCTCGAGAACTAGAGTCTATATTCTCGAAAAGCTCAGTGACGATGAGCTTGAGGTTATCGCCCTAAGAGCAATGAAAAAGCAAGATATCCAACTTGAAAGTGACAGCTCATTATCTTTAATCATCGAAAATAGTGATGGTGACGCTAGAAGACTTATCAATATAATTGAGCAGTTAGCGAACAGCTCAGGAAAGGCTCTGAATCAAACAGATGTTATTTCAACACTTCAAAAAAAGCTGAGTAGTTTCGATAAAGGGGGCGATATTTATTATCAACAGCTCTCAGCTTTTCATAAATCTGTCAGAGGCTCCTCTCCCGACGGAGCACTCTACTGGATGGCAAGAATGATTGTGTCAGGTTGTGACCCAAAGGTAATTGCCAGAAGGCTTCTCGCAATCGCCTCTGAAGATATAGGCAATGCTGATCCAAGAGCGCTTCAGATTTGTGTTAATGCTTGGGATGTTTATGAGCGTCTGGGCGACAAAGAAGGGAATCGAGCTATTGCTCAGGCGGCTGTCTTTTGTGCTTGCGCACCAAAATCGAATGCTGTTTATAGCGCCTTCAACTCTGCAATTGAAGCTGCAAAGCAAACGAATGATCTAGAAGTTCCGAATCATTTAAGAAATGCTCCAACTAAGCTTCTTAAGGAGCTTGGACAAGGAAAGGGCTATCGCTATGCACATGATGAGCCTGGCGCTATTAGTCAAGGGCAAACTTATTTTCCAGATGAAATGGGTGAACAAATATATTATGAACCCACTGATCGAGGCCTAGAGATTAAAATAAAAGAAAAGCTTGATCAGCTTAGGTCGGCCCTATGAGCACTTTATCATCTATAGCAAGCATTGGAGTTGGCGCAACAGTTGGCGCCACCTGTAGATACTACATTGGGACAATATCTTCTCAATATTTTGGAAAAGACTTTCCTTATGGGACCCTTATCTCAAATGTTTTAGGGTCTTTTATTGCAGGCGTTTTAATTGTTTTGGTTTTAGAAAAGTTTCTGCTAAATGAGACATACAGGCTGATGTTACTGGTCGGTTTAGCAGGATCATTGACAACTATGTCTGCTCTGTCAATAGAGTCCATTCAGATGCTAAGTGATGGTCAATATTCTCAGGCGTTGTTGAATATTTTATCCAATTTGCTTTTGTCTCTTTTAGCAGCAAGTCTTGGTGTTTTGACTGCAAAACATGTGTTTAATCTAGCTTAGGGCTAATCTTTTCTCAACTTCATCTAATAGCATCGCAGAGATATTGATTTCAAATTGCTTGTCTAGCTCTCGAATGCATGTGGGGCTTGTCACATTTATCTCAGTTATGTAGTCTCCGATAACATCAAGCCCAACAAAAACAAGGCCTTTTTTAATCAGCGTTGGAGCAATTTGAGCACACAAATAACGATCTCTTTCTGACAGGGGCTGGCCCACACCTTTTGCCCCAGCGGCAAGGTTTCCTTTAAAGCTGCCTTCGGCAGGGAGTCTGGCAAGAGCATAATCAACAGGCCTTCCATTAATTAAAAGTATCCTCTTGTCTCCGTTTTTTATTTCTGGCAAAAACTCCTGGGCCATTATGTAACGAGTTTCATTATTGGTAATCTTTTTTAAAATCTTACTAATATTTGTATCACCTTTTGAGAGTTTAAAGATGTCTACCCCGCCCATACCATCTAGAGGCTTAACGACAACTGTTGAGAGAGAATCAATAAAGCTCTGAAGCTGAGAAATTTTTGAACTCACTAACGTTTTTGGAATGCATTCAGGAAAGTTTAAGGCGAATAGTTTTTCATTGGCGTCTCTCAGTGAGCTAGGTTTGTTGATGACTAGAACACCTTGAAGCTCTAACTGTTCTAGTAGATAGGTTGAATAAATATAGTCCATATCGAATGGCGGGTCTTTACGCATAAAGACAACATCCATAGACTCTAGATTGGTCACATCAGAGGATTCTGAGCTATGCCAGTTTGTCTCAGAGTCTTGAACCTTGGTTATTCTTGTTAAGGCGCAAACCTTGTTCCCTGAATAAAACATATCAGAGCTATCAAAGGTATGAATTTCCCAGCCTCGAGCTTGTGCTTCTAGCATCATTGCAAAGGATGAGTCTTTGTTTGGCTTAATGCTGGATATATCATCCATCAATACACCAAGTCTAATTCGCTTCATTGGCATATTATAAAGTAATCAGATTGCTTAATAATATGCATGAACCCCAAAAAATGTTGAATTGACGAGGTTTTGGGCGTATAATTTCGCCTCTTTAGTGCGGGGTGGAGCAGCATGGTAGCTCGTCGGGCTCATAACCCGAAGGTCATAGGTTCAAATCCTATCCCCGCTACCAATATAGACCCCCTCTTTTGGGGGTTTTTATTAGGAGTTTTTTGTGGCTAAGATAGCAGACAAGGTGCTTTCAATACTTAACCCAAGCGTTACTGACCTAGGGTATGAACTTTTGGGTGTTGAATATGTTCCAAGTGGGAAACACTCTGTGCTTAGGCTATACATAGACTCAGAGAGCGGTATTGGTGTTGATGATTGCGAGATTGTTTCACGCCAGGTTAGCGCGATAATGGATGTTGAGGATCCAATTAGCGGGCAATACAATCTTGAGGTATCTTCCCCAGGAATTGAAAGGCCTCTTTTTAGTGTTTCTCATTACATGCGTTTTTTGGGACATGATGTGCGATTGAGAACGTACAGACCTATTGAGGGCAGAAGAAAATTTACCGGTGCTATTGGCAGCGTGAGTGAAAAAAGTAATACAATAGAGTTGGTAACAGATCTTGGGCCTGTTACTTTAGATATAGATTTAATAGAAAAAGCAAATTTAGTTGCTCATTTTTAGGAGAAGCCAATGGATGGCAAAGAATTATTTTTAATGATTGAGGCAATCTCAAACGAAAAGAATATTACTAAAGAAGATGTCTTAGAGTCGTTAGAAGAGGCCTTAGCAGTTGCAACAAAAAAGCGCAGCAATATAGAGGTGCGAGTTGAAGTTGATAGACACACAGGGGAGTTTAAAACGTTTAGGCAGTGGCAAGTCATCGAAGATGGAGAGCAGTTTGTAGATGATGATGGAACAATGTTCGATCCAGAGTTACATATATATCAAGCTGATGCAAATGGACTAAACGTTGATGAGTTTGTAGAAGAGCCAATGGAGTCGCTAGAGTTTGGAAGGATTGCAGCGCAGGTTGCCAAACAGGTCATTATTCAAAAAGTTCGTGAGGCAGAGAGAACAGTTGTGGTCGACAACTACTCTGAGCGAGTTGGCGAAGTGGTTATGGTTACAGTTAAGAGAGTTGATCGAGGAAATGTTTATGTTGATATGGGTGGAATCGATGGAATGATTTCAAAATATGATTTGATTCCTAATGAATCCATAAGAAAAAATGATCGTCTGAGAGCCTACATTAAAGAGGTCAAATCAACTCCAAGAGGTGCGCAGATCTTCTTAAGTAGAACCGCTACTGACATGATGGTTCAGCTATTTGAGATGGAGGTCCCTGAAATTAGTGAAGGCGTTATTGAGATTAAAGCTGGAGCAAGAGACCCCGGGCTTCGTTCAAAGCTCGCTGTTAAGGCTAAAGATAAGCGCATCGACCCAATAGGGTCTTGCATCGGCATGAGGGGCGCTAGAGTTCAAGCGGTGTCTAATGAGCTGAATGGTGAGCGTGTTGATATCATTCTTTGGGACGATGATCCGGCTCAATTTGTAATTAATGCCATGGCTCCTGCAGAGGTGAGCTCAATTGTTGTTGATGAGGATAAGAGGTCTATGGATATTGCTGTTGAAGAAGACCAACTGGCACTAGCAATTGGAAGAGGCGGTCAAAATATCAAATTAGCGAGCAAACTCTCAGGATGGAAGCTTAATGTCATGTCTCTAAATGATGCTGATGAAATGCAAGCTCAAGAGATTCAAAAAACTGGTGAAAAACTTGCTGAAAAACTTGGTGTAGATGCTGAAGTTGCTGGAGTTTTGATAGATGAGGGCTATACAAGCCTGGATGATATTGCCGAGGCTGAAGCAGAAACCTTATCAAAGATTGAAGAGTTTGACTCAGAGATGGTAGACGAGCTTCAGGAGAGGGCGCAGGACGCTCAACTTGTTAAAGCCTTAAATGATGCAGAAGCAACTGAAGTTTTGCTTGAAGTTGAGGGGGTTGATGAATCTCTAGCTTCAGCTTTAGTCGAATCAGAAATCAACACAGTGGATGATCTGGCAGAGCTCTCAATTGTTGAATTGTTGGAGATTCAAGATATTGGCAATGATAGCGCGTCTGCTGTTATCATGGCAGCCAGAGAAAAAGAAGGATGGTTTGATTAATTTTTTGAAGGTTTAGATAGTAATCGTTACTTAAACATAGGTAGGAATATGGCACATACAGTTGAAACTTTATCAAAATTGCTTAAAAAGTCGCCAGAACAGGTTATTTCTATTTTGTCAGCAGCTGGCATTGATGGTAAGACTGCAGAGTCGAATATTTCTGCTGAAGAAAGAAAGATCTTGATGTCGAGTTTAAGTAAACGCTCCGCAACAAAATCAAGCATATCTGTCTCAAGAAAAACCTCAAAACCTGCCTCAAATTCATCTTCTGGCGGTGTCAAAATCCAAGTTAAAAAGAAGCGAGAAGTCCCTCAAAGTGAGCCTGCAGAGGTAGACAATGAGGCTGTATTGAAGGCCAAAGAGGCACTAGAGGCTGGCAGGCTTGCCGAGCAAAAAGACGAGGAGAGGGATGCAAAGCGAAACGATATGGTTCGTCAGCAAAAGATCAAAAATGAAGAGCTGCAAGCTCAAAAGTCCTTAAAAGAGCTGGCCGAAAAAGAAGAGAGGGAAAAAAGAGAAAAGGAAAAAGCTGAAGCAGACAAAGCAAAAGAAAAAAAGAAGGGGCCAAAAAGATTAAGGTCCGCCCCAGAGCCTACCCCTAAAAGAAAAGAGCTTCACGTTGCAAAGCATAATCCAAATAGAAAACTTAAGAAAAAAGAAAGAACCCAGATATCCCAAAAGGTTCAAGATGAGCAGGCTCAGCATGGCTTTCATATGCCAGTAGAGCCAATAAAGCATGAGGTATTAATTCCAGAAACAATCAAAATATCTGAGCTCGCTCTAAAGATGGCCACAAAGGCTGGAGAGGTCTTGAAGGTTATGATGGGAATGGGCGTGATGGCAACCCTCAACGATGTAATTGACCAAGACACTGCGATTTTGGTTGTTGAGGAGATGGGACACACGCCTATCGCCAGTAATGAAGAAACCGTTGAAGACAGTCTGATTCAGGACGATAGTGATGATGCACAGTCAGTTCCAAGGCCTCCAGTAGTTACAATAATGGGACATGTTGATCATGGAAAAACTTCGCTGCTTGACTATATTCGTAAGTCAAAAGTGGCTTCAGGCGAGGCGGGCGGAATTACGCAGCATATTGGCGCTTATCAGGTTGAACAGAAAGGCAGCCTGATTACTTTTATTGATACGCCGGGACATGCAGCATTTTCTAAGATGCGTCTTCGAGGTGCATCGGCCACCGATATCGTTATTCTGGTTGTTGCTGCTGATGATGGTGTGATGCCTCAAACCATCGAGTCTATTAAACACGCAAAAGACTCCAACGTTCCTATTATCGTAGCTATTAATAAAATAGATAAAGAAGGCGCTGAAATTGACAAGGTCAAACAAGTTCTTTCCACCCATGACGTCATTGCGGATGAATGGGGTGGTGACGTGCTGATGGTTGGCGTTTCGGCCCATACGGGTGAAGGTATCGATGAGCTCTTGGAAAGCATTACATTAACTGCAGAAATGGCCGAGATTAGTGCTGTCGCAGATAAGCCAGCGAGCGGGGTTGTCCTTGAGGCTCGATTAGACAAAGGGCGAGGAAAGGTAACAACCGTTCTGGTTCAGTCAGGCACCCTAAACAAGGGAGATATTGTCATTGCAGGCCTAGAGTTTGGCAAGGTTAAGCAGATTATTGATGACAAAGGAAAGCCAGTTAACAAGGCAGGGCCATCAACTCCGGTAGAAATTCTAGGGCTCTCAGGCGTTCCTGATTCTGGCGCTGAGGTCTTGGCTGTTGAGAGCGAAAGAAAAGCAAAAGAGGTAGCAGAGTATAGAAAGACTAAGGACCGTGAGACTAAGCTGCAAAAGCAGCAAGCCGAAAAGATGGATAACTTCTTTTCTAAAATGGAGGATGGCGAAGTCTCAACGGTTAACGTTTTAATTAAGTCTGATGTAAGAGGATCAGCACAGGCCCTCGTTGAGGCGTTAGAAGAGCTTTCGACTGATGAGGTTAAGGTGAAGGTAGTGTCTTCAGGAGTTGGCGCAATCAATAACACAGACATTTCATTGGCAAGTACTTCTGATGCAATTGTTCTTGGCTTCAATGTTAGGGCTGACGCAGTTGCCAGAAAAAGCGCTGATACTGAAGGAGTTAGGATTGAGTATTACAGCATCATCTACAACTTGATTGATGATATTAAAGCAATTATGGGTGGCATGCTTAGTCCTGAGCTTAGTGAAAATATTATCGGGATTGCTGGTGTCAAGGACGTATTTAGATCTCCTAAGTTTGGTGATATTGCTGGATGTATGGTCGAGGAGGGAGTGGTCAGAAAAGACAGTCCAATTCGTGTTTTGCGTGATAGTGTTGTGATTTACGAGGGAGAGTTAGAGTCTCTTAGACGCTTCAAAGATGATGTTAAGGAAGTTAAATCTGGAACTGAGTGTGGTATTGGTGTTCTTAACTATACAGATGTTCAACCAGGAGATCAGATTGAAGTTTTTGAACGAATTGAGCAAGCTCGTTCTCTATAGGGGCATGTTCTAAGTGCCTCAACAGCAAAGTTTTAGAACTGATAGAGTTAATGAGCTTATCAAGCGAGAGCTAGTTCAGCTGCTTTCAACAGGCACTAAAGATCCCAGACTTCAAAATGTTTTCATTACAGATGTGATAGTCAGTCGTGATTTATCCAGCGCTAAGGTCTTTTTTTCTGTTGAGGATGATGAGCAAAAACAAGTCACCCATTTGCTCAATAAAGCTAGTGGTTTTTTTAGGTCTTCTTTATCAAAATCTTTAGAACTAAGACATACTCCATCGCTCAGTTTTCTTTATGACAAAGCACCAAATACTGGAGCAAAAATGGACAAGTTATTAAGTAAATTGTGAGCTGGTAATTAGTGTCTAAACGAAACAAAAAAGGTAGAGATATTGATGGCGTTTTTGTTTTAGATAAGTCATCAGGCACTAGTTCAAATTCTGCTTTGCAGCAAGTCAAGCGTTTGTTCGGAGCAAATAAAGCAGGACATACAGGAAGCCTTGATCCATTAGCAAGCGGCCTTCTCCCCATTTGCCTAGGCCAGTCAACTAAAGTCGCCCAATTCTTGCTAGACGATGATAAGCGCTACTTTGTAAGAGGAAAGCTGGGTGAGGTTAGTGATACTGGAGATTCTGACGGCAAGATTAGTCAATATGGTTCAACAAGTGGCATTGACGAAACCACTATAAAGGATAGTTTAAAGAAATTCGTTGGCGTCATCAGTCAAGTTCCCCCTATGTTCTCAGCACTTAAAAAAAATGGCACCCCTTTATATAAGCTTGCTAGAAAAGGAATTGAAGTTGAGAGAAATCCAAGAGAAGTTAAGATTTATGAAATACAATTTATAAGCTTAGAGGCCAATATCTTAACGCTTGAAGTGTCTTGCTCTAAAGGCACCTATATTAGGACATTAATCGAAGATATTGGAAAAGATTTGAACTGCGGAGCTCATGTTATTGAGTTAAGGAGAATCGGGTTTGCTCATTTGAATATTGATCAAAGTAAATCCTTTGATGAGATCAATAAAATGAGTTCAGGGGAGCTAGAAAAGCTGCTTATTGGGCCAGATGAGATGCTTCCAAATCTAAAGTCAGTTTATTTAGACTATGATCAGTCTGTTGATGTTAAATTTGGAAGAAAAATAAAATGTGATGAGTTCAATACTCCTCAAAAAGTTAAGCTTTATGATTCTAATAGAAAGTTTATTGGGATTGGAGAATGTAATCACCTTTCTGAAGTATTGCCAAAGAGGTTATTTATATAAGGTTATTTTATAATTGATATAGGAAGAAGATGAAGGTTTTAGTTATTGGTTCGGGCGGGAGAGAGCATGCACTGGCATGGCAGTGCGCTCAATTTGAAGAGGTAAAACAGGTTTTTGTGGCGCCTGGTAATGCAGGCACTGCTTTAGAGAAAAAAATATCAAACATTGATATCGATTCAGAAGATACCCCAAAGCTTATTTCTTTTGCTAAGGAAGAGTTAATAGATATTACTATTGTTGGTCCAGAAGCGCCACTTGTTCTTGGAGTTGTTGATGAGTTTAAAGATCAAGGTTTGGCTATTTTTGGGCCATCAAAGCAGGCTGCTCAGCTAGAAGGATCAAAGGTGTTTTGCAAGGATTTTCTAGAGAGAAACAAAATTCCAACCGCTTACTATAAATCTTTTACTGAAACTAAGCCAGCGATAAATTATGTTAAGGAAAAGGGTGTCCCCATAGTTATTAAGGCCGATGGACTTGCTGCTGGAAAGGGCGTTATTATTGCCAATTCATTTAAAGAGGCAACTGATGCAATTAATGACATGCTTGAGGGCAATCGCTTCGGTGATGCTGGATCAAGAGTTGTAATTGAAGAGTATCTAGAGGGTGAAGAGGCAAGCTTTATAGTGATGGTCGATGGCAATAATATACTTCCTATGGCTACATCACAGGACCACAAAGCTAGAGATAACGGAGATAAGGGCCCTAATACAGGTGGAATGGGAGCGTATTCTCCAGCACCAGTTGTCAGTGATTTGGTTTATACAAATACCATGGAAAAGGTTATAAGACCAACTGTAGATGCAATGAAAAATGAGGGAATGCCTTATACGGGTTTTTTGTATGCAGGACTTATGATTGACCAAAATGGAAATGTTAAGGTACTTGAGTATAACTGTAGGTTTGGAGATCCTGAGACCCAGCCAATTATGATGCGTCTTCAATCGAATCTAGCAAAGCTGTGCCTAATGGGAGCAAACGGCTCTTTAGATAAAGCAGTTGCTAACTGGGATAGTCGGTCATCTCTAGGCGTTGTCATGGCGGCAGATGGCTATCCATATTCATATCAAAAGGGAGAAGAAATTAGCTTGCCAGCCTCTTCATCAACCTCTAAGGTCTTTCATGCTGGAACAATGCTTGATAACTACCAAATACTCAGCAATGGAGGGCGCGTATTATGCGCAACATCTCTTGGCAAAAACTTGAAAGATGCTCAAGATAAAGCTTATGAGCTAGTGAAAAAGGTGAAATGGGATGGAAGTTATTTTAGAACCGATATTGGTTTCAAGGGACTATAGCATGAACAAAGAATGTTAGTCATTGGTGTTGATGAGGCTGGCAGAGGGCCCTTGGTTGGAAGTGTTGTGGCCGCTGCTGTTGCTTTCCCATCTGGATTTAAAATTGATGGACTTACTGATTCCAAAAAATTATCAGAAAAAAAAAGAGACGCGCTATACAATCAAATTACCAGTGAGTGTTATTGGTCTTACGCTCAATCTAATAGCCAAGTGATAGATCAAATTAACATACTAGAGGCGACAATGCTGGCAATGAAAAGAGCGGTTGATCAAATCAAGATTGAAATGGGGAATAATCACCAAACGTTTAATGTGCTTGTTGATGGGAACAAATGTCCTGACATAGAAAACTGCCAAGCAATTATAAAGGGTGATTTAATTGAGCCAGCTATTTCTGCTGCCTCAATCATTGCTAAGGTCACTAGGGACAGGCAGATGATAGATTTAGACTATGCATACCCTGAATATGGCTTTGCTAGACATAAGGGCTATGGAACTAAAGAGCATCTTGAGGCACTTTCAAAGTATGGCCCTATTGAAGGACAGCATCGCTGTTCATTTGCCCCGGTAAAAAAATTAATCAGATCCTAGCTCATAAAGCTGTTGGTTAAGCTCATTTTGTTTGGCTTCTAGCTCAGCTTTTTTAGCCTCCAGTTCGGCTCTTTTTTCTGCTTCTGCTTTTCTCTTATTATCCCTTTCGACTTCTTTGGCGGGTCTGGCCATAAGGTAATTAAAGAGCTTGACAACTTTTTTCACATTCTTTGCCTTGCTGGCAATGTTTGTTGCATGTTCGGCTTCTCTTTTAGTGACAGAACCCATCAAGTAAACAACTCCTCTCTCAGTGAGCACAGATACATGACTGGGGTGAAAGACCTCTTGATCAAAGAAAAGGGTTTCAATTTGTACAGTGATTACCCCATCCTTTGCTCTATCTAAATAGCTGCTATTAGGCCTTACTTCAACTTCATTGATGATCTGTTTTATTTTTGGAGACTTGCTTTTAACAATGCTTTCAAGATATTCTTTTGTGTTTTCAGTTGGCGCCTCACCTGTCATTAAGACTGCCTGGTTGTATATATTAAAATTAACATGAGCATCTTCCAGCATAGGATCTTTACTGACCATATTGCCTAAATCCATATACAACGTCTTGTCATCTAAAATTTCACCCATTGTTCTTCTGTCGTTGTTCATTGTTGCTACAGTGGTAACCGCAGCAGCACCCTGAACTATTGGTGAACATGAGCTTATGATTGAAGAGCTGATAATTATTGCGCAGAGGACAATTACTTTTTTCATTAAGTCTCCTTGTTTCTAGTTTGTTAAAAACAATTCAAATAATCTAACTCGTATTTTAAAGTAGATTCTTTCAATGCCCAAACATAAATACAAATTTTGATAACCTCAATGACTAATAAAGCATAATAGTAGTTACCTTTACTATGGCCTTTAATATGAGCGGACTTCTATACATTGTCGCAACACCTATTGGGAACTTAAGTGACATTACTATTAGGGCAGTGGAGGTTCTCAAGAAGGTCGATGCAGTTTTAGCGGAAGATACTAGGCACACTAAAAAACTTTTTGATCACTATGAGATAGATTCCCCTTTAATAGCATTTCATGAGCATAATGAGAATGAGAAAGTCAATTATATTCTCGCCCAGATTGGCTCTGGCAAATCTCTTGCGCTTGTAAGTGACGCAGGAACCCCGCTTATTAGTGACCCTGGATATAACTTAGTTTTAGAGGCAAAAAAAAATGGAATCAGTGTAGTGCCTATACCCGGGCCAAGTGCACTAATAGCAGCCCTTTCTTCATCAGGCATTGAGAGTAACAACTTTACCTTTTTTGGTTTTCTACCTTCTAAACAATCTGCAAGATTAAGGCTATTAAAAACGAAAAAAAGCCTCAATGAAACTATTGTTTTCTATGAGTCACCTAAAAGAATATTGGCAGCATTGATGGATATGCTTGAGGTGTTTGGTGAGAAACGTCAAGTGTGTCTTGCAAAAGAAATCACAAAGTCTTTTGAGACAATACTTAATGATAATCTAGTCAATTTAATCGAGTACCTTACTAGTGATTCTAGTCATCAGAAAGGGGAGTTTGTGATTATAATCTCACCTGTCAATAAAGTAGATTTGGATGAGGCCCAAGTTCAACTTGAAAAGATATTGCCTATTCTTTGTGCAGAAATGGGAGCATCACAGGCAGCAAAATTAGCAGCCAAGATTACTGGTATTGATAAAAAACACTGTTATAAACGAGCGATTAACCTATGAGTAATTTCTATAAACGCCATATTTTTTTCTGCAACAATGTTCGCACTGATGGAAAGCAGTGCTGTTCAGAGAACAATGCAAAAGAAATGTACCGTTATGCCAAAGACAAGTGTCGAGCTAGCGGAACCTTAGGAAAGGGTAAGTTAGGAGTCAGTGAGTCTAGATGTCTTGGACGCTGTGAAAACGGACCAGTTGCGGTTGTTTATCCAGATAATATTTGGTATCAATATATTGATGAGGAAGATATTGACGAGATTATGGAATCTCACATGGACAAGGGTGAGATTGTGAATCGACTAACCATTAAATAATGACCTTTAAATTAAAGCTGATCAATAGCCTGAAGAATATATGGGTTTAGATTATCAGCCATAACTCTTATTCCCTTGGCGTTTGGGTGCTTAAAATCAGCCTGAAGCAATTCCTTTTCAAGTGCCACTCCCTCTAGCAAAAACGGCATAAAAATTAAATTATACTGCGCAGAAAGGTCAGGATAAATTGCATCAAATTCCTTTTTAAACTTTGGGCCCATACTTTCAGGCGATTGCATTCCTGCCAAAATGATAATTGCATTGTTATTGATAAACTTGTTAATTATCGAGTCGAGATTGTTTTTTGTAAGTGATGGGTCAAGTCCTCTGAGCATATCATTTGCACCGAGACACAAAATAACAATGTTTGGATTATCTCCAAGCGACCAGTCAACTCTTGATAAACCGTTTTTCGAGGTATTCCCTGAAATGCTTGCGTTAATAAAGCTAATCGTTGAGTCGTTAGATTTAATTTCTCTTGAAAGCTCAGAGGCTAAATTATCTTTTTGTGGAAGTCCATAGCCTGCCATCAAGCTATCGCCATAAAGCATAATTTTTATAGGGTCTTGTGCGTTAACATTAGTGAATAATAATGTCATCATTAAGCATATAAAAAATGATTTAAGGGCATGTGTTTTTGAGATAATCATGCGCTGAATTTTATAATAGATTTTGTAATGAGTGCAGCAATACAATTCGATAATGTTTCATTAAGTTATGGTACTAAATCAGATGCTGTTGAAGTATTAAAAAGTATTAGTTTCTCGATTGACAGTAAAGAGGTTGTATCTATTGTCGGCCCCAGTGGATCTGGAAAAACTTCCATTATTATGCTTGCTTCTGGCCTTGAGACTGCCTCCTCAGGTTCGGTGAAAGTTAATGGCCAGGAAATTGTTGGATTAAAGGAAAATCAATTATCTGAGGTCAGAAGAAAAAATATTGGTATTGTGTTTCAATCTTTTTACTTGATTCCTAACCTGACTGCAGTTGAGAACGTTTTATTGTCTCTAGAGGCAAATCAGCAGTTTAATCTTGAGCAAGATGCTGAAAATCTTCTTGATGAATTTGGCCTTTCTCACAGGCTTCATCATCTTCCAAGCGAGCTATCTGGTGGCGAGCAGCAAAGAGTTGCAATAGCTAGGGCTTTAATTAACAAGCCTAAAATTATCTTGGCTGATGAGCCCACCGGAAATCTTGATAGCGCAAACTCAGAAAGCATGATTGACTTGCTATTTGACTATACAAAGAAAAGTCAAACATCGCTTGTAATGGTAACTCATGATAATACAATTGCAAATAGATGCGATCGTACTATTGAGATCAGGGATGGGCAGATTGTTTGATATAAAACAGCTCAGATTAATCAATAAATATGCTTTAAGAGACTTCTCAAGAAGCTACAAAAAATTGTGGGTGGTAACATCAACTCTTTTTGTTAGCTTGTTGCTTTTATCACTGACCTTTTCTGTTAAAGAGGCCTTAAATAGCGAAATAGAAAATAACTCAAAAGAGCTTCTTGGGGGCGATATCCAGGTGACAAGTGGAATAGACCCTCTTCCTGATGAGATAATTGATCAGCTTAAAGCCATAGGAGAAGTTAGCTCTACCATTGAGTTTGCGACAATGCTTTCAAAAGAAGGAGAGTCGCCAGTTTTTACCGAGCTGAGAGCTGTAGATAATAGATACCCGCTCTATGGTGAAATTGAAACATCGCCCCAAATCGCATCAGAGAGAATTTTCGTTAACTCAAAAAAACCATCGGTATTAATCAATGAGAGTATCCAAAAACTACTTAATATCAATTTGGGAGATGATGTGGTCATTATGGGCCAAGAGTTTGAAGTTGCTGGATTGGTTTCTTCGGTTCCAGACCTTGCTGAGAGTGCAGTATTTGGTGAATTTGCAATAATTAGTATGGATAGTTATGAGCAATTTGGGCTGAGTTCTGGCGGCAGCTTTCTTGATCATGAGTATAGAATTAAATTTAATAAATCTATTAAGGGTACTGGGCAAGAAGAATTGATTAAGTCTATTGTTGCATACGATGATTCAATTACTACAAGGCTTCCTGGGGAGAGCGGTCAGAGTCTTAGTAGAGTTATAGATAATTTTTCAAATTTTTTGAACCTAGTTTCAGTTAGCGCAATGGTGATTGCTGGTATTGGAATCAGCAACACACTTCTCTCTTTTGTTAACCAAAATAATACTAGTATAGCTGTGAAAAAATCGATAGGCTTTTCATCAAGCTTTATTCAAACCATGTATTTTTATGAGATTTTTTTAATTCTTGTTTTGACATCAGTTACAGCATATCTGATAGGAGTCTTTAGTCCACTTCTAGCGAACGAGCTTTTGCCCAAAACTCTTGGAATTGACTTAAAGCCAACCTTTAGTTTTCTCGGTTATCTCAATATCTTTTTTATTGGTTTTTTAGTTGTACTTATATTTTCAATACCCTCTCTATATTCAATTAGTGGAATAAAAGCAGGCGCTTTATTTCGGAATGCTTTTAACCCTGTTAGCTTGAACTTTTCATTGAAGAACATTGTTTTATTGAGCATTTTGGTGTTTATCTTGACTGCCTATTTTGTCAATCAAACGGAACAAAAGTTTTATACGGTTTTATATTTTGTGGCTTTTTTTGTGACAATGTTCATTTTTTATGGAGTATCAAGGCTACTAATTTTATTTATAAAGCATTTTTATAGGTTTTCTAACAATGGCTATAGAATTGCATACAGAAATATTGTTGCGAAAAAATCTCTAGCACCAATTATGACTATCTCCTTGGGGATTGGACTAACCCTGCTACTTACCTTAAGTTTTGTTGCAAATAATTTAAAAAAAGAAATCTCAGATAGTATTCCATCAATGGCACCGGATTTATTTTTTGTCGGTATTGATAGAGATATTCAAGGTAATCTTGAATCCTTTGTCAAGGGCATTGATCCGAATGTAGAGCTTGAATTTAGTCCAATGGCTAGTGCGACCTTTGTTGCATTAAATGGAACCCCCATAGAAGAAGTAGTTTCTGAGGGCAATAGGTCAGCTTGGGTTGTAAGAGGAGATAGAAGGATATCTTGGTCAGAAAAACCAAAGCCTGACAATCCTATTATCGAGGGCGAATGGTGGGAGCCTGGAAATGAAAATGAAATGTTCATTTCTATGGATAGCAGAGCTGCCTATGACCTAGGAATGAAAATCGATGACAAGATTACTTT
>LURN01000072.1 GCA_001628405.1 Candidatus Thioglobus sp. REDSEA-S12_B1 | reverse complement strand
TGGGAAAGAACGCTCTCTCTGAACTTAAACAGAAAAGTGATAAAAATATGAGTCAATGTTTAAGCTGTGCAAGGCAAATATATGACAACTTTATGGGCCAGATAGTTTAGTTTTTTTCAACTTTTTTTGTCGTTTTTTTCATTTATTTTTATACTCATAAATATTCCTAAATAACAATGACTTAAAGGGCTGAGATAGTCAAGTTTTTTTCCTCAAAAGAAAAACGATTAAAATGTAAATTTAAAGATTGACACCGAAATTAATTCAAGGTATCTTTCGGATTTTTAAGTTTATTTTATTCCTTACATTTTGAGGCTTGACAATGAGTGATGAAGACGATTTTGACCTGAATGATCTTGATGACAAAGAGCTCGTTGAGCAAATACAAGATGACCTATATGATGGTCTTGATGCTGAAGTAACTGAAGGGACTGAAATACTTCTATCAAGAGGCTGGGATGCTAATGATGTCTTAGGCGAAGCCTTGGTAGGGGGCATGAAAATTGTTGGAATTGATTTTAGGGATGGCATTCTATTTGTGCCGGAAGTTCTTAAGTGCGCTGGTGCAATGAAGGGTGGAATGAGCGTCCTAAGGCCCATTCTTGCTGAATCAGCTGAAGATACCTCATTAGGTAAGTTTGTTATTGGTACGGTGAAGGGCGACATTCATGATATTGGTAAAAACCTTGTTGGAATGATGTGCGAGGGAGCTGGATTTGAGGTTATTGACTTAGGAATTAATAATCCTGTTGAAAACTACTTGGAGGCAGTTGATACACATGAACCGGTGATTCTTGGCATGTCTGCATTACTGACAACGACGATGCCGTACATGGGAGTTGTTGTAGAGGAAATGGAAAAAAGAGGAATGCGAAAAGACGTTCACATAATGTGCGGCGGTGCCCCACTAAATCAAGAGTTTGCTGATTCAATTGGCGTACCAGCCTATGGTCGCGACGCTGCAAGAAGTGCTGAGATGGCTGAGGAGTATGTCCGCAGTCTGGATAAAAAGCGTGCTCATAGATAAGAAAGCTGCTGATGAAAATAAACAAAGGTTAGTATTAGGTTGTGGTGCACTTGTTTACGATCTGTTAAGACTGGTCAAACAAAATCCTTCATTTTCAGATAAAGTGAACATTCAGTGCTTACCTGCCAGTTGGCATAACTCCCCCCAATTAATTGCACCAGGCGTGGAGGATTATTTATCTAAGAATGCCCATCTTTATGGGGAGGTATATATTGCCTATGCTGATTGTGGAACTGGCGGTGCACTCGATAAAGTTGTAAATAAGTATCAGGCCAAGAGGATAGATGGCGCCCATTGTTATGAGTTTTTTGCAGGCAAAGATGTATTTGAAAAACTTTCTGAAGACGAGATAGGAACTTTTTATTTGACAGACTACTTAGTTAAGAATTTTAATAGAATTATGATTAAAGGGCTTGGCCTTGATAAGTACCCTGAACTTTTTGATACTTATTTTGAACATTATAAAAAACTTGTTTATCTGGCACAAACTGAAAATGAACAATGGAAAAAAGATGCAGAGCAATACGCAAAGGACTTTGGTTTTGATTATGAATATCGGCTTGTTGGAACAGGAAGTCTCAATTATGTTTTCGAGGAAATAGATATAGAGCCACTAGTTTAAAAACCTGTCTAAGTTTAGGATGAAAAAATTATGTCAATTTTAAGTGCATTAAGCTCAAAGAAAGAGGCCAAAAAAGTCAGCAGCTCACTCAAAGATTTTTTGGAAAATTTCTCAATTGAAGTTATGCCTCGTACAGCTTCAAAAATTGAGAATTTTAATGAAATACTGCCTCAAAATACCAGAGTCTACATAGCGCATATTGAGGGTGTGCCAATTGACGAGATGGTTCAAACAGCCAAGAGAATTAGCTCGGAAGGTTTTGATGTGATGCCTCATTTTCCGGCTCGTATTATTAAGGATAAGAGTCAGCTCGAGGATTGGATAAATAGATATCAGGGAGAGGCGGGAATTGATCAAGCCCTGCTTTTAGCAGGAGGAGTCAGTCAGCCTCATGGTGTTTATGAGAGTTCAATGCAGCTAGTAGAATCAGAACTATTTGAAAAATATAATTTCAAGCACTTGCACTTTGCTGGACATCCAGAAGGTAACAAAGATATTGATAATGACGGTTCCAATAAAAATGTAGAAGCAGCATTAAGCTGGAAACAAAAATGTTCACTTTTTCCCATTGGGAGGCATTAATGTTAATGCCTCATGGATAAAGAGTGCGATCAATAACTAATTAAGGAGCAATAAAATTGGCAACAACTACTCTATCATCTGCCTCTAAGGAGGTCACCATAGGCTTTGGTCATCCGTTTGTGATGATTGGAGAAAGAATCAACCCAACTGGAAGAAAAATTCTTGCTGCAGAGATGAAGGAAGGAGATTACTCAAGAGTAGTCTCTGATGCAATAGCGCAGGTTGAGGCTGGTGCTCAAATGCTCGATGTCAATGCAGGAATACCCTTGGCAGATGAGCCAGCCATTTTAGCTGAGTCTATCAGGCGCGTTCAAGCCGTTGTAGATGTTCCTATTTCAATTGACTCATCTATTATTGAGGCACTCGAATCAGGTCTGGCTGCTTATCAAGGCAGAGCTCTTGTTAATTCCACTACGGGAGAAACTGAGGTTTTGGAGCGTGTACTTCCCTTGGTTAAAAAATATGATGCTGCTGTTGTTGCAATCTCTAATGATGAGACCGGCATCAGTGAAGATCCTAATGAACGCTTTAAGGTAGCCAAAAAGATTGTTGAGCATGCATCTGACTACGGCATCAAACCTGAGGATGTAGTCGTTGACCCCCTAGTGATGCCAATTGGTGCAATCTCTCAGGCTGGAAATCAAGTTTTTGAATTAGTGAGAAAACTTAGAAGTGAGTTAAAAGTAAATACTACATGTGGCGCTTCAAATGTGAGCTTCGGCTTGCCCCAGCGTAATGGAATCAATAACGCTTTCTTGCCGATGTTGATTGCAGCGGGTATGACCTCAGCCATTGTTAATCCTTTGCATCCCGAGCTTGTTCAGGCTATTCGCGCAGGAGACGTACTTACCGGAGTTGATGAAGGCTGTACTACATGGATATCAGCCTACAAAGAACCTGCTAAAGAGGGAGACAATCCAAGAGGCGAAAGAAGAAGAAGGAGGCGCGCCTAAAATATGCCAAGTATCGAGTATAAAGGGTCTTGTGTTTGTGGGCAAACAACCTATACAGCCTATGATTTAAATGATATTTCTTATTGCCACTGTGATCAATGTCGAAAAATGACCGGACATTTTATGGCTGCGTCACAAGTAAGTAGAGATAATATTAAAATCAAGGGTAAGATAAAGTGGTTCTATACCCATGAAGGCTCAAGACATGGTTTTTGTGATAATTGTGGTGCAAATATGTTTTGGCAAAATGACAATAAGTCGACTATAAGCGTAACAGCAGGGAGTCTTGAAGATTCAAAGGACTTAAAAACATGGCACCACATCTTTATTGAAGAGAAAGGTTGTTATTACACTATAAATCCTAATGATCCTCAAAGTAGAGGTTATGGCGACAGTAAAATTGACTAATAGTTTAAGAAATGGAAGATAATTTTCAAGTATGCTTTACCCCCTCTGGTCGCCAGTTTAAAGGTGAATTTGGAGATACTTTGTTGCAAGTTGCACAGGATGCTGGAGTAGCGATTCGCTCATTATGTGGTGGATATGGGCAGTGTCACCAATGCTGGATTGAAGTTTCTGAGGGCGACCACTCAAAATTTGGTGTTAAGTGTGAGCCTGACAATGTTAGTGCACTTACAAGGCTTGAGAAACAACTTATCAATGATAACCCTAACTATAAGGGTAAAAGATTAGCCTGTCAGTCCTGTATACAGGGCGACCTTGTAATCGATGTCCCAGAGGAAAGTCAAGAACATAAGGCTTACATTAGTAAAAAAAATAAAGCTCAGAATTACTCGATTGCAAGCTCAATAAATCTCATAGACTGCTCTCTCGAAAAGGCCACACTTGATAAAAATCCCTCCGCCTCAGAAAATCTGATTGCACAACTCGCTAAAAAAGGCATTAATGCAAATATCGACTTTACTCTGTTAAGAGAATTGCAACCCCTTATTCATGAAACCAAGGGCAACCTGACTGTGGCTGTTCGTGATAATAATCAAATAGTGGCTGCTTATCCCCAGGGTAAACATCAAGTATTGGGTGCAGCAATTGATATTGGATCTACAACTCTAGCCTTGTATATCTATGATTTAAATGACGGTAAATTAGTTTA
The DNA here is from genome assembly GCA_001628405.1 of Candidatus Thioglobus sp. REDSEA-S12_B1. Classification (GTDB taxonomy): domain Bacteria; phylum Pseudomonadota; class Gammaproteobacteria; order PS1; family Pseudothioglobaceae; genus Pseudothioglobus. Next base: position 47,845 of record LURN01000072.1, on the reverse strand, counting down.
TGAGTCCTCTGCTATGAATCCGCAAATTCGTTTCGGCGAAGATTTAATGAGTAGAGTTTCATATGTAATGATGAATAAAGGTGGTGACGAAAAACTAACAATAGCTGTTAGAACAAAAATTACTGAAATGCTTCATGAGGCCTGCGAAAATCTAGAAGTTGATTGGAATAAATTATTAGAAGTTGTTCTGGTTGGTAATCCAATCATGCATCATATATTTTTTGGAATATCGCCTGTAGAACTTGGTCAAGCTCCATTTACACTATCAATTAGAGGGTGGCTTGATGTTGATGCAAAAGATTTGGATTTCGATCTATATCCAAAAACAAGATTGTCATTCTTACCATTGATAGCTGGTCACGTTGGGGCAGACACTGCTGCAGCTTATTTGAGTCAGATGGATATTATGAAATCCGAAACAGCTCTTCTAGTTGATATTGGAACAAATGCAGAAATAATGCTTTCAAAAAATGGCAAGGTTTATGCCACATCATCCCCTACTGGTCCAGCATTTGAAGGTGCAGAGATAAGTTCTGGAGTTAGGGCGACCTATGGGGCAATTGAAAGAGTCAGAATCGATAAAGAAACGTTGAAAGTTCGCTTTAAGGTAATCGGTTGTGATGCATGGTCAGATGAGCCAGATTTTGAATTGGTCCAAATGAAGGCGGTTGGAATTTGTGGTAGTGGAATAATTGAAGCAATTGTAGCTTTTGCGGAGGCTGGGATAATCGATCAAAGTGGACTTTTTGTAGAATCCAAAGCGCCTGAGCTATTTTCTAAAAAAGGTAACACAACCAGATTTTTGTTGGTTGACCAGGGCGATAAATCAATTTACATTGAGCAAGTTGATATCCGCTCCATTCAGCTCGCCAAGGCAGCACTATCGGCTGGCGTTTCAATCTTAATGGATTATCTTGATTGTACGGAGTTTGATAAAGTTTTATTGGCTGGTGCGTTTGGTGCTCACCTTGACCCGAGATATGTTGCTCTTTTAGATATTATTCCAACCTCAACAGAAGAAAAGATAATTTCAGTTGGAAATGCAGCTGGGGTTGGCGCAAGTGCTGCGCTATTAGATATCAACAAACGAAAAACAATTATCGATGCGGTTGATGAAGTTGTAAAAATTGAAACTGCAACAGAGTCAAAATTTCAAGAATATTTTGTTGATGCAATGAAGTTTAGTGTGTCACCAGTAAAAGAACAAAAAATAAATAAAGTTAGGCGCAGAAGGCGAGTATCTTAGAATTTAATTAGAGGAGATTTAACAGTGGCTAGAGAGAGACGAAGAAGAAGAAAGGTAAATGAGGACGCTGATGTTCAAGAGATTCCTAAAGCCCCAGCTTATATCAAGAGAAAGATTCCTCACTACAGCATTTTAAATGATGAAGAGCTCAGTATTATTGAGCAAAATGCAGACACAATTTTAGAAGATGTTGGAATTGTTTTTTCAGAGGATCAAGAGGCTTTAGATATACTTGCAGCTGCTGGAGCGAGTATTGAAGGAGAGCGAGTTAGATTTCCTAGAGGTATGTGCAGGAAAATAATTCAAGAGTCAGCTCCCAAGCAGTTTACTCAACATGCAAGGAATCCTGAGAGAAGCGTTGAAATTGGTGGCGATAATATGGTCTTGGTGCCAGCATATGGGCCTCCCTTTGTTCATGACCTTGATGAAGGAAGACGATACGCAACGATAGAAGACTTCAGAAATTTTGTTAAGCTTGCCTATATGTCAGACAATCTCCATCATTCTGGAGGGACAATTTGTGAGCCAGTAGACCTCCCTGTAAATAAGAGACATTTTGATATGGTTTATAGCCATATTAAATATTCTGACAAGGCGTTTATGGGTTCAGTGACTGCAGCTGAAAGAGCTCAAGATAGTGTCAATATGGTTAAGATCGTCTTTGGAGATGAATTTGTCGATAATAACTGCGTTTTAGTTAGCTTAATTAATGCAAGCTCTCCGATGTCTTTTGATGCTACGATGCTCGGTGCACTTAAAGTTTATGCTAGAAACAATCAAGCCACTATCATCACTCCATTTATCGTCGCTGGTGCTATGGCTCCAACCACAGCAGCAGGGGTGGCTGCTCAAAGCCTTGCTGAGGGCATGGCGGGGATGGCTTTTGCTCAGCTTGTGAGGCCAGGAGCGCCTGTTATTTATGGAAATTTTGTAACTGCAATGTCAATGAAGTCAGGAGCGCCTAACTTTGGAACTCCAGAGGCTGGACATATGATGAATATCGCTGGGGCTCTTGCAAGAAGGCTAGGGGTTCCATTTAGAAGTGGTGGCGGATTTAACGCTGCAAAAATGCCAGATGCTCAAGCAGGATATGAGGCCGCCAATACAATACAAGCAACCATTAATTCGAGTGTTAATTTTAATCTTCACACTGCTGGATGGCTCGAGGGGGGATTGTGCATGAGTTATGAAAAATTCATTATGGATGCTGATCAAGCAGGCATGATGAGGGTATCAGTAGAAGGTGTGGATATGAGTGAAAATGGTCAAGCAATGGATGCCATAAAAGAGGTCGGACCTCAGTCACACTTTTTGGGCTGTGAGCATACAAAGAAGAACTTCAAAACGGCTTTTTATATGTCAGATGTTCTTGATGACAATAGCTTTGAGCAATGGGTTCAGGATGGCTCTAGAGATACTGCAACGATTGCCAATGGCATTTTTAAAAAAATGCTTGCAGAATATCAACCACCGCCACTTGATCCAGCAATTGATGAGGCTCTACTGGCATATATCAAGGAGCGTAAGGATAGTTTTGAAGACTCAAATATTTAGTATTTATAAATTTCATATTGACTAAAATTCAAGCTATTATGAATTTAATTACTTATAGTTGATCAAATTTGTAAGATAATATCTGCAAAGATAAATTTACGAAGAAAATAAGTTTTTGCCATCAAATAAATACGTTTGGTTGCGGACTTATTTCTTTATTTTTTGATTTATAGCGCAATTAGGAGAAGAAATGAGCGAGTATAAAACGGATATTGATATTGCGAGAGCAGTCTCTGGTGAGCACATTAATGACATTGGAGCAAAGCTCAACATTGCTAAAGAGGACCTTGTTCCTTTTGGCCATGATAAGGCTAAAATTTCTTGGAATGCAATTGATGGTGTCCAAAAAAATAAGGATGGAAAGCTTATTCTTGTTACTGCGGTTACTCCAACCCCTGCAGGAGAGGGAAAGACAACTACCTCAGTGGGCCTTACCGACGGTCTAAATAAAATTGGAAAGCAGACAACCGTTTGTCTTCGTGAACCAAGTTTAGGTCCTTGTTTTGGAATGAAGGGCGGTGCTGCTGGAGGTGGACATGCTCAGGTGATTCCAATGGAAGATATTAACCTGCACTTTACTGGTGACTTCCATGCAATAACTTCTGCTCACAGTCTTCTATCTGCAATGATTGACAATCATATTTATTGGGGCAACTCTAATAAGATTGACAGTAGAAAAGTTGCATTCCGCAGAGTTGTTGACATGAATGACAGATCGCTTCGAACAATTACTTCCTCGCTTGGGGGCTCAACGAATGGATATCCAAGAGAGGACGGCTTTGATATAACAGTGGCATCTGAGGTAATGGCTATCTTTTGTCTGTCTCAGAATTTGAAAGAACTTGAGAAAAGACTCGGAAATATTATTATTGCATACACCAGAGAGATGAAGCCAGTCAGAGCAAAACAAATCAATGCTCACAAAGCAATGACTGTGCTTCTTAAAGATGCATTTAGACCGAATCTTGTTCAGACTCTTGAGGGTAATCCTGCTTTAATACACGGAGGCCCATTTGCAAATATTGCTCATGGGTGTAATTCGGTTATAGCAACAAAGACCGCACTTAAGTTATCTGACTATGTTGTTACTGAGGCTGGTTTTGGTGCAGATTTAGGCGCTGAAAAATTCTTTGACATTAAGTGTCGCAAGGCTGGAATAGCTCCAGATGCAGTTGTGTTGGTTGCGACTGTAAGAGCTCTAAAGCATCAAGGCGGAGTTGCTAAAGAAGATTTGAATAATGAAAATGTTGAGGCTCTCGTTGCTGGCTGTTCAAATCTCGGTAGACACATACGCAACTTAAGCCAGTTTGGTGTTCCAATGGTTGTGGGCATCAATAAATTTGTATCTGATACAGAGGCCGAATTTCAAGCAATAAGAGATTATTGTAAGCAATTTAATGTTGATGTCAGTGTTACGAGTCACTGGGAGCATGGCGGTGATGGGGCGATTGATTTAGCTGAAAAGGTTGCAAAGTTAGCTGACTCAGGTGCCTCTCAGTTCAAAACTCTATACGACGATGAGCTACCACTTCTTGAAAAGGTAGAGACGATTGCTAAAACGCTTTATCAGGCTGATGAGGTTATGGCTGATAAAGTAGTCAGAGATAAGCTAAACTGGTTTCAAGAGAACGGTTTTGGTAATCTTCCAGTTTGTATTGCTAAAACTCAGTATAGCTTTTCCACTGATCCGCAGCTACTTGGTGCTCCCACGGGACACTCGCTTTCAATTAGGGAAGTTAGGTTATCAGCGGGAGCAGAGTTTGTAGTGGTGGTATGTGGTGCAATTATGACAATGCCCGGCCTTCCTAGAGTTCCAGCAGCGGATAAAATTCACCTAGATAAGGATGGCTTAGTTCAAGGGTTGTTTTAGACTATGAATGCTGACGGATCGGTAAATTATGAGATCCATAGAGTTGAGGGATTAACTCGAGACAACTCAAGCGACTGTATTGCAATTGAAGAACCACTTGAGATAATCGTTAGATATTTTAAGGACAATGAATGGATTCTTGAGCCTCTCATGGTTACCATGAGAACGCCAGGAGACGATAAAAGTTTGGTCAGTGGGCTTTTGTTTTCTGAAGGGATTATTCAAGACAAAGGTGCCATTGATACAATAGAGGTCAATGGAAAAAATAAAGGAAAATATGATGTCGAGAATTCTCTTGTTGTTACTTTGACGAAGGGAAATCACTTAGATTTAAAGAATCTTCAAAGGCATTTTATGGTGAATTCTAGTTGTGGTGTTTGTGGCAAGGGAACGCTTAATGCCATTGAAATTGCTTATGAGCCAAAAATTAATAAAGAGGGCCCCATTGTGGATATTGGTTTAATTACTAAACTACCAAACATTCTGAAAGGTGAGCAATACCAGTTTGCTAATACAGGAGGTGTTCACGCTAGCGCCTTACTAACTCAACAAGGTGAGGTTTTGCATTTGGCTGAAGATGTTGGTAGACATAACGCCCTTGATAAACTAATTGGGCATGTTCGATGTAACGATATGCTAAAGCCAATAGAACAGTTTGTAATGTGCTCGGGTCGTTTGGGTTTCGATATTATTCAAAAAGCAGTGATGTCTGGTATTGGAATGATTGTTGGAATTGGCGCACCAACCTCTTTGGCTCTTGATTTAGCAACAAAATTTGACATCACATTAATTGGCTTTATTAAGAAAAACAAATATAATATCTATACTGGTAACTGGCGTATCAGTGAAAATTTCGGAGAATAAATGTCCAGAAACATTAGTTTACTTTCGGGTAAAAAAGACGATAAAAATAGTTTGTTTGGCAAAATATCTGTAAGCCCAAATGAAACAACCGACGCTCAACTTGCAGGTGAGTATAACCTTGGCGTGTCAACAATTCATAGTACAAAAAGCTTCTATGATTTTTTGAGCGAAGATTTTAAAAATAAAAAAGCTTATGTTTGTACTGGAAGCGCCTGCATGTGTAGAGGCACACAGGAGAATGTTACTCAAAAACTTAAGAGTAAGCTGGGTGAAGATAGCGTAGGTGAAATGATTTGCCTGGGCAGATGTTACGAAAATAGCGCTTTTTATTACAATGGTGAGAATTATTCTGGTGATGATATTAATCAGCTAGACGATATTATCTCTGGCAACCATAAAAGTATTCCATACACAATGAAATCATTCTCAGATACCTCTTTTTTGGTTGAGGATGAAGTAGTTGTGTGTAACGCAGATGAAGGCGATCCAGGGGCTTACTCTGATCGTTATTTATTAGAGGAGCAGGCGCTCAAAGTTTTATTTGGTATGGTTATCTGTGGATATATCATTGGCTCAAAACAAGGCTTTATGTATATCCGTGGTGAGTATCCTGAATCGATTGATATCACCAATGAAACTTTGTCAAAATTAAGAGATTTGGGTCTTTTAGGTGAAAACATTCTAGGAAGTGGATTTGATTTCGATATGAGTGTGGTTGAGGGTCAAGGTGCATATATCTGTGGTGAAGAGACTGCGCTTATTGCCTCAATAGAAGGTCGCCGTGCTGAGGTTGATGTAAGGCCACCATTTCCGGTTGTTGAGGGGCTATATAAAAAACCAACAGTTGTAAATAATGTTGAAAGTTTGGCCGCTGTTGCTGCTATCTTTAAGCTTGGCAGCGAGTCGTATAAGTCTATCGGTAACGGAAGGTCTCTAGGAACCAAGTTGATTTCACTTGATGGCCATTTCAATAATCCAGGTTTGTATGAGGTTGATCTAGGGACTTCCTTAGAATTCATCATCGATAATATTGGTGGCGGCTTTAATGAGGATATTAAAGCTATTCAGATTGGCGGCCCACTTGGCGGAATTGTTCCAGTTGATATTTTGAGGACTTTAACTTTAGATTTTGAGGTCTTTGCTGAGGCTGGCTTCTTGCTTGGCCATGCAAGTTTTGTGTGCATACCTAGGTCATTTTCTGCGGTAGAGTATGCAAAACATTTATTTGCATTTACAGCTCATGAATCTTGTGGAAAATGCTTTCCATGTCGCCTAGGATCAACTCGTGGAAAAGAAATGTTGGGTTCAGCTATAGATGGCACTCAAAAATTCTCAGAAGAATTAATTCATGACCTTTTAGAAACAATGGAAGTTGGCTCGCTGTGCGCCTTAGGTGGTGGCCTTCCCCTTGCAATTAAAAATTTACTCGAACACTGTAGTGACGAGTTTGAACCTTTGATGGAGAAATAGTATGTCTGATAAACCACAAGGAGTATTCATTGATGACGTTGAGTTTCCTTTTGATGACTCATCCTCAATTCTAGCTTTTACGGACAAAGCTCTTGGAGAAAAGATAATCCCTACCCTTTGTAATGATGATAACCTGAATCCATATGGCGCCTGCCGTGTATGCTCTGTAGAAGTTCAACAATCAGAAGACGGTCCTAAAAGAACAGTTGCTTCGTGTCATACACCAATAGCTCCTGGAATGCGAATTTATACCGGTTCTGAGAGTGTTAAGAAGCTGCGTAAAAATATTGTAGAGCTTGTTCTGAGTGATCATCCACCAGATTGCTTGACTTGTGAGGTGAATGGTAATTGTGAGCTTCAAGATGTTGCAGCAAGTGTCGGTGTTAGACAAATACGATATGCAAAAGGAGCTAATCATTGCGATCGTGAAAAAGATTTATCGCACTCATATATGAGAATGGATCTCTCTAAGTGTATCAATTGTTCGAGATGTGTCCGCGCTTGTGATGAAGTGCAAGGACAATTTACACTTACAATGACCGGAAGAGGTTTTGAGTCGAGAATTACAACAGATAATGATATGTTATTTGGAGACTCTTCTTGTGTTTCATGCGGAGCATGCGCTCAAACCTGTCCGACTTCAGCAATCTCTGATGTCTTTCAATCTAAATCAATTGAAGCTGATAAGACTGTCAGAACTACTTGTTCATATTGCGGAGTGGGATGTAATTTGGAGGTAGCGGTTAAAAGTAACGAGGTTTTATCAATCCGTGCTCCTCAAGATGCGGTCAATGCTGGTCATACTTGTCTAAAAGGGCGCTATGCCTTTAAATTTTATAATCACGAAGACAGACTGACATCGCCACTAATTAGAAAAAATGGTGAATTAACACCTTGCTCATGGGATGAGGCACTGGACTTTATTAAAGATAAGTTTGAATCAATAAAATCTGAACATGGCCCAGATGCGATTGCAGGGATTTCCTCTGCACGCTGTACGAATGAAGAAAACTATATGTTTCAAAAGATGATTCGTCAACTTGTTGGAACGAATAACATCGATTGTTGTGCGCGCGTTTGCCATTCTCCAACTGCTTGGGGCATGCAACAGAGTTTTGGAACCGGCGCAGGAACAAATTCAACAGCGGACATACCTCTTGCTGATCTTCTTTTGGTTATTGGTGCAAACCCAACAGCAGCTCATCCTGTAACGGGAGCTAAAATTAAACAGCAGGCAATGTCTGGAGCCACACTCATTGTTATTGACCCAGTTAGGACCGAATTAGCGCGCATGGCGGATTATCATTTGCAGCTTAAACCGGGCACCAACGTAGCCGTTTTGAATATGATTCAATATTTTATCGTTGAGGCTGGATTAGTAGATCATCAGTTTATTCAGGATCGCTGCGAAGGTGGTGAAGAGTTTCTTGAGCAAATAAAAGAGCTAGATGTCGATGCGATGGCTGAAATTAGTGGTCTTGATAAGGAAGATGTTAAGGCTGTAGCGCTTGCTTATGCTAGTGCTAATAATGCAATGGAGTTTCATGGTCTAGGGGTAACAGAGCACTCGCAAGGCAGCAAGACTGTTATGTTGATATCGAATCTTGCAATGATGACTGGAAATGTGGGTCGTCCTGGAGTGGGTGTCAACCCGCTTCGTGGCCAGAACAACGTTCAAGGCGCTGCTGATATGGGCTGTCAACCTCATCATGGACCAGGTTATTTATGGATGGATCAGAAAGAAGTTCAAGATTTTTATGAGGATAAACTTGGACTTCCTACTCCGACCACGCCAGGAAGAAAAATTCCTGAGATGTTTGATGGTGCAATAGATGGCTCATTGAAAGCATTATGGATTTTTGCCGAAGATGTTGTTCAAACTGATCCAAATACCCATCACGTTGTTAAGGCAATGCAGAGTTTAGATTTACTAGTTGTTCAAGAAATCTTTATGAGTGAAACAGCGAAGATGGCTGATGTGGTTTTGCCTGGAACAACCTTCCTTGAAAAGAGTGGAACATTTACCAATACCGAAAGAAGAATACAACAGGTCAATGCTGCTGTAAAGCCTCTGCCAGGAACTAAAACAGATGGACAAATCATCGTTGAGATGATGCGTAAACTTGGTTTTGATCAGCCAGATTATGATGCTGCTGAAGTTCTTAAAGAGGTGTCTACTGTTGTCTCCTTTTTTGAAGGAGTTACCTGGGAAGGTCTAGGTGCTAGTCCAATGGGGCTTCAGTGGCCGGTTAATAAAAAAGGCGAAGATACTCAAATTCTTCATATTGGAGAGTTTAAGAGAGGTAAAGGAAAGTTCCATTATTATGATTGGAAAGAGAGTGAGGAGCTGACCAAGCATAAGAATGAGTATCCATTTATTCTCACAACGAGTCGAGAGCTTCAACACTACAATTGCGCTACAATGACAAGGCGAACATCAAATGTTGATATATTAACAAAGGATGTAATCATGCTTAATCCGAAAGATGCTAAGGCTAAAGATCTTTCGTCTGGTGATCGCGCAACATTGAAGTCAGATAGAGGTGAAATTACACTTGATGTTGAGGTTACAGATAGAGTTAAAAAGGGTGTTGTCAGAACAACCTTTCATTTCCCTGAAGTGTTGATCAACGAAGTTACAAGTGGCGTTACTGATGAAGAGACAAAATGCCCGGAATACAAAATTGTAGCTGTAGACGTTTTAAAGGCTTCATAATATTAGTGAACCCTAATTGACTTGGGTTCACTATCAGACTAGTATCTTCTTTCGAGCTTGCTTTTTTGGAGAATGCGGCCAGCAATTTCTTCAATAGATATATGACTTGTGTCAATAAATGAGATGTCATTTTGAACAAATATATCTTCTGCCCTGCGAACCTCTTTTCGGCACTGCTCAATAGAAGCATAACCGCTATTTGACCTTCTCACGTCTCTAATATTTTGAAGCCTAACTGGGTTAATAGTCAAACCATAGAGCTTGTGCTTAAATGGTTTTAAAGCGCTTGGAATCGCAATAGAATTTAGGTCTTCATCGATGAGAGGATAGTTTGCAGCATAAATGCCATATTGAAGTGCTAAAAAAAGACATGTAGGTGTTTTTCCTGATCTTGAGACGCCTGTAAGAATAATATCAGCACTATCATAATGTTTAGTGGAGAGCCCATCATCATTATTCACTGCAAAATTGATACTATCTATTCTGCCAGAGTATGTGTTTTTGTTCCCTACTCCATGAGATAGACCCATTTCATGTGATGATTTAGTTTCAAGTGTTTTCTCAAGTTGTGAAATAAATGTGTCGAAAAAATCAAACATAATTCCACTACTATCTTCGAGAAGATGACGATATTCACTAGAAACTTGAGTGCTAAAAATTAGTGCGGGTTGCCCATCAGTTTCTGAGGCTTCATTGATAAGTGATACCGCTGATTGAGCTTTTTCCTGTGTATCTATAAAAGCCAAATTAATGCGCTTAAATTCTATTTCAGGGAACTGTGTCAGAAGGCTATTTCCAAGTGCTTCTGCTGTAATACCAGTTCTATCAGAAATAAAAAAAACAGTTCGCATAATTACTTGTCGAATTATTTAAAGCTGGCCAAGCTTATTCCAAGTTTCAACCACAGTATCCGGATTAAGTGAAATGCTAGTAATTTCTTTCTCCAAAAGCCACTCCGCAAAATCCATATGGTCTGATGGACCTTGACCACAAATACCAATATATTTGCCCTTATTATGACATGCATCTATTGCCATAGTGATCATACTTTTAACTGCAGCATTTCTCTCATCAAAACCATCAGCAATTAAAGCGGAGTCTCTATCCATACCAAGTGTCAGTTGTGTTAAGTCATTCGAGCCAATTGAAAATCCATCAAAGTACTCTAGAAACTCTTCAGCTATCACAGCATTTGAAGGGAGTTCACACATCATAATTATTCTTAAGCCGTCCTTACCACGCTCTAGTCCATTCTCCTTTAAAAGGTCAATAACTTTCGAGGCTTCAGTTGTTGTTCTAACAAATGGAATCATGATTTCAACATTCTTAAGCCCCATTTCGTTTCTAACGTTTTTTATTGCTTGACATTCAAGATCAAAGCATTCCCTAAAGTCAGAGGAGATATAACGCGATGCACCTCTATATCCAATCATAGGATTTTCTTCATTGGGTTCATAGAGTTCACCAGCAAACAAGTTAGAGTATTCATTAGATTTAAAGTCTGACATACGAATAATTACGGGCGATTCAGCAAAACTTGCTGCAATGGTAGAAATGCCCTCAGTCAGTTTTTGAACATAAAAGTCAACTGGTGACTTGTAACAAGAAGTCCTTTTTACAATTTCATCCTTAAATTCACTAGGAATACTCTCAAACTGGAGTAGTGCTTTTGGGTGAATACCAATAGTATTATTAATGATGAACTCCAACCGAGCAAGTCCTACACCTGCATTGGGAATACTTGCAAAATCAAAAGCTCGGGAAGGATTTCCAACATTCATCATAATCTTTACTGGAATTTCAGGTAGGTTACCAACTTCTGAAAATGTATGCTCGAAATCCAATTTGCCTTGATAAACTTTTCCAGTATCGCCCTCAGCGCAAGATGCAGTAACTTCAGAGTTATTTTGAAGTAATTCAGTTGCATTACCTGTGCCAACTATTGCAGGAACCCCTAGTTCACGGGCTATTATTGCTGCGTGACAGGTTCTACCACCCCTATTTGTAATGATTGCAGAAGCTCGTTTCATAACAGGCTCCCAGTCTGGGTCTGTCATATCGGTTACTAGAATGTCACCTTGATTGACAGAGTCCATTTCTGACAAATCATTAATAATTTTGGTTTTTCCTGTTCCAATTTTTTGCCCAATAGCTCTTCCTTCAACGAGAATTTTAGAGGTCTCAAGGAGTTGATATCGTTCAATATTTTGCGTGCTTTGTCTACTCTTAACTGTCTCAGGTCTGGCCTGGACAATATATAATTTCCCATCCACACCATCAAGAGCCCATTCAATATCCATTGCTCTGCCATAGTGAGACTCGATTTTCATAGCATACTGCGCAAGCTCTTCAATTTGTGAGTCACTCAAGCTGAATTTGAGTCGATCTTTGTAATCAACCTCTGTCGTTGCAACAGGCGATCTGGAATTGTCTTCCGCGTAAACCATTTTGATTAATTTGGAACCAAGGCTTCTTGATAAAATTGCCGGTCTTCCTGACTTTAGGGCTGGTTTATGCACATAAAACTCATCTGGATTGACTGACCCTTGAACAACAGTTTCTCCGAGTCCGTATGCAGAGGTAATAAAAACAACCTCGTCGAATCCAGACTCAGTATCAAGTGTAAACATCACCCCACTAGAGCCAATATCGCTTCGAACCATTTGTTGAATTCCAGCCGATAATGAAACCATCTCATGCTCAAAGCCTTGGTGAACTCTATAAGAAATTGCACGGTCGTTATAGAGTGAAGCGTAAACTTTACGAACTGCAGTTAGAATATCTTCAATACCACTTACATTTAAATAAGTCTCTTGCTGACCAGCGAATGAGGCTTCAGGTAAATCTTCAGCAGTGGCTGAGGAGCGTACGGCGAAAGTAACGTCTGAACCTAATTCATTGGAAAGTTTTTCATAGCTATCAACAATTGATTGATAAAGCTCATCAGGAAATGGAGCCTCCTCAACCCATTGTCTGATTAACAAACCAGTTTTCGTAAGCTCTTGGATATTAGTGACATCTAGATCAGATAAAAGCTTGTTAATTTTATTTTTGAGGTCCGAATATTCTAAAAAAGATTCAAATGCCTCAGCAGTTGTAGCAAAACCACCAGGAACTCTCACGCCTTGAGAGTCAAGTCCACTAATCATTTCTCCTAGCGACGCATTCTTTCCACCTACTTTTTCAACGTCAGACATGCCGACATCTTTTAGCCAGACTACATTCTCATTCATGAGACCCCTTTTTTGAAGCGTTAAAATAGATATATGAAGTGATGACAGCTATTTTTGACACAAAATGTAATAATAGAGTTTTTCACCAAAAGTATAATTTTAATACATAAAAAACCAGACGGACTAGACATTCACATCTAGTGTCTTATTTTTATCACATTATGATAATGATACTATATTGCAATTGAATATTTTTTCCTCAAAGTTGCCTTTATACAGGCTTTTGAGAGTGGGTTGACAGAAAAAAAATGTATAATTTAGAGTCCACAATTTTTCATAGGTTTTAATAATGGCTACACAACTCGAATTAGCAAACGCCATCCGCGCTTTGAGCATGGACGCTGTTCAAAGGGCTAAGTCTGGTCACCCAGGTGCGCCGATGGGTATGGCAGATATTGCTGAGGTGCTTTGGAATAAGCATTTAAAGTTTAATCCGTCGAATTCTAATTGGGCAGATCGTGATCGTTTTGTCTTATCGAATGGTCATGGTTCTATGCTTATTTATTCTTTGTTGCACCTGACTGGTTATGACTTGAGTATCGAAGAACTTAAAAATTTCCGTCAACTGCACTCAAAAACACCGGGTCATCCAGAGTATGGATATGCAGATGGTGTTGAAACTACAACAGGTCCTTTGGGTCAAGGCATCTCGAACGCTGTTGGTATGGCCATTGCTGAGAGGACACTGGCTGCTCAGTTTAATAAGCCTGGTCACTCTATTGTAGATCACAACACTTATGTTTTCATGGGGGATGGATGCTTAATGGAGGGCTTGTCTCATGAGTCTTGCGCATTAGCAGGGACACTTGGACTTGGAAAATTAATCGCCTTTTGGGATGACAATGACATTTCAATCGATGGCCATATTGGTGACTGGATGGAAAAAGGAGTTCCTGGGCGTTTTAAATCCTATAACTGGCATGTCATTGCCGATGTTGATGGGCATGATCCAGAAGCTATAAATGCTGCTATTATTGAGGCAAAGGCTATTAATGACAGGCCTACTCTAATTTGTACGAGAACTGTTATTGGCTATGGCTCACCAAACCTAGCCGGCTCCCACAATTGTCATGGCGCTCCTTTGGGTGATGATGAAATAGCGCTAACAAGGAAAAATATTGGATGGAATTACGAACCTTTTGAGATTCCTCAAGAGATATATGATGGCTGGAATCACAAGGCTGAGGGTGAAAATGCTGAAGAGGAGTGGAATGAGAGGTTTAGGGCGTATAGGGCTTCTTTCCCACAAGAAGCTGCTGAGTTTGAGAGAAGAATGGCCGGAAAATTACCAGAAAATTTCTCCCCTAAGATGGACGAATATATTGCCAAAACTCAGAAGGATATGCCAAATATTGCCTCTAGAAAAGCATCACAAAATGCTATTGAGGCTATGGGACCTGTTGTCCCTGAGTTGTTTGGTGGTTCAGCAGACTTAACCGGGTCAAATTTAACTAATTGGTCTGGTAGCGTTCTTGTAAATTCTGAAAATCCCAATGGAAATTATATTTCTTGGGGTGTTAGAGAGTTTGGAATGGCAGTCATGATGAATGGCATGGTCCTTCATGGAGGGTTCAAAGTTTATGGAGCTACTTTCCTTATGTTTATGGAATACATGCGAAATGCTTTGCGTATGGCAGCAATGATGAAGATTGGAACCATCTTTGTTTATTCTCATGACTCTATAGGATTGGGTGAGGACGGTCCAACACATCAGGCAGTTGAGCAACTTGCAACGATGAGAGTCATTCCAAATTTTCAAACTTGGCGCGCTTGTGATGCAATAGAATCAGCAGTGTCTTGGAAAGTAGCCATGCTTCGTGGCGACGCACCGACAGCACTAATTTTTTCTAGGCAAAATCTAACACCAATGGAAAGATCTGATGCTCAGTTGAAAGAGATTGAAAAAGGGGGTTATGTTCTTTCAGACTGCGATGGTCAGCCTGAAGTTATCCTCATTGCCAGCGGTTCTGAAGTTTCACTTGCAATGGATTCGGCGAAAGCTATGACTGGAAGAAAGGTTCGAGTCGTATCGATGCCATCAACAAATGCATTTGATGAACAAGATCAAGATTATAAAGATTCAGTTTTGACGCCAGGAGTCAAGAGAGTTGCTATTGAGGCAGGCGTTTCTGAGTCTTGGTATAAATATGTTGGATTAGATGGAGGGATAGTCGCAATGAGTTCTTACGGGGAGTCAGCACCTGCAGGCGAGCTCTTCAAACATTTTGGTTTTACTGTAGAAAATGTAGTTTCTACAGTTGATAGAGTTTTAAGTTAATTATTTTATTAGGAGTTTAAGATGACAATTAAGGTCGGAATTAATGGGTTTGGTCGAATTGGAAGAATGGTGTTTCGTGCAATTGATAAGGATTTTGATAACCTAGAGGTGGTAGGAGTTAACGACCTTCTAGACAATGATTACTTGTCTTACATGCTTAGATATGATTCTGTTCATGGAAGGTTTGGTAAAGATGTTGTACTTGAAGGGAATAATTTTGTCATAGACGGGAAGAAAATTCGTCTAACTGCTGAGCGAAATCCAGCAGACCTTAAGTGGGGCGATATTGGAGCAGATCTTGTAATTGATTGCACTGGCTTCTTCTTAACAGAAGAGGGGTGCCAAGCACATATTGATGCAGGAGCAAAAAAAGTTATACAGTCAGCACCTTCAAAAGATGCTACACCGATGTTTGTATACGGAGTTAATCATGACGCTTATGATGGCCAATCAATAATTTCGGCTGCCTCATGTACTACTAACTGTTTGGCTCCTATCGCAAAAGTCCTCAACGATGAATGGGGCATAAAAAGGGGATTAATGACAACAGTTCATGCTGCAACAGCAACTCAAAAAACGGTAGATGGTCCATCAATGAAAGATTGGCGAGGTGGAAGAGGTATTTTAGAGAATATTATTCCATCTTCAACTGGAGCAGCAAAGGCGGTTGGTAAAGTTTTGCCTGAGCTTAATGGAAAATTAACAGGAATGGCCTTTAGAATCCCTACTTCTGATGTGTCTGTAGTTGATTTAACTGCTGAACTAAATAGTGCCTCTGACTATGATGCAATTTGTGAGGCAATGAAAGCGGCGTCTGAAGGTTCAATGAAGGGTGTCTTAGGCTATACCGATGAGAAGGTTGTATCAACAGATTTCGTTGGCAGTCCTCTTGCCTCTACTTTTGATGCAGAGGCTGGAATGTCAATGGACGATACATTCGTTAAAATGGTTTCATGGTACGATAATGAGTACAGTTACACATGCAATCTACTCCGTTTAGCAGGCCATATCTCGCAATAGTAATTGTTTCTAATTAGTTGGAGCATTTGATGAATTTACTTAAGATGACCGATTTGGATTTAAACGGTAAACGAGTCTTAATTAGACAAGATTTAAATGTTCCAATTAAAAACGGTGAGGTGACAAGCGATAAAAGGATTGTTGCCTCATTGCCAACAATACTCACTGCTTCAAAGGCTGGAGCCAAAGTAATGATCACATCACATCTTGGCAGGCCAAACGCAGGAGAGTTCGAAGAAAAATTCTCACTTCAGCCTGTTGCAGAGCATCTTTCAAAATTGCTAGGACAAAAAGTAAGACTAGAGTCTAATTGGCTTGATGGAATTGAGATAGAAAGTGGGGAGGTAGTCCTTTGTGAAAATGTAAGGTTTAACGAGGGTGAAAAAGAAAATGACGAAGCTTTATCGAAAAAAATGGCCGCATTGTGTGATATCTGTGTTCAAGATGCATTTGGAACTGCACATAGGGCTCATGCCTCAACCTATGGTGTAACGAAATTTGCACCAGTAGCATGCGCAGGACCGCTCTTAGTGGGCGAGTTGGAAGCACTTGGTAAGGCGCTCGATAATCCTAAGAGGCCAATGATAGCAATTGTAGGAGGTTCAAAAGTCTCTACAAAGTTAACAGTTTTGGACGCACTTTCCAAGGTTGTTGATCAGCTTGTGGTGGGCGGGGGTATTGCAAATACATTTATTGCTGCACAAGGAAATAGTGTTGGTCAATCATTATGTGAGCATGATTTAATTCCAACAGCTCAGTCATTAATGGAGCACTGTCAAATCCCTGTTCCTGGCGATGTTGTATGTGGCAAAGAGTTCTCAGAATTTGCAACTGCTGAAAGTAAAAATGCCAGCGCAGTGGCTCCGGATGATATGATTTTTGATATTGGACCAAACTCAACTTCCGAGCTGTGTGAAATTATGCGTAATGCAGGCACAATTGTATGGAATGGGCCTGTAGGTGTGTTCGAATTTGATCAGTTTGCTAGGGGAACTGAAGAGTTAGCAAGAGCGATTGCAGAGTCTGATGCTTTTTCAATCGCGGGAGGGGGAGATACCTTGGCTGCAGTGGATAAATTTAATATTGAAGATAAGATATCTTATATCTCTACCGGAGGTGGTGCTTTTTTAGAATTTCTTGAGGGAAAAAAGCTGCCTGTTGTTGAGATTTTAGAGAAAAGAGTTCAGTCAACTGATGATTAAAAGAAGAACTAAAATCCTAGCTACACTAGGTCCTTCCACGGATGAACCAGATGTTTTAAAGGGGATATTGGATGCAGGCGTTAATGTTGTGCGTATTAATTTCTCGCATAATAATGAGAAAGAACATCTCGCGCGTATTGCTCAGGTAAGAGAATACGAAAAGGAGAATGATGTTTTTATTGGGGTGATGATGGACTTGCAGGGTCCAAAGATCAGGATTGCATCATTCAAATCAGGAAAGATTGAGCTCAAAAATGGCGGTCAGTTTACTCTTGATGCTGGATTGCCTGAGAGCGATGGTGATGAAGGTTCAGTTGGTCTTGCATATAAAGAGCTTCCTAATGATTTGAGTATTGGAAATACGCTATTACTCGATGATGGGAAAATAATTCTTCAGGTAGATGAGATATCTGGAAAAAAAATCAAAACCAAGGTTATTCAAGGTGGGACCCTCTCTAATAACAAAGGAATTAATCTACGTGGCGGCGGCTTGAGTGCGAGTGCTCTTACAGAAAAAGATAAGCAAGATATTGTTACTGCTGCAAAAGCAGACGCTGATTATGTAGCAATTTCTTTTCCAGTGAATGCTGATGATGTTAGAGAAACCAAAAGACTTTTGGAGGAAGCAGGCTCTAATGCAAGCGTTATCGCAAAAATTGAAAGAGCTGAATCTTTACAGGATGAAGTAATTACTGAAATCATTCAAGAAGCTGCCGGAATCATGGTAGCACGTGGTGACTTAGGTGTTGAAATTGGAGATCCACAATTGCCAGCTCAACAAAAACGTTTAATATTGTTAGCAAGAGCTAATGATAGATTTGTGATCACTGCTACTCAAATGCTGGAATCGATGATTCTTAGTCCTATACCAACTAGAGCTGAGGTTTTTGATGTAGCCAATGCTGTCCTTGACGGTACAGATGCAGTTATGCTCTCTGCAGAGACTGCTGTAGGCAAGAATCCTGTTAAGGCAGTTAAGACAATGAGTGATGTCTGCATTGAGGCTGAAAAGAGCCCAACTGCAAAAGTTTCTCACCATAGGCTTCATGAAGATTTTGAGGGTATTGATGAAACTATAGCAATGAGTTCAATGTATGCAGCTAACCATCTTGGAGCAAAAGTAGTTGCAACTCTTACTCAAACAGGCAAAACGGCTCTTTGGATGTCAAGAATTAGTTCAAATATTTCAATTTTTGCGATGTCTGATAACTACAAAACATTAAAAAAAGTAACTATTTATAGAGGTGTTTATCCTTGTTACATTGAAAAAAACAGTGCAGACGATTGGAATGATGTGAATAGCAAGGTTATAGAAATTCTTCTCAAAAAATCAGTAGTTGTCGATAAAGATATAGTTATTCTTACAAAGGGGATGCATAAAGATAAATCAGGCGGTACAAACCTGATGAAAATTTTACGTGTTGGTGATGGAAATTATTAATAGAAAATAAAAAGGTGAATATTATGGTAAATAATCAAGAAGAGTTAAGGCAAACAGCGAATCAACTTGCTGCTAGAGGTAAAGGATTGCTTGCAGTGGATGAATCCACTCCAACTATCGGAAAGAGGCTTGCAGGAATTAATTTAGAAAACACTGAAGAAAACCGCCAGGCATACCGTGGCATGCTTTTTACAACAGAAGGCCTTGGGGAATTTATCAGTGGTGCAATTCTTTTTGAAGAGACGCTTTATCAAAACCATCTGGACGGTGAAGCGATGGTTTCTAAAATAAAGAAGTTGGGCATTATTCCTGGCATTAAGGTTGATAAAGGCCTCAGCCCGTTGGCTGGAGGACACGAAGTTGAAACTTGGTGCAAAGGTCTTGAAGGTCTTGCTGAAAGAACTGCTGAGTATTATAAACAGGGAGCTAGATTTGCAAAATGGCGTGCAGTTCTTCAAATTACTGCAGATGGTTGCCCTACGGATCTAGCAATTAAAGAGAATGCATGGGGCCTTGCAAGATATGCAAAGATTTGTCAGGAATCTGGTCTGGTTCCAATTATTGAGCCTGAAATTCTAATGGATGGTGATCACACCATTGAAAAAACAGCTGAAGTTCAAGAAAAAGTTCTTGTCGAGGTTTATAAGGCTTGTTCTGAAAACAATGTATTTTTAGAAGGCACATTATTGAAGCCTTCCATGACAGTTTCAGGAGCGGATAATAAAAATAAAGCTGGGTCTGAAGAGGTTGCCAAGATGACCGTGAGGACAATGAATCGATGTGTGCCTGCAGCGGTTCCAGGAATTATGTTTTTATCTGGAGGTCTAACTGAGGAAGACGCTTCTGTTTATTTGAACACGATGAACAGTATAGAGAATAAGAGTGCTACCAGTCTAACGTTCTCTTATGGAAGAGCACTTCAACAATCTTGCTTGCAAGCATGGAAGGGTGAAGATATAGAAGCTGGTCAAAAAGCTTTATTAGCTCGATGTCAAGCTAATTCAGAGGCTTCTAAAGGGGATTATGTTGCTGGTTCTCAGCCATCATCTCAAGAGACTCTCTTTGAGGCAGGCTATAAGTATTAATAGAGCTTTAATCTTGGTCTAAGACTAAATTTATCAGGCCATAGCCTGAATGCGTATAATAAAAGGCCCGATTTATCGGGTCTTTTGATTTGGACTTATGTAAAAAATGAAACAAAGTAAGTATTACCCTGTAATTGTTGTTGGAGGCGGCCATGCTGGAACTGAGGCTGCACTTGCTTCAGCTCGAATGGGTGTAGACACATTGTTGATTACTCATAACATAGAGACTATTGGACAAATGAGCTGCAATCCAGCCATTGGCGGGATTGGAAAAGGACACCTTGTAAAAGAGATTGATGCAATGGGCGGCTCCATGGCTGAAGCTATAGACTTATCAGGTATACAGTTTAGAACTCTTAATGCATCAAAAGGTCCTGCAGTTAGAGCTACGAGAGCTCAAGCAGACAGACTGTTGTATAAAGCAGAAATTAGGAAGAGAGTAGAAAACCAAGAGAATCTGACAATATTTCAGCAGCCAGTAGATGATTTAATTCTAGAAAATAACAGGGTCAAAGGTGTAGTTACACAAATGGGCCTTGAGTTTTTTTCAGATAAGGTTATTTTGACTTCAGGTACATTTCTAGGCGGAATCATTCATATTGGTCAGCAAAACTATCAGGGAGGAAGGGCTGGAGATGCCCCTGCAAATATTTTATCTAAGAGATTAAGATCTTATGATTTAGGTGTTGGAAGGCTTAAAACTGGAACCCCGCCAAGACTGGACGGTAGAACAATTAACTACAATGTTCTTCAAAAACAAGAAGGCGATACCCCACTACCAAGCTTTTCATTTATGGGCAAAGCTTCTGATCATCCTGAACAGATCCCATGCTTTATTACACATACAAACTCTAAAACTCACGAATTTATTAATAATGGGTTGAAAGACTCACCACTTTTTAGTGGCAAAATTGAGGGTGTAGGTCCAAGATACTGTCCTTCTATAGAAGATAAGGTTGTTAGGTTTGAAGAACGTGATTCCCATCAAATTTTTGTTGAACCAGAAGGGTTAACTACTCACGAGGTTTATCCAAATGGTATTTCTACTTCATTGCCTTATGAGGTGCAGGAGGAATTTGTTAACTCGATCAAAGGTTTTGAAAGGGCAAAGATAATCCGTCCTGGTTACGCGATTGAATATGATTTTTTTGACCCTAGGGGTTTAAAACAGACTTTAGAAGTTAAGAAAATATCCGGATTATTTTTTGCTGGACAGATCAATGGTACCACTGGATATGAAGAGGCTGCAGCCCAGGGGTTGCTTGCAGGAATTAATGCGGCTCTTCAGGTGCAAGAAAAAAGTGCATGGATTCCTAAGAGAGATGAATCTTATATTGGTGTCATGGTTGATGACTTGACAACTAAAGGTGCAACAGAACCATATCGTATGTTTACGTCGAGGGCAGAATACCGATTATTACTTAGAGAAGATAATGCAGATGAAAGGTTAACACCCCAAGCAAGAGAATTAGGCCTTATAGACGATAATCGCTGGCAGTCTTTTAATGGAAAGTATGAGCAGGTGTCTCTCGAAAAAAAACGCTTAAAGTCTTTTTGGATTCAATCTGATGATAAACAAGCTGAAGAAGTTCTTGGGATTAAGTTAAACCATGAATATAGCTTGGAGGCTTTGCTTAAAAGACCAAATATCAATTATAAATTACTTAGTAAGATTGAGAGTGCCCAGCCATTTTTGGAAGATAAACTCATTATTGAGCAAGTTGAAAATCAAATCAAATATGAGGGGTATATTAAAAGACAGCTGGACGAAATTGAAAAATATCGTAAAAATGAGAGTACAAAGCTCTCTCCTGATATTGACTATAGCGAAATTAAAGCATTATCAAACGAAGTAAGACAAAAGTTGAATCAGTATAAGCCTGAAACTATTGGACAAGCTAGTAGGATTCAAGGGGTTACTCCCGCATCAATTTCGATATTACTTGTATTTCTAAAGACCTATAAGACGCATTCGTGAGTAATCTAAAGAAGTTACTTTGTGAGGGTGCAGAGATAATGGATTTAACACTTTCGGAGCATCAGACTGATCAGCTACTCGCTTATCATGAACTTATAGGTAAATGGAATAAAGTTTATAACCTTAGCGCAATTCGTGATCCAATTGAATCAATAAAAAAACATTTTTTGGATAGTCTTTCAATAGTCCCTTTTATTAGTCCTGGTCTGCTTCTAGACGTTGGTTCGGGAGCAGGCTTACCTGGAATTGTGATTGCAATTATGAGGTCGAATACTAACGTCTTCACAATTGATAGTGTTGGAAAAAAGTGTCGATTTATGCAGACGGTTAAGACTGAGCTTTCATTAGATAATTTAACCGTCATTAATGATAGGGTTGAAAGTTTTAATTATGATGAATCATTTCCACAAATCGTATCAAGAGCTTTTTCATCTACCATTGATACAATAGAGAAAACTCGGCACCTTATTTCAAGTGATGGAAGGTATTTACTTATGAAGGGCGATAATTTAAACAAAGAAAACCTTCAAAAAGTTAACTATAAGGCTCATTCCTTGAGGGTTCCATACGTATCAGATAAGAGAACACTTTTAGAAATTAATATATAATTTTGTTATGCAAATAGTTGACTCCCATTGCCATATTGATCGTGTAGATTTGGATGCATTTGGTGGGAGTATTGAGTCCATGTTAGAACATGCGAGCGAACTTTCAGTAACTAAGTTTCTTTGTGTTTGTATTGATTTAGAGCATTTTGATCAAGTTCATAATCTGTCAAAATCTTATTCCAATATCTTTGCATCTGTTGGAGTTCATCCTACAGAAATGCACTGCAAAGAACCATCTGTTAAAGAGCTATTAGAGTATGCTCAGAGTGATCGAGTCATTGCGATTGGTGAGACAGGTTTAGATTATTTTCATGTAAAAAAGGATCAAGCTGATTGGCAGAGAGATAGGTTTAAAAGACATATTGCTGCATCAAATGATTCTGGCAAGCCAATGATAATTCATATGAGAGATTCAAAAGATGACACTATTGAAATACTTTCAAGCGAGAGAGCTAAAAAAGGTGTAATGCATTGTTTTGCTGAGGATATGGAGACTGCAAAAGCAGCTCTTGACTTAGGGTTTTATATTTCTTTTTCTGGAATTATTACCTTTAAAAGTGCTCAAGATTTGAGAGAGGTAGCAAAACAAATTCCATCTGATCGCATTCTGATTGAGACAGACTCCCCCTATCTAACACCTGTGCCATACAGAGGTAAGCCAAATAGCCCGGCCTACACTTACTATGTAGCTGAGAAACTTGCTGAGATTCGAAATTCGAGTGTTGCAGAGATTGCCAGAGTCACGACTCAAAACTTCAACCAGTTGTTTTTCTCTTAAAAATATGACTAATCATGATGCCCCTAGGTTTATAACTGTTGATGATTTTTCTGTGGGCCAAAGACTTGATAATTATTTAATTAAGCAGCTCAAAGGTGTTCCAAAATCTCGGATTTATCGCATCATTAGAAAAGGCGAGGTTAGGATTAATAAGGGAAGAAAAAAGGCTGATTATAAGCTTAAAGCCGAGGATATAATTCGAATACCCCCGATTAGAACCTCAACAGAAAAAGAAATAAGGCCCTCTGAAGGGCTTTTACAATCTCTAGATTCTTCAATTCTATATGAGGATAAAGGTTTGATGGTAATCAATAAAAGTCATGGGATGTCTGTTCATGGTGGGAGTGGGATTAGTCTTGGTATCATTGAGGCACTTAAATCAAGATATAAAGAGCCGATTGAACTTGTTCACAGATTGGACCGTGCCACCTCTGGATGCTTGATTCTTGCTAAAAAAAGATCTGTTCTTAAGTCATTGCATGAACAGCTACTTAACCATCAATTAGAAAAAAGATATACTGCATTGGTAAAGAATATTTGGAGCAAAAAGAAACATACAGTTGATGCACCAATTTATCAAAACTCTAGATACAGTGTGATTGATTCGAAAGGTAAGAATTCAGTCAGTCACTTTCACCCTGTTAAGAACTTTGAGTTAGGGGAGTTTAGCGCCTCACTGGTAGATGTTCTTATCGAGTCTGGAAGAACCCATCAAATTCGTGTACATGCTAAGTTTGCTGGTCATCCTGTAGCACAAGATAATAAGTATGGTGATGCGGCTTTCGATCAGTTTATGAAAAAGAAAGGCTTAAAGCGGTTATTTTTGCATGCAAAGACAATTACTTTTACAAACCCAACTACAAGTGAAATACGCAGGATGTGTAATCAATGATTATGCGGATCGAAATATTGATAAACACGTCACAAGAACACAAAAGAGACCCTTAACATCCGGAGAGATTTCACCAAAGTCAGCGTTAATATTGTTTGCAGTTCTGGTGACTTTAGCATTAGTTTTAGTGCTTCAAACAAATTTATTAACGATTAAGCTATCCCTTATTGCTGTTGGACTTGCCACGATTTATCCATTTACAAAACGGTGGACCAATCTCCCTCAATTGGTTTTAGGGGCAGCTTTTGGAATGAGCATTCCAATGGCTTTCGCAGCACAAACTAACACTTTACCGATGGAGGCTGGGCTTATTTTTATTGCTTCGGTAGTCTGGACTCTCATTTACGATACGCTTTATGCTATGGCAGATCGTGATGAAGATATAGAAATTGGCGTGAAATCGACAGCAATTTTGTTTAAAAAATATGATCATATAGTTATTGCCTTCCTTCAAATTCTTCTTATTTTGATTTTTTTAAGTATTGGAAGTTTCTTTAATTTGGGACAAATTTACTATTTTTCATTAATTATTATTTGTTTTTTTATGATTTATCACCAGTTTTTGATAAAAAAACGTCAAAATGAGCATTATTTCGAGGCTTTTATTAATAACAATTACATTGGTATGACTGCATTTGCAGGGATTTTCTTGTCAGTAGCAATTTAAGACTAATTTTTGTTGTTTTTTTGCAACTTTTTGGCTTTTTATAGCCATTTTTGCTTAATTTTTAGTTTTTTTTCATCAATAAAACTTGACACTCAGTTTTCGTTACTATAAAAAGTGCACCAATCGGCAAAGATGCTGGTTATCTTTATAATTAATGGAGAGAAAATATGTTAAGTAATGTAACTAATTGGATAAAAAAATTAACTGAAGCAGGTGTAGGTCTTGTAGCACTTGCAATCGTAGTACAAGTAATCTTTGGTTCAAGCGTGGCATTCCTTCCTGGTGATGTTGTCGCTACTCTTATGGGTTTGATTGGATCACTTGGTGCTGCTGGCTTAGTTGGATTGGTCACAGCTGGATTGTTATACCAAATCTTTTCCAAGTAAACATTCCATATTAACTCAATAAAAAACCCGCCGTAAGGCGGGTTTTTTATTTATTTTGAAATATTTCTTTTTGGACGCTTAAGTCCTATTAATGCAACAGATTGAGGGTTTTTTCCCAAAAATGCAACTCAGAAAACTTGACATAACTAAATTGATACTATAAAAAGTCCATCAATCGGTAGTGATGCTGGTTTTATTTAAACAAATGGAGAGAAGATATGTTAGACAACGTAATTGGTTGGGCAAAAAAATTGACTGAAGCAGGCGTTGCTGTAATCGCACTTGCTGTAGTTGTTCAAATAATCTTTGGCGCCGATGCTGCATTCCTTCCTGGCGATGTAACTGGCAGCTTGATTGAAATTATTAGCGCGATGGGCTCTGCTAACTTGGTAGGACTTATTGCAGCGGGGTTAATTTATAAAATCTTTACAAGGTAACATAGCTTAATAGTTCAATAAAAAACCCGCCTTTGCGCGGGTTTTTTATTATCCGAAAAAGGTAAGTTTAAATACCTCTAAGAAGCTCATTAATTCCGACTTTGGAGCGTGTCTTAGCATCCACCTGTTTAACTATAACTGCACAATAAAGTGAGTAGCTGCCATCAGAAGAAGGCAAGTTGCCTGAAACAACGACTGATCCGGCTGGAATTCGACCATAAGTCACTTCACCAGTCATTCGATTAAATATTTTCGTTGATTGACCAATATAAACGCCCATAGATATAACTGCCCCTTCCTCAACAATGACTCCCTCAACAACTTCAGATCTTGCACCAATAAAACAATCATCCTCAATGATTGTTGGAGCGGCTTGCAACGGTTCTAGAACACCACCAATACCGACACCACCTGAAAGATGAACATTTTTTCCAATTTGAGCACATGAGCCAACAGTTGCCCAGGTATCAACCATTGTTCCTGAGTCTACATAGGCACCTATATTGACATAAGAAGGCATTAAAACAGTATTAGGGGCAACATATGACCCCCT
Source organism: Candidatus Thioglobus sp. REDSEA-S12_B1 (assembly GCA_001628405.1). GTDB lineage: Bacteria > Pseudomonadota > Gammaproteobacteria > PS1 > Pseudothioglobaceae > Pseudothioglobus. Next base: position 21,567 of record LURN01000072.1, on the reverse strand, counting down.
TCTTGCTGTTGCTGGGGGAACCACCCTAACGCCGGAAGCTTGAAATTCCTTTTCAGTTGTAGCGGCATATTTAGAGGGTACTTTGTCATAGTATTGAGTAAATCCAGCAGCCATCGGCACGTTATCAGCTAGTCTGAATGAGAGAAGGACTGCCTTCTTTAACCATTCGTTGACTTGCCAATTGCCTACTCCTTTTTGTTCGGCTACTCTTGCTTTTCCTGAGTCTAGAAGATGTATTGCTTCATTGACAGCTTCTTTGACTTCAGAACTTGCAGTATCAGGTGTCAAATGATTTCTGTCTTCGAAAGCCGATTCAATAATTTCTTTCATATTTTTAACTTAAAAAAAAGGGGGGATTATATCATTTACAAATGAATTGAAATTATCTAATGCTCATGATGGTGATTATGATGATGTTCATATGTTGCCATTAAGTCATTTATTTGATCTGCAAAGAGGTCATTAAATTTTTCATCTTTTAAAATCGATTCTGGAAGGCCTTCACAGCAGATATGGTGATACAAACACAGAACTTGAGTCGATTCCTTCATAACTCGATGGAGATCATGAGACACCATCAAAACTGCACAATTCTGCTGTTGATGAATGTCTTGGATGAGTTTGTATAGCTGCATTTGTCCATCAACATCTAAATTTTGTGCAGGCTCATCTAGTATTAAGATATTAGGTTTATTGAGTAAGGCTCTAGTCAATAAAACTTTCTGCAATTCACCACCAGAAAGATTTTTTAAAGGTAATTGTAATAATTCGTTTATACCTGTCAAATCAAAAGTTTGTTGCATAAATGTTGATTCTAATTTCTGGTTTAAAGTCAGAAAATCCTTGACAGATATGGGTATGTAAGGGTTAGCAGTGAAGGTTTGTGGCGTGTAGCCAAGCCTTACCTTGTCATTGAAAGATACATTACCAGAGTCTTGTTTAATGACACCTAGTAAAATTTTAATTAAAGAGCTTTTTCCTGCACCATTTGGTCCAATAAGCGTTATAAACTCACCCTGATGAAGTTTAAAACTGACATCATCAAGTATATTTTTTCCATTGTGGTTGAGGCTTATATTGTTGACAGTGATGAGTGTGTCTTGCATCAGTATATTTTATCTAACAATTTTTACTTTCAAGCCCAAAATAAATACATAGGAATAATAAACTCTTAATCCAGTTTCAAAGAATTAAACCCAAGTTTAGATGTAAAATTTAGATATGAATTCACCTCTCATTTTAGTAGACGGAACAGCATTTTTATTCCGTTCCTATTTTTCGACTATTTCTCAAAACCTTACTAATGATAGTGGCTTTCCTACAGGTGCTATGTTTGGAGTTGTCAATGCAATCAAGCATTTACAAAGAAAATATCAAGGAGCAAAACTGATCATGGTCTTTGATTCAAAAGGCACTAACTTTCGCCATGAAATTTTTCCTGAATATAAGGCAAATAGAAGCCCAGCTCACGATGACCTAATTGTACAGATTGAACCCTTATATAAAATTGTAAGGGCTATGGGCTTTCACTTTTTATGTGAAGAGGGGGTTGAGGCTGATGATGTGATTGCTACTTTATCAAAATTTGCAAATGATAAAGGCATTGAAACTATCATTGCTAGCGGCGATAAAGATCTTTTCCAGTTGGTAGGTGGCAATGTAAAGCAATTAGATATGAAGGGGAAGCTCTTTTCTGAGGGCGATGTTAAAGAAAAAATGGGTGTAAGGCCCAATCAAATTCTTGATTTATTGGCACTAACTGGGGATTCCTCTGACAATATTCCAGGTGTTCCTAGTGTTGGCCCAAAGACTGCTGCAAAATGGCTTGAACTCTATGATGATATAGATGGAGTCAAAGCTAATGCAGAAAAAATTGGTGGAAAAGTTGGTGAAAAGCTTAGGGAGTCTTTTGATTTGTTAGACCTTTCTTATCAATTAGTGAAACTAAAATTTGATGTGGAATTACCTTTTAATATTTTTGATGATGAGCCTGGAGAAAATACTGAAGAATTGATAGCGCTCTATAAAGAGTATGGTTTCTCTATGTGGCTAAAACAATTAGATGATCAGAGAGCATCTAAAGTAAAGGAATCTGTTGAAAATGATCAAGAAAAAGATAAGGTTGAGAGTATTGATTCAAAATTGTCTTTAGAAGATTACACAAAAGAGCTGATTCTGAGCGAAGATGGTTTTGAGAGCTTACTATCAAAACTTTCCTCAAGTGAATCTTTTGTTTTTGATTTGGAGACCAATAGTCTCGATTATATGGAGGCACAAATAGTTGGATTTGTATTCTTAGTTGAAAAAAATAGTTATTATTTGCCAGTTGCTCATGACTATTTGGATGCTCCAATTCAGTTAAAAAGACAGGATGTTTTGTCATCTCTGAAGCCCATTTTGGAAAGTTCGTCAATTGGCAAGATTGGTCAAAATTTAAAGTATGATGCCCATGTTTTAGCTAACGTAGATATTAACCTTAATGGCATTAAAGACGATACGATGGTTAAATCCTATTGTCTAGATTCAGTTGCGAGTCGTCATAATATGGATGATCTTGCACTTCATTATCTTGGCCATGAAACTATTCATTATTCAGATGTAGCTGGAAGTGGTAAAAAACAACTGACATTCAATCAAGTTAGCATTGAAGATGCTATGCCTTATGCATGTGAAGATGTCATTGTCACCAATGAGCTTAATAATTTATTTGAGTCAAAGCTTCAGAGTTTTCCTAAATTATTAGCGCTTTATAAGACTATAGAGCTTCCTTTAATTAAGGTTATGTTGAGATTAGAGAGGAATGGCGCATTGCTTGACGAAATGTCTCTATTAAATCAGCAAAATGAGATTAAGGCAGAAATGATAAAAATTCAAACTAAGGCACATGAGATTGCAGGAGATGAATTTAATCTTGAGTCACCAAAACAAATTCAACAAATTTTGTTTAGCGAGGAAGGTTTTGGGCTTGAACCTAAAAAGAAAACAGCAAAAGGACAGCCCTCAACAAATGAAGAGGCATTAAAGTTATTGGATCACCCGCTCGTTGACTTGATTATGTCCTATAGAACCTTAACGAAGCTTAATTCAACTTATCTTGAGGCACTACCAAGGCAAATAAATCGAAGAACTGGCCGTCTCCATACGTCCTATCATCAAGCAGTGACTGCTACTGGAAGGCTCTCCTCTTCAAAGCCAAATTTTCAAAATATTCCAATTAGAACAGAGCAAGGCGCACAAATCAGGTCGGCATTTATTGCTGATAAGGGGAATGTTATTCTTGCTGCCGACTATTCCCAAATTGAATTAAGAATTATGGCGCATATCTCAGGAGATTCAAACCTTATTGAGGCATTTAATAATAACGAAGATGTTCATCGCTCTACAGCTGCACAAGTTTTTGGAACTGATATTTCAATGGTTACCAAGGATCAGCGTCGAAAGGCTAAGGCTATCAACTTTGGTTTGATTTATGGAATGAGCGCATTTGGTTTGGCTAAGCAGATTGATGTCTCTAGAACTGAAGCTAAGCAATACATAGACGGTTATTTTGAAAACTATCCTGGTGTTTTGAGGTTTATGGAGGAGACCAAAGAAAAGGCAAAATCACAAGGTTATGTTGAAACAGTTCTTGGAAGGAGGTTGTATCTCCCTCAAATTAATTCAAAAAATAAAATGCTTCAGCAGCACGCTCTCAGAACTGCAATTAACGCTCCCATGCAGGGCTCTTCGGCTGACATTATAAAGAAAGCCATGCTTGATATTCAGGCTTGGATTGACAAAGAAGGCCATGAAATAAAGATGTTTATGCAAGTTCACGATGAACTTGTCTTTGAACTTGAATCAATAATGGCAGATGAATATGCAAAGAACTTAAAAATGCTAATGTCCAATGCCTTGAAGTTGAGCATACCCCTTGAAGTGGATGTAGGAATAGGGTCAAACTGGCAAGAGGCCCACTAGCTTAAATGTTGATGCATTCATTTGGATGCTAAAAGTATAATTTGGTATTGGCAATTAACTCATATAAATTAAAATTAAATCCTCAAATTTAAAAGAAATTAATAACTGGGCAATATGAAAGATCAATTACAAGATTTAATTAAAAAGTGCATTCAGGATTTAATTTCTAAAGGCATCTTAATTGAAATGCCGCCAAATGTTAGACTCGATCATACAAAGGACAATAGTCATGGAGATTATGCTACCAACATAGCACTAATGCTCTCCAAACAAGCAAAAATGAAACCAGTTGATTTAGCAAAAATCATCGTAGATCAATTAGAAGAGTCAAGTTTCATAAATAAAATTGAAATTGCAGGTCCGGGCTTTATTAATTTCTTTATTTCAGATGAGTCAAGCTCATCAGTGGTAAGTGAAATTATTGATCAGGGGGCTTTGTATGGTAGTTCAGAAATTGGGCAAGGGAAAAAAGTGCTCTTAGAGTATGTATCCGCAAACCCAACTGGGCCTCTTCATGTTGGTCATGGTAGAGGTGCAGCCTATGGCGCAACTATTTCCAACCTGCTAAGAGCGGTCGGTTTCAAGGTTGATAATGAATATTATGTGAATGATGCCGGAAGGCAAATGGACATCTTGGCTGTGAGTATTTACTTACGTTATCTGTCTCTTTGTGGAGAGAATTTAAGATTTCCTGATAATGGCTATCAAGGCCAGTATATCAAAGACATCGCTCAAGTAATTTACGACACTAGCGGAGAAGAATTCTATAAAAAATTGGATTTAATTTTTGCTAATGTATCTAAAGATGGATCAGAGGGTGGCGATAAGGAGTCTCATATCGATGGGCTGATTGAGAATTCTAAATCTATTTTGGGTGATAGCTTCAGGGCTATATTTCAAGTTGGAATCGAGAGTATTCTGGGCGGCATAAAAAGTGATTTATCTGAATTTGGGGTGGTGTTTGAAAAATGGTTTTCAGAGCAGTCATTGATTGATACTGGCCTTTCAGAGTCATGCATCTCCAAATTAAAGGAAAGTCAGAAAGTGTATGAGAAGGATGGAGCATTGTGGTTTAAGACAACAAACTATGGAGATGAAAAAGATCGGGTTGTTGTGCGTGATAATGGAAATCATACATACTTTGCTTCGGATATCGCCTATCATTTTGATAAGTTTGAGAGAGGGTATGACAAAATCATCAATGTTTGGGGAGCGGACCATCACGGATATATTTCAAGAGTTAAGGCGTCAATTGACGCATTGGGCCATAGTCCAGATAAACTTGAGATTCTATTAGTTCAGTTTGCAAACCTTTATCGGGGCGGTAGTAAGGTTCAAATGTCTACTCGAAGCGGCTCTTTTGTTACTCTTGAGGACCTTAGGAAAGAGGTGGGGAATGATGCTGCGCGTTTTTTCTATATACTCAGAAAGTCCGAGCAACATATGGATTTTGATCTAGATTTGGCTAAATCAAAAACAAATGAAAATCCTGTTTACTATATTCAGTATGCCCATGCTCGAATTTGTTCAGTATTTAGGCAAGCTAATGAAAAAGAGATGGAGGTAGATCATAGTCAGGCTAATTTGTCCCTTCTTACTGAAGGGATTGAAAAAAATATTATCAAAGAGCTTAGCCGATACAAGAGTGTTTTAGAATCATCGGCAATACAATATGAGCCACATCAGCTTGCTTATTATCTTAGAGACCTATCAACTCATTTTCATAGTTACTATAACGCTTGTAAGTTTATCGTAGAAGACAAACATCTTACTCAAGCAAGATTATCACTAATCCATGCGACCAGACAAATTCTCATAAATGGGCTATCAATTCTTGGGGTGAGCGCACCAGAATCAATGTGAATGATCAAAAACAAAGAGACAAAGCATTAGACTTAAGTAGCTCATTCATTGTTCAGGCTCCTGCAGGCTCAGGTAAGACTGAACTGATTACACAAAGATATTTAAAATTACTTGGCACAGCAGATGAGCCAGAAAATATTCTTGTTATGACATTCACGAATAGAGCAGTGGATGAACTAAAGCACCGTATTATTAGCTCTCTAAATCGAGCTAAAAAAAAGCCGCCTTTGGAAGAATATCAAAGGAAAACTTATGATCTTGCTAGTGAGGTATTAAAACAATCTAAAAGAAGGGGTTGGGATCTTATTAATCACTCTTCTCGTCTTAAAATTATTACTATCGATTCGTTATCTAATTTAATAGTATCTAGATTTCCATCTCTTGACCAGCTGATACCGCCAAGAACCATGGTTGATTCTTTTGAGTATGAAAAAATATATCGTCAGGCTGCAGAAGATACATTGCTGCTTATAGAGGATGATGAATATCAAAAAATTATTTCATCAGTTTTGCTTTATCTTGACAATGATATTGAGAGGTTCTATAGGCTTATTGAGCAAATGCTTGCAAAAAGGGAGCAATGGTTACCAAAAATATTTTCAGAGAGTGCTTTAGATGTAAGTCATTTAGAGGCTTTCTCAAATCAGTTGATTACCGAACATCTTGAGGTTCTAAGATTTCATGCAGAAAAAACACTTGGTCCTAATTTTTTCAATCTTCTTAAAGAGAATGTAAGGGAGGAAGTATCCAAAATTAACAGTTTTCCTGGAACAGAAGCTAGTGATGTAGATGAGTGGAAAATTATTTCAGAACTCTTAATAACAAAGAATAATGGTAGTTGGAGAAAGAGGGTTGATGTAAAAATTGGCTTCACTCCTGAATTAAAAGACGAAAAGGCAAAGTTTAAAGAAATCATAGAAGGGCTTGAACCCAATCTAAAGTTCAAAGAACTGCTCATCAATCTAGAGTATTTGCCAAGTAATAACTTCTCAGATTCGATTAAACAATCTATATCGGATATCATCCAAGTACTAAAGTTAAGCGTTGCAAAGCTAAAGATAATTTTTGAACAGGAGTGTTTGCAGGATTTTTCAGAAGTTAATATTCAGGCAATAAACGCTTTGGATAGTCGTGAGCAAGTCAGCGATATTGCTTTATTACTGGACTATCAAATTAAACATATTCTGATTGATGAGTTTCAGGATACATCATACTCACAATTAAATTTAATTGAAAGACTGATTGAAGGTTGGCAGCAGGATGATGGAAGAACTATGTTTTTGGTTGGTGACCCAATGCAGTCAATCTACAGATTCAGAGAATCACAGGTTGGGATATTTATTAATGCTGTTCGAAATGGAATTAGTAACCTCAAGATTAAATCTTTAATTCTAAATACAAACTTTAGATCTAATGAAAGTATTGTTCAAAAGAATAATGAAATTTTTTCAAAGATTTTTCCTGACAATGATGATTTACTTAAGGGGGCAATTCAATACTCCCCCTCAAATTCATTTTCTAGGGTAGAGCAAAAGGAGGCAGTTTCATTTTACCCATTTGGGCCTAATAATGATTTAGAGGAGGCCGATGAAATATACAAAATTATCAACCAATCTCTTTTGGAGAGCCCTCAGAAGGAGATCGCCATTCTTGTAAGATCAAGGTCTCACCTTAAGCAAATTTCTTCAATTCTAAAAAAAAATAATATCAATTTTGAGTCTATAAAAACCGAAAATTTAAGGTCTAACTTATTTACAAGAGATTTGTTGAGCTTATCTAGGGCACTTTTGAGCTTAGGGGATAAGCTAGCTTGGCTATCTATACTGAGGTCTCCATGGTGCGGCTTGAGATTATGTGACTTACTAATTTTAAGTGAGTCGAATGATCAAACAATTTTTTCTCAGCTGATGGATTTAGAGTCTATAAAAGGCATGAGTGCAGAGGGAATTGAAAGAGGTTCGCATCTCTTTCTAGCAACAAGAGACGCGATTTTTGCAGAAGGTATGTTTTCTTTTGTTGAGCGCTTCACTTATGCATTAAGCCAGCTATGTAATGACAATGAGCTCACAAAAATAGAAAGAACAATAAAGACCCAGTTTCTTGAATTATTAAACTATTGTGAGATGAATCAAAACTTAAATGTTAAGGCTATTGATTCAATGCTACAAGAACTCTATGCGCCATCCAACCCCTCAAATGTAAAGTTAATGACTATTCATCAGGCGAAGGGCCTTGAGTTTGATACTGTAATTATTCCGGGACTTGGTAAAAAAGGAAAAAGCGACAGCCTTCCTTTAATGCAAATTCAAGAATTCCCAGAAAGTAAAGTTTTATTGTCACCAATCAAGTCTTCCGCTGAAAACAAAGAGAATGAGACTTACCTTTATTTGCAATATTTAAATAAGGAACAATCACATTTTGAATTAATGAGACTTCTTTATGTTGCTATGAGCCGAGCTAAGAAAAAGGTTTACTTATTTGGCGGTGTATCAAAAGCTGGAAAGGCTACGAGCGGATCATTTCTCTCTTTGCTAAGTGAGCATTATGAGGATGAATTAGACTTAGATTTCGATATCAATCAGAGTGATAAAAATTCACTAGAAATAACCGCACCTAAACTTTTAAGAGTCAAAACGCTTGACTCTCTTTCCAATCAAGGTATTGGGAAAACTGATGATCAAAAAAATCATCCAAAATCTTTTGATTTGATATATCAAAGTGCGCTTGGAACAATTGTCCACCATTATTTAGAGCTTGGAGAATTTAATCCATCAGATAAAGCAGTTGAAACAAGGCTCAGAGAAATGGGGGCTCCATCTAAATTGCTAAAATCATATACAACTTCAATTCTAGATATACTTTCAAAAACTCAGCATGACGATAATTTTGAATGGATTTTTAAGTATAGAGATTCAACAGAGGTAGAGGCAGAGTATAGAAATTCAAAACATTCAGTTGTTATCGATCGATTATTTATTGATGATGGAATTTTATGGATTATTGATTTTAAAACAGCCTCACTGAATAAGAATGAAACTATTGATGAATTTATAAAGCGACAAAAGGATGCGCACCAATCCCAGATTAAAAAATATAAGGAAGTGCTGAGCGATGTTTTTAATCTTCCTTGTAAGTCAGCAATTTATTGTCCCGCGGAAAGTCAATTAATAGTTATCTAATCAATAGATTTGGAAATTACTGGACAAAGCATTAAATTCCTCCTATGATGTCTGCCAATTCTTTATACATTTATTTCTATGTCTAAGAAAAATAATAATGTTGGTTGGACTGACTATACCCTGAAGTATGGCGGTCGAAAAATAAAAACAATTAATCCTGATGTTCAAAGTGGTTCTACGGTTTTATTTGAAAACTTCGAGGATATGCAGTTGGCTCTTGAGGGCAACTATCCTGGAGTAGATTATGGTACGCATGGACTTTCAACACAGAAAGCTTTTGAAGAAGCGATTTGTGAACTGGAAAATGGCCATAGAAGTTATGCCTTTCCTTCAGGCATTAATGCTATAACTAATACACTGATGGCATTTACCCAAAGTGGCGATGAGATTTTACTTTGTGATAATGTTTACGGTCCAACGAAAAGATTTTGCCATAATATACTAGCAAAATATAATGTTAAGACAACTCTTGTTGAGTCAAATATTGGTGGGGAAATTAGTCATTATATTAATGATAAAACAAAGCTCATTTTCTTAGAGTCGCCCGGTTCAAATACTTTTGAAATTCAAGATATAGTCGAGATAGTCAAAGTTGCAAAAAAATACGATGTCATGATAATCATCGATAGCACCTGGGCTACACCTCTCTATCTCAAGTCGCTAGATTTAGGTGCTGATGTAGTGATTCAATCAGTTACAAAATATATCTGTGGACATTCTGATGTTTTAATGGGCTGTGCAACTGTTAATAAAAAATATGCTGATGAATTTAAAAACTATTTTCATACAGTTGAAAATTATACAAACCCTCAGGATTGTTATTATGCTTTAAGGGGGCTAAGAACACTTAAAGTCAGACTAGAAGAGCATGAGAGGTCAGCTTTTGAGGTTGCTCACTGGCTTGAAAAACAGGACATTATCGATTGTGTAATTCATCCAGGTTTGGAGTCTCACCCTCAACATGCTTTGTGGAAAAGAGACTTTTTGGGCGCATCAGGATTATTTTCATTCACATTCAAGGAGCCATATTCAGACAATCAAATGGCTAAGTTTATAAACTCACTTAATATGTTTGCCCTCGGGTTCAGTTGGGGAGGTTATAAAAGCCTCTTGACTGCTAGACCATACAAGCGAGATGGTCAATGGCTTCATGATGGAAAGCATGTAATCCGATTGAGTATTGGACTTGAAGAAACAAAGAAATTAATTGAAGACTTAGAGCAGGGCTTTAACCATCTTTAATTATTCATGAGCCTGCGCTCTTTTATCGTTGATGACTGTAATGCGCTGCATGTGTCTAAAGTTTGGTAAATAGTCGCATACAGCGTAGTGCTGAGTTATACGGTTATCCCAAATGGCAACTGAGTTATCTTCCCAGTGAAATCTAACTTGATATTCAGGTTTGTTTATATGTTGATATAAGAATTGCAAGATATGATCACTTGGGCCTTGATTCTCATTCACAATATTACGAGTAAAAGATTGGTTAACATTAATATACTTTAGTCCAGAAACTGGATGAGTTTCAATGACCTTATGAACTGCTGAACCAACATTCTTAAGGGCATCATTAACAGACTCAACTCCTCCATCTTTAAGGTAATCATTTCTAAAAGTTCCCATGTCATGGATTGCCTCAAGATCATTCAGGTAGTCTTTCCAGCCATCTGGTAATTCATCATAAGCGGCACTCATGCTCGCCCAAAGCGTATCCCCACCTGACTTTGGAACTTTGACTCCATGGAGGATGCTTGCAAAAGGAGGATCTGGCTTAAAGGTTAAATCTTTATGCCAGTCAGCTGTGTCAGGTTTATTATTTGCATCATTTCTCAGAAGAACAATGCTTTGAAATCCATCAACATGAGGGTAGACTGGATGTCCAGGGTCAATGTCACCCAAGCTTTCTGCTAGTTTCATATGAGATTCAGGCGATAAATCTTGGTCTCGAAAAAAAACCACCTGATGTTTTATGAGTGTTTCATAGATTTGATCGACACTGTGTGAGTCTAGATTATTAAGTGATACCCCAGAAATCAGTGCGCCAATTGAGGGCGTTAATGGCTCTACTTTAAACATCTTAAACTCCAAGTTTTTTCTGGATTATATACAAAAAATGACTAGCTAGGTTTTTTTAAAAACCACCATATTAAGATAATGAATTGTAATAATAATAATGGGAGAACTGATAAGAGAACAACTTCCCAGCTAAAATTAAAAACAAACCATCCTGCAGAGAGAGCTGCAAATGCTTGAAAACCAAATACTAAGAAGTCATTAATAGATTGAGCCTTAAATTTTTCGTTCTCATTGTAGGCCTGGGGAAGAAGGTTCGTTCCTCCAATAAATAGAAAGTTCCATCCTAGGCCAAGTAAAACAAGAGACCACCAATAATTTATCAGTGAATGACTCATAAAAGCAATAAATACCGAGATAAATAACAATACAACACCCAACAACATCATTCTTGTTAATCCAATATATTTGACCAGATAGGCTGTAAAAAGAGAGGGTAGAAACATTGCTATTACATGGCTTTGAAGAACGAGTTTGGTGTGATGAAGAGAATGTCCATCCATAACGTGCATGCTCACGGGCGTTGCAGTCATAATAAAACTCATGACAACATATCCAGTTGTTGCGGCTGATACAGCAACAACAAAAGATCCCTGCTTAATTATGTCCATTATGGGTCGTTTTGACTTTTCTATTTGTTCTTTAAATTTTGTAGTTGGCTCAAAAAAAATCATCAATACAAATGCAATTATGAAAAGAATAGCCAATAGAACAAAGGATCCTGCAAAGTCAGTATCGAAGAAATGTTTTCCAATAGTTGCAATTTCTGTTCCAAGAAATGCAGATATTAAGCCGCCTAAAAGAACAACCGCAGTAGCTGATGGTCTTTGCTCGAGAGTAACGCTCTCAATGGCTGCAAATCGAAATTGCATCATTGTCGCAACTGAAGCACCAAGGCAAAAACTAGCAAAACAAAACAGAAAGAATATTTCTTCTGAGATAGAAAAAATGCAAAGGCCAATTAGCATGATTGAATAAACGCATGCACTTAAAAAAACTTTTTTTCTACCAAAGATCGACATAAGACGTATCACAGGAATGACGCTCATTGCTGTTCCAACAACGATAGTAGCAACAGGTAGAGTTGATAGGCTTTTTGTTGGAGAGAGTTCACTCCCAATAATTCCTGCAACGAATACCATAAAAACACTGAGAGACATGAATAGTGATTGACAGGCAGTCAAAATCCATACGTTTTTAGGGAGATTCAGCATTGTGAGCTAAACTATTTCTTGGTTGGTCGCTTCCATTTATCGATGGTCGACTGCTTGTTTCTGCTCAGGGTGAGTTTATTATCTGGCGCATTTTGAGTAATAGTTGATCCCGCTCCAATCGTTGCGTTTTCGCCAATAGTAACAGGAGCTACGAGTTGACTATTAGATCCTATAAAGGCGCCATCATTAATTTCAGTTTGATGTTTATTGGAGCCGTCATAATTACAGGTAATAACTCCAGCACCAATATTTACATCATTTCCAATTTTGCTGTCACCTATGTAGCTGAGATGAGAGATTTTAGAATTGTTTTGAACGTTAGATTTTTTTATCTCAACAAAGTTACCGATCTTTGAATGATTTCCTATACTTGTATCAGGTCGAATTCTTGCAAAAGGACCAATAGATGTATTTGAACCAATAGAGGCATTTTCAATAATTGAGTTTGGCAATATATGAGTATTATCGCCGATTTTAGAATCTTTTATAATGCAGTTAGGCGAAATTACAACATTATTACCTAAATCATTATTCCCCTCAAAGATGACATTTATATCGACAACACAGTCATTTCCAAAATTTATTTTGCCGCGACAATCAAAACGTTTTGGGTCCATAATGGTTAGTCCTGATGACATCAATTCTTCAGCCTGACTAGATTGATGAGCCCTCTCAGCTTGAGAAAGTTGTTTTTTGTCATTTATACCCATGACCTCGGAATCACTCTCGCATATTAATGAGGCAATATTAACATTATCTTTGACAGCTTTTTCAACAATATCGGTTAGATAAAATTCTCCCTGAGAATTATTAGGCTGCAATTCACTCAAATACTTCTTCAATAGTGAGCCTTTGATTGCCATGATTCCGGTATTAATTTCATTAATTTTGAGCTGATCCTGATTTGCATCCTTTTGTTCAACGATAGAATGAATTGATCCATTAGAATCTCTAATTATTCGTCCATAGCCATAAGGCTCTTCAAGTAGGACACTCAAGAGTGAAAAGCCTGATGAGTTTGCTTTATTTATTAATTGCTTAATAGTTGTCCTCTTAAGTAGTGGTACATCTGAATAAAGTATCAAACATATTGATTCATCTTCAATGAAGGGAGTGGCTTGCTGAACAGCATGCCCAGTTCCAAGTTGCTCTTCTTGGAGCACCCAATTAATTTTGCTATCAATTATTGCTTCTTTTACTAGCTCAGAGTTATGACCGACAATTACATTGATTTCTCCAACAGATTCTTTTGATGCATCTATAACATGCTGCAGCAAATATTTTCCACCAACTTTGTGGAGCACCTTAGGAGTTTTTGACCTCATTCTTGTGCCTTGACCAGCGGCTAAAATAATGGCAGTATTCATCTTAATGATTGACTAAAAAATCTATTTAAAAAGAGACAATATCTGGGTTAATTTTTTGAATATTTGTATAATGTTACCCTTTATGCCTTTACAGGCCAAATTAAAAAAAGTTTTTGTAATATTTATGTAACTTTTTAAATTTATGATATTCATAAATCTTATCTATAAACGACTGAGAACCTAAATGTATAAAAAACTAGCGGCTGAGTCTTTGGGCACCTTCATTCTTGTATTTGCTGGAACTGGCGCTATCATGATTAATGATATCGCGAATGCAATCGGCCACGTGGGGATTGCAATGACGTTTGGGTTCGTAATCGTTGCACTGATTTATAGCTTTGCTCATGTTTCTGGGGCACATTTTAATCCTGCAGTGACGATTGCTTTTTGGACAATGGGTGAGTTTCATCGAAAAAATGTAATCCCATATATCTCTGCCCAAGTTTTTGGAGCAATACTCGCTAGCATTTGTTTATATTTTCTCTTGAATGAAAACTTTAATAGCGTATCTGAGGTGAGCTATTTAGGTTCAACATTGCCTAGGGGCTCTGAATCACAAGCTTTTGGTTTTGAGTTTATATTGACATTTATCTTGATGATTGTCATCTGCTCTTCTGCTGTTCATGGTAAAGCTACAAAAGATTTTGCAGGCCTAGCAATTGGACTGACAGTGGGGCTTGAGTCAATGTTTGCAGGCCCTATTACTGGAGCTAGTATGAATCCAGCTAGAAGCATCGGACCTGCTATTGTTAGCGGTAATTTTGAGCACCTATGGATATATATTTTGGCTACGTGTCTAGGCGCTATGGCTGCATCAATGGTTTTTTTAAAAATCTTTAAATCAGAAAATTAATCATGACTTATGCTTAAAAAAGTTTTAATCCTCTGTACTGGAAATAGTTGTCGTAGCATCATTGCTGAGGCACTCATCAATAGTCAGTTTGAAGGCAAAGTTTTAGCTTATTCTAGTGGGGTTTCTGCAAGTGGAAAGGTAAACCCAAACGCAAAAAAAATCCTCCAAGCGAAGAATATTTGGAGTGATGATTACCACTCTAAGGTCATCGAGTCGGTGATGCATTTATCTTTTGATTTGGTTGTTACTGTATGCGAGAATGCCAATCAAACCTGCCCAGTATTTCCAGGAAATACTCCTGTCGTTCATTTGGGTTTTGATGATCCTGATGGAGAAGGCTATGAGGCCTTTGAAATTTGTTTTGAGGAAATTAAAAACAAATTATTGCCTGTCATTCAAACTTTGGTTCTTAAAGACAAACCATAAAGTACTAAAAAAATTCAACCCCAAAAAAAAAGGTGATTAAAAAAAACTTAATATATGGGCATTTTTTATGTCAGTTATAATGATTGTATTGAATTAAATTATATCTATTTGTTAGTAGCTATAAAAAGATACATAGTGTCAAAAATTCTAACTTATAATTCGCATTTTTTGACATAGAAAGTCAGAAATTTTGTATTGTTTTGTAGTGTTTTTAAACTTTTAAACTATTAGGAGTAGATTAGAGTTATGACTGGAAAAGACAATATCACAAGCTTATTCGGCAAGTCACCCATAAGCCCACTTCAAAAGCATATGAAGCAAGTGCACTCTTGCCTTAAAGACTTTGGTGTATTTGCTAAGGCTGCTAAGGCTGAAGACTGGGAAAAAGCAGAAATCACTCATATTTCAATTGGCAAGAGAGAACAAAAAGCTGATGTGCTGAAGAAGAAATTAAGAATGAATCTCCCTAGCACTTTCATGATGCCCTTTTCAAGAAGGGATTTGTTAGATGTATTGTTGATTCAGGATTCAATCGCAAACATTACGAAAGATCTTGCAGGGTTAATGATGTCCCGAAAGATGGTTTTTCCTGAAGAGTTTGCAGATGACTTTATAGATTTATCGAAGTTATGTATTAAGACTTCGGCTGCTGCATTGGATGCCATTAATGAGTTAGATGAACTTTTAGAGACTGCATTTAGCTCCAGAGAGCGAAAAATTGTTGACAAGATGATAAAGAAGGTTAATGAGTTAGAGCATGAAACTGATGTTGCTCAAGAGTTAATTAGGAACAAGCTATATTTACTTGAGGCTTCATTGCCTCCAGTTGACGTGATGTTCTATTATCGAGCTATTGAGTGGCTTGGTGAGACTGCAGACGCTGCCCAAAAGGTGGGATCGCGTTTCGAAGTGATGTTGACAAAATAGGAGTTTACAGTGGAAATCATCATTCAAAATAGTGACATTCTTATAATGTTAGCGATCGGTTTTGGTCTCTTTATGGCCTGGGGCATTGGGGCAAATGATGTTGCGAATGCCATGGGAACCTCAGTTGGTTCAGGCGCAATAACATTCAAGCAGGCAGTCATCATTGCTGTTATTTTTGAGTTTGCTGGCGCTGTTTTAGCGGGAGGAGAGGTTACAGCAACTGTCAGAAAAGGTATTCTTGATGCGGGTGCATTTTCATCTAATCCAGAATTGTTAGTGTACGGTATGCTTGCCTCACTATTGGCAGCTGCAACGTGGCTTTTAATAGCATCATCACTGGGTTGGCCTGTCTCAACAACACACTCTATTGTGGGCGCTATTGTTGGCTTTGGTGCTGTAGGGGTCGGAGTAGAGGCGGTTTCGTGGGGCAAGGTTTATGCCATTATTGCAAGTTGGGTTGTTTCACCTCTCATCGCAGGAACAATGGCAATCATCATATTTAAAAGTCTTCAGCGTCTTGTTATTGATACAGATGAGCCGTTAGTGAATGCCAAAAAATATTTACCTTTCTACGTGTTTTTTGTTGGCTTCGTTCTCTCTTTGGTCACTTTATTAAAGGGCCTTAAACATGTTGAATCCTTAAAGCATCTGGGCAAGGACCTGCCTACAAGCATGATGATTGCAACTGTTGTTGGGATCTTGGCGGCTATCATCGCTGCAATCATTCTAAGGCGGATTAAAACCAATCCTGAGGATGACAGCGACTTCTCATATGCCAACATGGAGAAGCTCTTTGGTGGGCTTATGGTTATTACAGCTTGCTCTATGGCTTTTGCCCACGGTTCTAATGACGTGGCAAACGCTATTGGGCCTCTAGCCGCAGTTTATAGTATCGTTGAATCTGGCGGCCAAATCGTTTCAAAAAGTGCACTGCCATCTTGGATATTGTTAGTTGGAGGTGGAGGTATTGTCTTTGGTCTTGCAACCTTTGGGTTTAGGGTGATGAGAACTATAGGAAAAAATATTACTGAGCTGACCCCAAGTCGTGGATTTTCTGCTGAACTTGCTGCAGCTACGACGGTTGTTTTTGCTTCATATACTGGTCTGCCTGTGTCTACAACTCAGGTACTCGTTGGTGCAGTTTTAGGTGTTGGAATAGCTAGAGGGCTTGCATCTCTTAACTTGAGGGTGATCAATAAAATCTTTCTATCTTGGATTATTACATTGCCAGCAGGTGCAGCAATGTCGATTTTATTCTTCTTTGCGCTCAAGGGTATATTTAGTGCCTAGAGCGTATAATGTAGGTAACAAATTTTGAAAAATTAAGATATGACCTTAGAAGAAGTTCAAGCAAGGCTAGAAGATGGTATAGAGAACTCTGAAGTGAGTATGGAGGGGGACGGCTGCAATTGCTCGGCGGTTATTGTCTCGCCAGTTTTTGAAGGCTTATCTCTATTGCAAAGGCAAAGATTGGTTTTGGGCTTAGTTAAGGAAGAAATAAAGAGCGGAGAACTACACGCTTTAAGTGTTAAAACATTTACCCCTGAAGAGAGATAGTATATAATTCACCTCTTTTTAGAAACTTGAAGATATAAAGTTATGCAAACAGATATTCACCCTTCATACCAAACTATTAAAGTTGTGTGTAGTTGCGGCAACTCATTTGAGACGCGCTCAACTTCAAGTAAAGACGAAATTCATCTTGACGTTTGTTCAAGCTGTCATCCTTTCTATACAGGAAAGCAAAAGATTATGGATACCGCTGGTCGTGTTGAAAAGTTTAAGTCACGTTACGGCGCTTTCAAACGTTAATTAAAAATAAAGTTGCATTTAAAGCCACGGTTGTGGCTTTTTTTGTGCCAGAAGGAAACTAAAGAAAGATCCTAAAATTGATATAATCAACTATTTTTGAGACAACATAATGTCATTCGACTACATTAACGCTTTACTAAAAAAAGAAGTAACCCGAACCCCTATTTGGGTGATGAGGCAGGCAGGCAGATATTTGCCAGAATATAGAGCCACTCGAAAAAGAGCAGGAGATTTTTTGACGCTATGTAAGTCAAGTGATTTGGCTTGTGAGGTAACTCTTCAGCCATTAGATCGATTTGATTTAGATGCTGCAATTTTATTTTCAGACATATTAACTATTCCAGACGCAATGGGTCTTGGACTTCATTTTGTTGAAGGCGAGGGTCCAAAGTTTACTCATCCAATTAAAACGCTTAAAGACATTGAGCAGCTACAAAAGCCAGATGTTTCCAAGGAGCTATATTATGTCAGTGAGGCTGTATCGGTTATCAAAAAAAACCTGAGGGGTAGAGTTCCACTAATTGGTTTTACAGGTAGCCCATGGACGCTGGCTACTTATATGGTTGAGGGTGGGTCCAGCAAGACTTTTTCAAAAGTAAAAGGCTTAATGTATGAAAATCCCAGTCATATGCACCAGCTTCTTGATGTGCTTGCTGATACGATTATTGATTATTTAAATTCTCAAATCGAAGCAGGCGCTGATTCCGTTATGATTTTTGATACATGGGGAGGGCTCTTAAATAAAGAGAGTTATGAAAACTTTTCTTTGAGATATATGTCAAAAATTGTTGATGGAATTACGCGAGAACACAACGAAAAAATTATTCCAGTGACATTGTTTACAAAAGGGGGTTCAGCCTGGCTTGAGCAAATTGCTGAAACTGGTTGCGATGCTATCGGAATTGATTGGACTATTGAAATAGGAGAGGCAGAGAGAAGAGTAGGCAGTCAGGTTGCTTTGCAGGGAAATCTTGATCCATCAGTTCTCTATGCATCTCCTGAAGTGATTAAAACTGAAGCACATAAAATCCTAGATCAGTTTAAAGGCTCAACTGGCCATGTATTCAACTTGGGCCATGGAATTACTCCAGAAGTTAATCCTGAAAGCATGAAAGTCTTGGTTGATGCTGTTCACTCCTATTCGAAATAAAGCCTCTGTTAAATAGAGTTCTAGTTCCACTATGTTAAAATTACTATAAATTAAAAGAATAAATAAATATGTCGCGAATCTTTGAAATTTTTAAAAAACTTGATGAGGCAGACCAAACGGCCTTTATTCCATTTATTACTGCTGGTGACGGGGGTCTAGATAATTGCGAGGCACTTGTCTTTACACTAGCTGATAGTGGTGCAGATATTATTGAATTAGGTATGCCATTCTCTGATCCTATGGCCGATGGTCCAGTCATTGCTAAATCTCACGAGAGAGCAGTTGCAGATGGTATTGATCTTAACGATGTTTTTGCTATTGTCGAAAGGTTTAGAGAGCATAATCAAAGTACTGGTATTGTTTTGATGGGCTATACCAACCCAATTGAAGTTTATGGATTTGAAGATTTTGCAATAAGAGCTGATGAGGCTGGAGTCGATGGAATTTTGGTAGTTGATATGCCTCCTGAAGAGGCTTCAGATTTGAAAAAAGAACTCGATAAATTTAATATTGACTTAATCTTTTTAGTTGCACCTACAACAACTGATGAGCGTCTTAAGAATATTTCAAAGATAGCGAGCGGTTACATTTACTATGTTTCTCTTAAAGGAGTTACAGGTGCAGGAAATTTAGATGTTGATTCTGTTAACTTTCACTTGGATAGAATGAGGAATTATATAGAGCTTCCAGTTGGAGTTGGTTTTGGAATTAAAGATGCACAAACAGCAAAGCAGATTGGAGAAAAAGCTGACGCAGTGATTGTCGGTAGTGCCCTTGTTTCTATTGTGGAAGAGCTCTCAGATGATAAGGATAAATTGGTAACTAAAGTTGGGAATCTAGCTAAAGAGATCTCTAGCGCAATTACATAACTAAGGTAAAGTATGAGTTGGTTAGAAAAAATAATGCCATCTATTGGCAAGAATGCAAAGAAGAATATCCCTGAAGGTCTATGGAGTAAGTGTCCTGAGTGTAATCGTGTACTTTACCAAGAAGAATTAGAGCGTCTCCTTTATGTTTGTCCAAAGTGTAATCATCATCTTAGGATTTCTGCCAGAAAGAGGCTAGAGAACTTTCTTGATATGGAAAATCAGGTTGAACTTGCTGCTAATGTTCAATCAGCGGACCCTTTAAAGTTTAAAGATCAAAAAAAATACAAAGACCGTTATCAGGATGCACAAAAATTCACGAAAGAAAAAGACGCTTTAGTTGTAAAAAGTGGATTTTTAAAGGGTATGCCAATAGTGACTGCAGCCTTTGATTTTAGTTTCATGGGGGGCTCAATGGGTTCGGTTGTTGGTGAGAAATTTGTAAGGGCAGCTAACACAGCTATAAAGAATAACTCGCCTTTAGTTTGTTTTTCTTCGAGCGGTGGTGCACGCATGCAAGAAGGACTATTTTCTCTAATGCAAATGTCTAAAACATCCTTAGCTGTCAAACTTTTGGCCGATAAAAAAATTCCATTTATTTCAGTATTAACGGACCCTACAATGGGAGGTGTTTCAGCAAGTTTAGCTATGCTTGGTGACATTCAAATCGCTGAACCGAACGCGAGAATAGGTTTTGCAGGTGCTAGAGTAGTTGAACAAACGGTTCGCGAGGAGCTACCTGAGGGGTTTCAGAGAAGCGAATTTTTACTTGAGAAAGGGGCTATTGATATGATTGTTCATCGCTCAGAGCTGAGAAATAAAATTTTTCAATTACTATCAGCACTTCATTCCTCTTCATAAGTTTTATTTTTCTTAAATGAAGTATTAAATTTTGAAAATATATTTAGCTAATCCTAGAGGTTTTTGTGCTGGTGTTGATAGAGCGATAGAAATTGTCGAGCGCGCTATTGAAAAGCACGACTCGCCCATATATGTTAGACATGAAGTGGTTCACAATAAGTATGTGGTTAATAATCTAAAGAACAAAGGCGCAATTTTTGTTGATGAAATCTCTGAGGTTCCAAGTGGAAGTGTTGTGATCTATAGTGCACATGGAGTATCGCAGGCAGTTCGAAAAGAAGCTAATGATATTTCAGCTATTATTTATGATGCTACTTGTCCACTGGTTACAAAGGTTCACAAAGAAGTTATTCGTCGGCAAAAAAATAATCATCAAGTGATTCTTATTGGTCATGCTGGTCATCCTGAAGTAGAGGGGACGCTTGGCCAGTCTTCTGAAGAAGATAAAATCACTTTGGTTGAATCCGTTAATGACATTAGGGAATTAAATTTTTCAAATGAGAGAGATATTTCATACACTACTCAGACTACGTTATCTGTGGATGATACAGCAGAGGTTATAGAGGCATTAAAAGATAAATACCCTAGTGTTCAATCCCCAAAGAAGAGTGATATTTGTTATGCAACACAAAATCGTCAAGACTCAGTAAAAGAGGTCATTAAACAATCTGAAATTCTTATTGTAATAGGCTCAAAAAACTCATCAAACTCAAATCGATTGAAAGAAATTGCTGATAATCAAGGCAAGCCTGCGTATTTAATTGATAGTTCTAGTGATATTGAAGACCAATGGTTAAATGATGTTGATTCAGTAGGCATCACCGCAGGCGCATCAGCTCCAGAGATTTTAGTTCAAGAGGTAGTAAGTTATTTAATGTCTAATGGCGGTCAAGAGATTATTGAAGTAGAGGGTGCTCAAGAATCAGTGAACTTTCCTGTTCCCTCGTCTTTAAAAAATTAATTAATGAAAAAATATAACATTTATGGAATGGGTGCTGCAATCGTCGATACTGAAG
>LURN01000071.1 GCA_001628405.1 Candidatus Thioglobus sp. REDSEA-S12_B1 | reverse complement strand
TGGTCATCGTGTCCCTCATGCTCATCATGGTCATGCTCATCATGATCATCAAACAGCTGGACTATGGGCATTTCATAGTTAACAGCTACCTGGTTTTGACTGATAACCATTGACAAATTATTTAGTCCATGGACGTGTGCGTTTGCGCGTCTTGCCTCTTCGGCGCTTGCAAAAGAGGAAACTAATAGTAAAGAAAGAAAGCCAAGTTTAATCATGAGAGCCTCTGTAATGTAGAAAACCTGATAATATATCGTAATCGCAATATTATTGCAATAGCGGGCGCAGTAGTAATTACTCAGTGATTGCAGTTATAGTAGCAAAATTTGAGAGATATCGAGGCAAGATAAAGTCCAAAAAGTGCTTTACAGTCTCTGTCTTTTCACTAAAAAATTCAGCCGTAGATGTGTTGTCTTTTAAGGCATTTGATGCACGTTCAAGACTTAATAGCATTTGCCAAGAGGAAGTTATTGTGCCTGCCATCATGAGCGTATCAAATGCAATTTTTCCAATGAGCTCTTTGTTTTCAGAGTTTTTAAGAATAATTGAAACAGTTTTCTCAAGATCATTGATAGAGCCAGAGAAGCACCTCAACTGACGATCGGTAACCAGCTCTGCAAGAGAGGGATTTGTTGCAAGACTTTGCATCTCTTTAATGAGCTCTTTGGCTCCAAGCCCACTATCACTTATAATCTTTCTGCCCACAAGGTCCATGGCCTGAATGCCATTTGTTCCTTCATAAATTGGCAATATTCGCGCATCTCTAAGGATTTGTGCAATGCCAGTTTCTTCAACATATCCCATTCCACCATGACATTGCAGGCTCACAGAGGCTACCTCTTGGGCAGTTTCTGTGCACCAGCCTTTAACAATCGGAGTCAATAGTCCAAGCCGCCTCTGGTGTTTTTGAAGGGCTTCAGTCGGAAGGCTGCTTAAGGAATAGTCTACCTCTGCACAGGCAGCATAAGTGAGTGCTCGAGCAGCCTGAGTAATGGACTTCATGTTAGCGAGCATTCTTTGAACATCTGGATGTCTAATGATAGGTCCGGGCTCCTTAAAGCCAGGAGCAACGCCTTGAACTCTTTCATTGCAAAAACTAAGTGCTTGCTGATATGCTCGCTCAGAGACCGAAACGCCCTGAAGGCCAACGGTAAGTCTTGCATTGTTCATCATGGTGAACATGCACTGAATGCCTCTATTTTCATCGCCAACCAGATAACCAATTGCGCCGCTTTCTTCGCCATAACTCATGACACATGTGGGACAAGCATGGATGCCAATTTTATGCTCAATTGACAACGCTTTTAAGTCGTTTGGTTTGCCAAGTGTGCCATCATTATTGACCAATATCTTAGGCACCAAAAATAAGGAAATACCTTTAATTCCTGGTGGTGCATCAGGTAGGCGAGCCAAGACCAAGTGAATAATATTCTCGGCCATATCATGCTCACCCCAAGTGATATAAATTTTTTGCCCACGAATTAAGTAGTGATTCCCATTTGGAGTAGCCCTTGTTTTAAGTGAGCCAACATCGGTACCAGCATCTCCTTCAGTGAGATTCATTGTCCCGCTCCACTCTCCTGAAATTAGTTTAGGTAGATAGCGCTGTTTAAGCTCTTCGTTTGCGTTCAGAGTGATTGCTTCAACCGCTCCTTGAGTAAGAAGCGGGCAAAGACCCCAAGACATATTAGCAGCATGCCACATCTCCTGAACGCTTGCAGCGACGACAAACGGCACGCCTTGCCCTCCATAGCTTGGTGAGAATTGGAGCGAGCCCCAACCTCCTTCAACGAAGTGCTGATAGGCTTCTTTAAACCCAGCTGCAGTGGTAACTTTTCCAGAGCTGTCTATTTTTAAACCTTCTGTATCACCAGGCTTATTGATTGGTTCAATTTCCTCTTTCGCAAGCTTTCCAGCAGCATCCAAAACGGTGTCAAGGATGTCAACTGTCGAGCTATCAAGGCCGGTTTCTTTGCAAAGCTTTTCAATCTCAACAACCTCTTTCAATACAAAGCCCATGTCTTCAACAGGCGCAGTATAGTTTGACATTATTCTTCTCCTATGGATTTAACTACGGCTCTAAGCTCATGCTTTTGAATTTTTCCTGTTGCGGTTTTTGGGAGTGGGCCAAAAACAACTTTTTTGGGTCTTTTAAATTTAGCCATATTGTCCTTGCAAAAGGCAATAAGTTCCGCCTCAGATGCATCATGATTGGGCTTGAGTTCGACAAATGCACAAGGCACTTCACCCCATGTCTCGTCTGCCATTGCAACAACTGCAGCTTCTCCAACAGAGGGGTGCTGGTAAAGAACATTTTCGACCTCAACCGAAGAGATATTCTCGCCACCTGAAATGATGATATCCTTTGACCTGTCCTTAATTTGAATGTAGCCATCACTATGAATGACTGCAAGATCTCCGCTATGAAACCAGTCGTCAGCAAAAGCCTCTTCTGTGGCCTCGGCATTGTTCCAATATCCCATCATACAGGTGTTGCAACGTATTACAATTTCGCCAATTGTTTCGCCATCATGAGAAACACGATCCCCCGTTTCTTGGTCTATCACGCTAACATCTTCAGTCATAGGGAACCTAACACCTTGTCTTGAGCTAAGCCTCGCAAGTTCCGCCGGGCTTTCGTTAATCCAAGACGCTTGAGGAGCAGCCTGAAGAATGTGCCCATAGGTTTCTGTAAGGCCATATACATGCATAACATTAAAGCCAAGCGACATCATGCTTTCTAAAACCTTTGCAGGCGGCGGCGCGCCTGCTGTCATGACCTTAATTTCTCTGTTGAATGATTTTTTTATCTTTTTGGGCGCATTGGCAAGCATATTAAGCATTATGGGAGCGCCACCAAAATGAGTCACATGGTGCTCATCAAGCAAAGCAAATACTTTTTCTGGGTCGAAAGACCTTAGGCAAATTATAGTTCCAGCGAGCGCTGCCATCGTCCAGGCATGGCCCCACCCATTGCAATGAAATAGAGGAACAGAGTAAAGATATATAGGATGGTTTGGCAGATTCCATCCAACTACAGTGCCCATGCTCATTAGATAGGATCCACGATGATGATAGACTACTCCCTTTGGCTTTCCAGTGGTTCCAGAGGTGTAGCTAAGTGAAAGCGGGCTCCACTCATCGTTAGGCATTGTCCACTCAAAATGAGGGCTTCCATTGTCAACCAGTGATTCGTATTCAATTACATCAGCTGAAATTTCTGGTTGTGAGCCAGCGAAAGAATCATTAATCACAACGATTTTTGGCTTAACTGAGGCGATAGAGAGGGCTTCGGCAGCAACGCCATAAAGCTCTCTATCTACAAAGACAATTTTTGCATTACTGTCTTCAAAGATATAGGCAATTGTTGGCGCATCAAGCCTAATATTTATCGTATTTAAAATAGCGCCAGCCATCGGGATTGAAAAATGAGATTCAAACATCTCTGGAGTGTTAAAAGCCAACACTGAAATGGTATCTCCTGGTTCAACACCATGGTCCTTAAGGCTTGAGGCAATTCTTACACACCGCTCCCTGGATTCGCTCCATGTGTATGATTTGCTTTCATAGATGACCGACTTATAATCACCATAGATGTCAGCTGTTCTGTGAAGAAAAGAAAGGGGAGTAAGGGGTACAAAATTAGCAGGGTTTTTGTTCATAGTCTTTACTGTTAATTTCTAAGAGTAATGCCATTATCTAACATGGAGACAATCCTTGCTTGAGTTTCTTGTGTTTGTGCAAGCCTTAAAAAGGATGAGCGCTCAGCATCTAAAATTTCTTGTTCAGAAAAAACTGTTCCAGCAGGACAATCGCCCCCAGATACGACCCTTCCAATTTCAGTGCCAACAGTTACATCATGAGGAGTGAGCATTCCTTTTTTATGATTTGTCTCAAGCCACTCCAGCATCTCATGAAAATGTTCAGCACCAGAGAGAGCAAGCGGCTCTCTTTGACCAATTTTTTTTGTATTGTCAATTGACGAAAGAGCTGTATTCAATATTCGATCTCGGTTCATCTGAAAAACGTCACCAGGCCTTCTCATTGCTAACGCATCGGCCTCTTGAGGCGAGTTTGCTTTTCTTCCAAGGCCAATATTCATAAATGATTTCCACGCGCCTTTTTTGGAGTCACCAAGCTTTTCTGTCCATCGGTAAAGCGTTTCTTTGCAGCCACCACCTGCAGGGACAACGCCAACAAAAGACTCTACAAGACCCATTACAGAGTTGGCATGACTGACCACATGGTCTGCGTGCAAAACAACCTCAAACCCTCCTCCGATAGACATACCAACTGGCGCAACAACAATGGGGAGCTTTGAGTCTCTCATTTGAAGCATAGTGTTTTGAAAATAGGCTAGAAAAGCATCAAGACCATCAAAGTCATTTTTTTCAAAACAGTTTCTCACGCTCCATAGGCTTACACCACAAGAGAAGTGTTGAAAGTCATTGTGAACTATTACACCTCTAAGGCCTTTTTTTTCAGAAGTAGTAACTGCGTCAGATATCATGTCTAGGCTTAGACTATCGAGAGCGTTTGCTTTAGAATGAAACTCCACAATAGCCGTGCCTTCATATTCAAACCAACTGGCAGACTCATTTGAGTTTACCGGAGCAAGAGTCTGACGTACCTCGGAAAATCTCAGCACACCATTTGGCCTAATGATTGGCCTTAGCTCTCCAGAAAGAGTTAGAGCGCTTAGTGTTGAGTTAGAGCTGTTATAGAATTTTTTATTTGTGCTTCTTTCAAGAAATTCAGGCACATTTTTTGAGGATTTTTTCAGCCGACTAACAAAGTAATCAATGCCAATTTCATCAATTAGTTCAAACGGCCCTTTTACCCAGTTATAGCCAAGCTTCATTGCATCATCAATTTGGACTAAATCTTCAGTAACTTCGGGCACTAGTGAGGCTGCATAACACAAAGTTTCAGAAAGCACATCCCAGATGAAAAGACCATACTTGGTTTCATCTCTGATGATGGCATTAACGCCGTTTTTTTCTGCTGCATCGAGTAGTGGAGTCTTTAGACGTTCGTGCTCAACATAGTTTCCGGAGGACAAGTCGATTACCATTTTGTCATCACCAATTTGCTTATAAAAGCCCTGGTCATTTTTATTTCCAGTCTGACCACTAGAAATCATTTTTGAGACAAACTCAATTGGCGCCGCATACATATGAAAAGCATCATTTTCTGGCAAAATGTTTTCAAGGCTTTTTGCTACATCGGCCATTAGGTCAATACCAATTAAATCATAAAGACCAAAAACACCAGTTTTTGGAAGGCCAAGTGGTCTTCCAAAAAAAGCATCTGCCTCTATCGGCGAGAGCTTATATTCAAAGGCCTTATGAAGAGCGCACTGAATTGCAAACACGCCAACTCTGTTTGCTAGAAAGCCAGGAGTGTCAGAACAAGGAACTACGCCCTTGCCAAGCATTGTTTCACAAAAAACATCAAGAGTGTCTACTACATCTTGCCTAGTGTGTTCTCCTCTAACTAACTCAAGGAGGCGCATGAAGCGAACTGGATTAAAAAAATGAGTAATAGCGAAGCGCTCACAAAAGTCTTGAGGCATGCCATCAGTCAGCAAGCTTATTGGAATAGTAGAGGTATTTGAAGTAATGATGGTAGATTCTTTACAGCAATCGTTTAGTTTTTTGTAGAGCGCTTGTTTAATATCAAGCCTTTCTACAACAGCTTCAGCAATCCAGTCACAATCAATAAGCTCATCAAAGTCATCCCTAGTGTTTCCGAGCTTAATAAGCTGCTCTGATTCTTTGCTCATGATGCCTGGCATGTCTGGGTCTTTTAGTCTTTCCAGCCCCCTTTCAGCAAGACTATTTACGCTTTCATTATCAGAGGGTAGGTCTAAAAGCCAAACTTCTATGCCTGCGTTTGCAACTTGGCCGGCAATGCCAGCGCCCATCGTTCCGGCGCCAATGACGCCAACTTTATTGATTTTCTTCATGAGATTGTTTTCGAAATAAATGTCTTGATAGCATCTAGGGTGCTCTTTGGAGCTTCTATTGGAAGCATATGTCCTGCGCCATAAATAGTTTTAGTTTCTGCGCCCAGGAGGTCTGCAAGCTCCAGTCCAAATTTATATGGAGTGTTTTTATCTTCGCTTGCAATAACAACATTGGAGGGTATGTTTAAAGCTTTAGCACAGTTTATTCCGTTCTTATATTTATTACAAGCTAAGAGGTCATGGGCCAAAGGATTTGTTGACATAATTTGTCTTCCAATACCTATAGGCTGCATTCCAGGAACAGCGCTACTTCCCGAATGAGACTCTGATCCAAAACCCCACTTCAGAAGCATATCGGCAGCATCGCTAGCGCTTTTTTTGGCAGTTTCAACGAGGGCCTCGTTGACAGGAATTGATGCGGCGCTAGCAACAGCAGTCAAGGATTTTAATTTTCCTTCGAGAAGAACTGCTGCTTCTAGGGCAACAAGAAACCCTTGTGAATGGCCAACCAAATGGACACTTTCAGCACCAGAATGTTTGATAGTCTTTACAAGCCATCTTCCCATGCTTTCAATAGACTTAAGCGGCTCTCCATCTGAGAGGCTATGGCCAGGCAGGTCGGGCGCTAAAACAGAGAAGCCATGAAAAGCAAACCAGCGCGCCTGAAGCGCCCAAGTTCTATGATCAAGACCACTTCCATGAACAAAAACCACGGTTGGTTTTTTTGGGTCAAAACCACATCCTCCAGTTGCTACAAATATATTTACACCATCAACAACAATATTCATTACGCAGTTGCCTTTTCTACCGCCTTTAGGCCAGATTTAAAATCATTGATGATGTCTTTAATGGACTCAATTCCAACAGACACACGAATCAGATCAGGGCTAGTTCCCGAAGCCTTCATCGCATCGTCATCTAGACGAGAGTGGGTTGTGCTTGCAGGATGTAAAACAAGCGTTCTTGAGTCGCCCACATTTGCTAGGTTGGACGATAGCTTAAGAGAGTTAATAAATGCAGCGCCACCTTCTCTGCCTCCTTTGACGCCAAAACATAACATTGAGCCAGCGCCATTGGGAAAGAGCTCTTTGGCAGTTTCATACGTGGGGTTTTCGGGAAGATTAGGGTGGTTAACCCACATTACTGCAGACTGCTCTAGCAGCCATTTAGCTAGTTTGACTGCATTTTTTACATGCTGGCTCATACGAAGATTAAGCGTTTCAACGCCTTGAAGAAGCAAGAAAGCACTATGAGGACTCATGGCTGGGCCAAAGTCACGCATTGATTCTGCTCTAATTTTCATTGAAAGTGCAGAGGGGCCAAACTCCTCCCAGAAATTAATTCCATGGAATGGTTCATAGGGAGTTGTAAGCTCAGGATGCTTGTTAGATTCGCCCCAGTCAAAGGCGCCGCCATCAACAATAACCCCGCCTACAGCAACTCCGTGTCCTCCCATCCACTTTGTAACAGAGTGCACCACAACATCAGCCCCATGCTCAAATGGTTTGCACAGAACAGGGGTTGCAAAAGTTGCATCAACAACCAAAGGAAGGCTGTTCTCATGAGCAATCTTTGAGATCTTGGGCAGGTTTGATACTTCAAGGCCAGGGTTTCCAATCGACTCACAAAAGACAAGCTTTGTGTTTTCCTGAATTGCTGACTTTAGTTCTTTCTCGTCATTAATAGAGACAAAACTACAGTCAATATTAAATCTTTTGAGCGTGTGCTTAAGAAGGGTTGCAGTTGAGCCATAGATTTGTGATGCGCTAACAATATGGTCTCCAGCAGAACAAAGACTAATAAATGTAACAAACAACGCGCTCATGCCAGAGGCTGTACAAATTGCTCCTACGCCGCCCTCCAACGCGGCAATACGCTGCTCTAAAACAGCAACTGTAGGGTTCGTAATACGACTATATATGTGCCCACCTTTTTCGATATTAAAAAGAGCGGCAGCATCATCTACAGTTTCGAAAACATAAGAGGTTGTTTGGTAAACAGGAACAGCCCTGCTTCCAAAAGAAGGATCTGGCTGATATCCTGAGTGAAGGGATATTGTTTCAGGACCTAAGAAAGAAGACTTTCCCATAAGTGTTATCTAAAGAAAACAAAACCAATATTTTCTCATAACTTGTCACAAGGTTGTTTTGAAATTGTTTTGACTAAGCGCCTAAGAATTAGTCCAGTATTTAGGCCTTTATTAGATAGATTTTGATAGCTCTGAGCGCATTTTATCGATTGTACTTTTATAATCATCCGTATTGAAAATTGCAGACCCAGCAACAAATGTATCAGCACCAGCGGCTGCTATTTCTTTAATATTGTCAATCTTTACTCCACCATCAATTTCAAGTCTCGTTTGAAGTCCTTTTGAGTCGATTAACCTTCTAACGACCCTTAATTTTTCTAAGGTTTCAGGGATAAATGATTGTCCGCCAAATCCTGGATTAACAGACATTAATAAAACCATATCAAGCTGATCGATAACATGATCTAGATGATTAAGCGGAGTCGCAGGGTTAAAGACAAGTCCCGCCATACATCCATTTTCTTTAATAAGGTTTATTGTACGGTCAATATGATCCGACGCCTCTGGATGAAAAGTAATATAAGAGGCTCCAGCTTTAGCAAAATCAGGAATAATGCGGTCCACAGGCTTGACCATAAGGTGGACATCAATAGGAGCTGTAATGCCATGATTTCTTAGGGCCTCACAAACTAGTGGCCCAATGGTTAGGTTTGGAACGTAATGGTTGTCCATTACGTCAAAATGCACAATGTCTGCTCCAGCATTCAAAACATCATCAACCTCCTCGCCAAGTTTTGCAAAGTTTGCAGAGAGTATTGAGGGAGCAATAAGGTAGTCTTTTTTCATTTCTCTGTTCATTGGTTTGTTAGCAGACTTTGTCCTGTCATCTCCTCTGGTTGCTTAATGCCCATGAGAGACAAAAGAGTTGGCGCCAGGTCTGCAAGTGTACCAATATGTGGGCCCAATAGGGAGTTTTTATTGTTGCCTATGTAAACTAATGGAACTGGATTGGTAGTGTGAGCCGTATGACTTTTCTTAGTTAGGTTGTCAGTCATTTGTTCTGCATTTCCATGGTCAGCAGTAATTAAAATCTCTGTTTGTGTTTCTTTGGCTGCTTGGTGTATTCTTCCGAGGCAGCTGTCCACTGCTTCTACCGCCTTAATAGCAGCATCGAGATTGCCAGTGTGTCCAACCATGTCAGTATTTGCAAAGTTACAAACGATTAACTTGTATTTTTTAGAGGCAATTTCGGAAACAAGGCTTTCGGTAAGCTCAAATGCGCTCATCTCAGGCTGCAGGTCGTATGTTTTTACTTTGGGAGATTGAATTAGGCTTCTATCTTCTCCAGGCAGGCTTTCCTCAACACCACCATTAAAGAAAAAAGTAACATGTGCATACTTTTCGGTTTCAGCTATTCTAAGCTGCTTAAATCCAAGTTCTGAGACGCAATCCCCTAGAGTGTTTTTGACAGATATTGGAGGGAAAGCACAATCAAGACCAAAGTCTTTTTTATATTCTGTAAGACAAACAAAATTGCAGTCAGCAAAATATTCTCGATTAAACTCATCAAATCTTGACATTGAGAGAGCCTGAGTTATTTCTCTAGCTCTATCGGCGCGATAGTTCATAAAAATCACAAGGTCGCCATCTTCAATCCTAACAGGGCTGCCTATTGTGGTTGGGGATAGAAATTCATCGGTTTCACCTGCACTGTATGCTTGTTGTATTGCTTCTTGAGCGCTTTTTGAGCTTCTTTCAGCTATCCCTTGAGAAATCAGATCATAGGCTTTTGAGACACGCTCCCACCGATTGTCTCTGTCCATTGCATAAAATCGACCAGCCATTGAGACAATTTTTCCAACACCAAGTTTAGAAATTTCTCTCTCCAGCTCTTCGATGTAAGTTGAGGCGCTGTTCGGTGGCGTATCACGCCCATCAGTAAAAACGTGCATGTAGACTTTGTTGCAATTTTGCTCTTTGGCCAACTTAAGAGAGGCGAAAATGTGGTCTTGATGTGAATGAACGCCGCCATCGGAAAGCAATCCAAGAATATGTACGGCTTTTCCTTTTTGACTCACAGAAGATAGAGCTTCACATAGCGTATCATTTTTAAAAAACTCACCAGATCTTATAGCGTTGTCTATTCTTGTAAAGTCTTGCTCAATAATTCTTCCCGAGCCAATAGTTAGGTGTCCAACTTCTGAATTACCCATTTGCCCCTCTGGAAGGCCAACACTCATGCCAGAGGTCCCGATAAGAGTGTTGGGATAATTCTCAATAAAATAATCCCAGTTTGGAGTGTCTGCAAGTGCAATAGCGTTGTTCGATGTCTTGCTTGAGTGGCCCCAGCCATCTAGAATTAGAAGAAGTTTTGTGTTTTGCATCAGGTTTGAAACTTAAACATTAAATAAAAAATGAACCACATCTCCGTCTTTGACAACGTAATCTTTTCCCTCAGAGCGAAGCTTTCCAGCGTCTTTAGCGCCCTTTTCTCCAGCGTGCTCAATATAGTCGCTATAAGAAATTGTTTCAGCGCGAATAAAGCCTTTTTCAAAGTCTCCATGTATTTTACCTGCGGCAACTGGCGCCGAGTCTCCAATATTAATTGTCCAGGCCCTAACTTCCTTTGGCCCTGCAGTAAAATAGGTATGAAGACCAAGCAGTCTATAGCCTGCCTTGATTAGCCGATCAAGGCCAGACTCAGATTGACCCATCTCATTTAAAAAGCCTTGTTTGTCTTCATCATCAAGCTCGGCTATTTCAGCCTCAATATCTGCGCAAACAGAAACAACTTTACTATTCTCTGAGCTGGCATAGTCTATTAATTTGGTTAGATGCGGGTTGTTGTCAAACCCATCTTCATTGACATTAGCAACATATAGCACGGGCTTAGAGGTTAAGAGCTGAAGGCTTTTAATTAGTTTTTTTTCCTCATCATTAAACTCTAGAGACCTAACGGCCAGCCCCTCCTCCAAAACAGGAAGAATTTTTTCAAGTAGGTTTTTTAGGGGGAGTCCTTCTTTTTGTCCGGCTTTCGAATTTTTTATTGCTTTTTGATAGGCTTTTTCAGCACTAAAAAGGTCTGCAAGTGCCAGCTCAGTATTGATAGTTTCAATATCGTCTAGTGGGCTGACTTTTCCAGAAACATGAATAATGTCATCATTTTCAAAGCACCGAACTAAATGAAGTATAGCGTCAGTTTCTCTGATGTTTGAGAGGAACTGGTTGCCCAGGCCTTCGCCTTTTGATGCGCCTTCAACCAGTCCTGCAATATCAACAAACTCCATTGTGGTTGGAAGTATTTTTTCGGGCTTTGCAATTTCTGCAAGAGACTGAAGTCGAGGGTCATTTACAGGAACAATTCCAATATTAGGTTCTATAGTACAAAATGGATAATTTTCTGAATCAATCCCAGCTTTGGTCAGCGCATTAAAAAGCGTTGATTTGCCCACATTTGGCAGTCCAACAATGCCACACTTAAATCCCATTATCTATCTCCAATTCTATGTATGAAGTGCCTTCATAGCGCTTTCAAAATTTCCACTAACAAGGAGCTCAATAATGTTTACCGCTTTTGACATGCTTTCTTGTATGGCGCTTAATTCTGTCTTGCTTGGGGCATTTAAAACATAATCAATTACCTCATCTTTCGATCCGGGATGTCCTATGCCGATTCGAAGACGATAGAAGTTTTGTGACCCTGCGGCTTTTATTATGTCTCTTAGGCCGTTATGTCCACCATGACCACCGCCCAACTTTATTTTTACAGTTCCAGTAGGAAGGTCAAGCTCATCATGAACTACAAGGGTCTCTTCTGGTGAAATATCATAGTAATTTAAAAAGCTTTTTATCGAGCCACCAGATTTGTTCATGTAGGTTTGTGGCTTTAGCAGAAAAATTTTTTTTGAGCTCAGGCTAAAACTACATGTCTCGCCAACAAACTTAGACTGACTAGTAAATTTTGAGCTGTTTAAAGTGGCTAGAGACTCAACAAACCAGAATCCTGCGTTGTGACGATGTTCCTGATAATTTTTTCCCGGGTTTCCGAGCCCAACAATTAACTTAATCATTACAACGCATTATTTTACGCTTGTTGAGTCAACAAGACTGACGATACTTTATTCTTCTTCGCCACCATCATTTGAGTCTTCTGAGCCTTCAGCAGATTCTTCACCACCTTCTTCAGATTCAGCATCCTCAATAACCTCTTCTTCCACCTCTTCAACTACCTTCGGCTCTGACACAGAGCAAACGGTTTGGTTGTGAGCTTCGACATCTTCATGTTGTAATGCGGTAATGATTACTCCTTCAGGCAAAACAAGGTCTGTTAGTGCAAGGTGGTCTCCAACCGCGAGATTAGTGACATCGACGTCAATTCCATGAGGCAAGTCTTTAGGAAGACAAGAAATTTCAATAGATACAACGAACTGGTTAAGCATATTGCCCACCCTTAATGCCTCGTTTTCCTCAACTCCCACGAAGTGAAGCGGGGTTGTGGTGACAAGTGTTTGCTTAGCGTCAACTCTTAAAAAATCTACGTGAGTAATCGTATTTTTCGCAGGATGGCGCTGAATATCTTTTAAAACAACAGATTCTTTATTTTTTCCCACCATTAAGTCCAATACAGAGGTGAATGTGTTTTCATCCTCTAGCAGGTGTGTAATTTCGTGAATACTTAGAGTTATCATTTGCGGATCTTGCTTTCCGCCATAAATAATACTAGGCACTTTTTCTTCTTTTCTCAGGCGGCGGCTCGCACCTTTCCCCTGATCTTCACGCTCCGAAGCGTTTACAGTAATGCTCATTTTGAGTTCTCCATTAAATGAAAAAACACCACTTTAAGTGGTGTAACCAAGTTTGCCTATTTTGCGACCAAATAGACAAGCTGAAATATTTTACCCGAAAATCTTTTTACATAGCCAAGTTTATCTATCTGGACTTTAGCCAAAAAACAATACTGAGCAAAGAGCTGGCAATAGCTAAAACCCAGGCTAGTTGGGCAAATAGAAATACGGCAATTAGAAGAAAAGAAATTGCAAAGAAACTTGACCTCTGCTTGGAGGCGTTTTCTTTCAGTTGCGAGACTATGGCCGCTGTTTGTTTTTTTGAGGCCTCACTCCTAATTGAGCCACTTTCAAGTTGCTTGAGGGCGTTGATTGCCAACATTGGAATCTCAGGCAACTCTGAGACAATCTGAGGCAGCTGTTCAGAGATTTTGTTGAGCGTGCTTTTAACGCTATACTTTTCTTTAGCCAGTTTTTCCAGGTAGGGCTTTGCTGTAGCCCACAGGTCAAGTTCTGGATATAGTGAGCGCCCAAGACCTTCTATATTCAGCAATGTCTTATAGAGTAAAAGTAGCTGAGGCTGAACCTCCATATCAAAACGTTTTGCTTCCTTCAAGAGGCTAAGTAGAACTTGCCCAAAAGAAATTTCACTTAACGGTTTTTCAAAAATTGGTTCACAAACGCTTCTTATTGCGTTTTCAAACTCCATCACATTTGTGCCTTCTGGTATCCATCCAGATTCAAGATGGACTTGTGATACTCTTTTATAGTCTTGGTTAAAAAACGCCATAAAATTTTGGGCTAAGTAGTATTGGTCAGCCTCGGTAAGCGTCCCCATGATTCCAAAGTCCACCCCAGTATATTGGTTATTTTCTCCTACAAAAATATTTCCTGGATGCATATCCGCATGAAAAAAATTATGATCAAAAACTTGAGTAAAAAATATAATTACCCCGTCTTCAGCTAGAGACTTAAAGTCAACATTTTTCTTCTTCAGGGCTTCAATGTCGTTGACTGGAGTACCATAGATCCGCTCAGTCACTAATATATTTGACCGACAAAGGTCCCAATGAACTTTTGGGACATAAAGAAGGTTAGAGTTGTTAAAGTTTTTTCCGAGAAGTGAGGCGTTCGCAGCCTCAACCATCATGTTAAGCTCATTAAAAATAATGCCTTCAAATTCCTGAACAGCCTCTTTTGGTCTTAGCCTTTTTCCATCCTTATGTTTCTCAGCTAGGCCTGCTAATGTATAAAGAAGTCGAATATCTCGTTTAATTTGTTTTTCAATTCCAGGTCGTACGACCTTAATAATGATTTCATCACCATTTTGAGTGATTGCAGTATGGACCTGTGCAATAGACGCTGATGCAAGCGGAGTATCATCAAATGATGAAAAAAGCTTTGAAGTTTTATCTCCAAGCGCTTTTTCAATAATTAGCTTTGACTCTGCTGCTGGAAATGGAGGGCATTTATCTTGAAGCTTTGCTAGCTCCAT
Organism: Candidatus Thioglobus sp. REDSEA-S12_B1; assembly: GCA_001628405.1. Lineage (GTDB taxonomy): Bacteria > Pseudomonadota > Gammaproteobacteria > PS1 > Pseudothioglobaceae > Pseudothioglobus. The sequence goes on along the minus strand of LURN01000071.1, from coordinate 7,966 downwards.
TCCAATGTCTTCCGGCAAAAGATCTCTTCGTGTTGATAATGTTTGTCCAAACTTAATAAAGATTGGGCCAAGCTCTTCAAGGGCAAGTCGAATCTTTTCGCCTCTTGATAGTTTTTTGCTTGGGAAGTAATGCCATGGAGTTAGGTAAACTAGTGGCTTAAGACTTTTAAGGAAAGAGGTAGAGAGTATCAAATAGTCTAATCTATATCTAATTAGTGTTCTCAAGATTCCTATAAAGCGAAATAAGCTTTTCATTTATTAGGCCCTTCCTTTGAACAATTTTGAGCGACTTGGAGCAACCAACACGGTTGTTATTTCGTCTTTTATGGCGCCAATTAATGAGCCGTCATTGTTAATAGCAGAATCCTTCAAATGCCTGAAAGCTTTTCCAATTTGATGGGCAGCTATATCACCAGTATATTGAGAAATAAGCTCTTCTATATCAATTGAAGAGGATGATAATAAGCTTGCAAGCTGTTGAGCAGTGTTAACACTGCCATTGATTTCAATATCTTCAGACTTTAAAAGCTCCTCTATTGTTGCGCCTTTAAAAATTGATAAAAAGGAGGCCTTGCTCATTAAGATTGACACATCTGCCTTTTTGTTTTTATGGTTGTCGACTACAAAAATACGGGAGTTTAGACTAAGAAAAAACAAGGTTAAGTCAATTTCATCTACCTTAAGGCTAATGATTTTATTTTCAATTTGATTTAAATCAATATTATTGGCGTTAATAAAACGATTAAGGGACTTTTCAATGGTTAGGCGAAACATTTGACTAGGCTTTAATTGCTTTATGAAGCGCAACAATGCCTCCGGTTAGATTGTGATATTCACAAAATTCAAAGCCAGCATCCAGGACCATATTTTTTAATGTCTCTTGATCAGGATGTTTGCGAATCGATTCAGCAAGGTATTGATAGCTATCTTCATCATTGGCAAAAAATTCACCAAACTTAGGGATAACGTTAAACGAGTAGAGATCATAAATTTTTTCTAAAGTCTGGTTTTCAACCTTAGAGAATTCTAGGATTAACAACGTACCACCTTTTTTCAGTACTCTATACATCTGTTTTAGCGCCTCAGCTTTATGAGTTACATTTCTTAGGCCAAATGCTATGCTTACGCAATCAAAAGCATTATCATCAAAGGGCAGTGATTCTGCGTTTGCCTGAACAAATTCGACATCAATAACCCCGTGATTTAAAAGATTTTTTCTGCCCTCAAACAACATTGAGCTATTGATATCTGAAAGAATAACCTTGCCCTTAGGCCCAACTTTTTTTCTGAACTTAAGCGCAAGATCACCAGTGCCACCAGCAATATCTAGAACATGATCTCCTTCTACTACGTTGCTGCTAGCTATAGTGTAGTTTTTCCAAAGCCTATGAGTTCCCATTGACATTACGTCGTTCATGAGATCATATTTGCCCGCAACGGAGTCAAACACCTCTTTTACAAGGCCTTGCTTTTTTTCAACATCGACTTGTTTATAGCCAAAGTGAGTAGTTTTACCCATTGTTACTTTGTAGGGTAGTCCCTGAAATCAGCGCCAATGTAGATCTGTGTAGGCCTAAATATCCTGTTGTCACTCACCTGTTCATGCCAGTGAGCAACCCACCCTGCGGAGCGAGCCATAGCAAATATTGAAGTAAAGTGCTCTTTAGTAAAGTTAAAAATCTCCGAATAAAGTATTCCTGAGTAGAAATCAACGTTAGGATAGACTCCTTTGTGGGACAGCAGTTCATCACAGATGCTTTCAACCTCAAGGGCTGTTTCAAAGCGGTTAGACAAGGCCAGGCCGTTTTTCTTGATATAGGTTTTAATCATTTTTTCAAGAATGGTCGCTCTAGGGTCTTTAGTTTTGTATTCACGATGGCCCATGCCCCAAATAACTTGTTTGTTTTTAAGTCTATCTTCAATCCATTTGCGAGCATTTTTAGGTGAGCCAATTTCATCGAGCATTATGAGCACGTTTTCATTTGCGTTACCATGTAAGGGCCCAGCAAGAGTTCCAACACCTGCAGCAATTGATGCAAATGGGTTTGCAAGTGAGGATGCCGTAACCATAGTGGAAAAGGTCGATGCATTGATTGTATGTTCGGCGTGTAAAATTAATGAAGCGTCCAAAAGGTCAACAATTTCAGGGTCAGGCTCGTCTCCAAAGCACATATACATGAAATTTTCTGCATAAGACATCGTCTTACTCGGTGGTATTGGATCGTATCCCATACTGATTCGAGTCCACATTGCAACCAAGGTGCTCATGTTTGAAATAATTTTTACAAGCGCGTTTTGTGTATATGAAGAGTCTGGCTCTTCAGCGCCTGCATCTGGATAGAACGTAGCCATAGATGCTATTGCGGTTTGAAGAACATCCATAGAATGTCCAGTTGAAGGAAGTGACCAAAGCATATGGCGAATTTTGCGCTTAACTTCGTTACGTTTTTTTAAGATATTTTTAAAGTTTGTGAGCTCGTCTTCTGTGGGAAGTTCGCCATTCATTAGTAAAAGGGCGGTTTCTTCAAAAGAAGAATGTTCGACAAGATCTTGAATGGAATAGCCTCTATAGGCAAGTATTCCTTTTTCGCCATCAATTGAAGAGATTGCTGATTTAGTTGCTGGTACGCCTGCAAGGCCGGGGATATATTCTGTCATAGTTTACTCGCTAAATTGAAAAAGAAGAGCCGCAACCACAAGTGGTTTTAGCATTAGGATTTTTTACTACAAATCTAGCCCCCTGCAGGTCCTCAAGGTAGTCAACTGTTGAGCCCATAAGGTACTGATAGCTCATAGGATCAATTACTAATTGAACCCCTTCTTTGTTAACACCACTGTCTCCCTCTTTAAGATTTTCATCAAAGGTAAAGCCATAGGAAAAGCCAGAGCACCCACCTCCAGTTATGTAGACGCGTAGCCTTAAGTCTGGATTCTTTTCTTCTTTAATGAGTTGAGCGACCCTTTTGGCCGCACTATCACTAAAAATTATGTCAGCTTCGTCTTGGATTTCTGTTGCTTCCACTGGTTACCTCTAATTGATCTTTACAACTTGAATTAATGTTATGGCAAAAGCCCAATTTCTAAAAGACCTGCATTCTCATCAAGTCCAAACATTAAGTTCATATTTTGAATCGCCTGTCCCGCAGCTCCCTTGCCCAGATTGTCAATGACAGACATAATTACAAGCTTGTTGCTGTGATCAACATACTGAACTGAAATCTGACAATAATTTGAAGACCTTACTGAGCGGGTCTCAGGATAGACACCTTCAGGTAGTATTTTAACAAATTCTTCGTTTTTGTAGGCATTTTCGAAACAATCTAAAATATCTGAATCAGGGTCCACCAAGTCAGCGTAAATTGTAGCCTCAATGCCTCGACTCATTGGAAGCAAATGAGGTGTAAATGTCAAACCAATTGGCCCCCCAGAAATAGACTCCAATTCTTGCTTTATTTCCGGAAAGTGTCTATGGCCACTTACACCATAAGGCTTAAAGCTCTCAGTTATCTCGCAAAGAAGGGTTGCTTGATTTGCATTTCGTCCAGCTCCACTAGCGCCCGACTTGCAGTCTGCAATGATATTTAAAGGATCTATCAGATTTTCTTCTAGGAGAGGCTTTAGTGCAAGGAGTACAGCAGTAGGGTAACAGCCAGGATTAGCAATTAAGCGCGCATCTTTAATAGAGCTTCTATTAATTTCAGGCTGTCCATAGACTGCTTCACTCAAAAGAGATTTTTGAGTGTGCTCCATGTTATACCAATTAGACCAAATTTCTGCATTATTAATTCTAAAGTCTGCCCCAAGGTCTATCACCTTGATATCTTTATCTAGAAACAGACTTGCATTATTCATGGCAACGCCATGAGGGGTTGCAAAAAAAACCAAATCGCACTCAAATAATTTTTCGTCGTCTGGAAGCAAGTAGGATAGATTTGAAATTCCATGCATGTTTGGAAAAACTTCGGAAAGTTTTTTTCCTTCAAGCGCTCTTGAGGTAATTGCATGAACTTCAGCGCTAGGATGTTGATGTAATATTCGCAAAAGTTCTATGCCCGTATAGCCAGAGCCACCAATTATTCCAACTTTAAGTTTCATTCACCTTCTCCAAGCATCTTTTCAAGATAGTGTATGTTCATCCCGCCTTTTTTAAAGACCTTATCATTCATAATAGATCTTTGAAGCGGGATATTTGTTTTGATGCCATCAATAACCATTTCATCGAGAGCATTTTGCATTTTAATGATGGCGTTGCCTCGACTTTCACCATAAGTTATGACTTTTCCAATCATTGAATCATAGTGAGGGGGGACATTATAGCCATTATAAATATGAGAGTCTATTCTAACCCCCAGTCCTCCTGCTGCGTGGTATTGGGTAATCTTTCCGGGACATGGCATAAAAGTTTCAGGGTCTTCGGCATTAATTCTGCACTCAATTGCATGCCCTTTAATCTTAATATCTTTTTGAGTGAGTGATAATTTTTCACCGCCTGCGATTAAAATTTGCTCACGAACGATGTCTACGCCAGTAATCATTTCAGTAACTGGGTGTTCGACCTGAACTCTTGTATTCATTTCAATGAAATAAAACTGATCATTGTCAAAAAGGAACTCAAAGGTTCCAGCGCCACGATAATTAATTTTTTTGCATGCTTCAGCACAGATATTTCCAATTTTATCTCTGAGCTTTGCAGATATGCCTGGAGCAGGAGCCTCTTCAACAACTTTTTGATGGCGTCTTTGCATAGAGCAGTCTCTTTCACCTAGGTGAATGGCATTGCCATGTTGATCTGCAAGAACCTGAATCTCTACATGACGAGGCGTGGTAAGAAACTTTTCCATATAAACTTCGCCATTGCCAAAAAAACTCAAGGCTTCGGACTGTGTCAGCTTAATTGAATCAACAAGTTCTTTTTCAGACTCAACAACTCGCATCCCTCGACCTCCACCTCCACCAGAAGCTTTGATGATTATCGGAAGTCCAATTTCTTTTGCAAGCTTAATGCTTCTTTTTTCATTATCATCAAGCGCACCATCAGAGCCTGGAACACAGGGAACTCCTGAGCTTTTCATGGCTTCGATAGCCGCTACTTTATCGCCCATGATGCGAATATTTTCAGCCCTGGGACCAATGAAAATAAAGCCACTTTGTTCAACCTGCTCAGCAAAATCAGCATTTTCAGAAAGAAAACCATATCCTGGGTGTATTGCATCTGAGTGGGTTACTTCGGCAGCGCTAATAATTGCTGGAATATTAAGGTAGCTTTTGATTGATGGGTGGGGTCCGATACAAACCGCTTCATCGGCCAGCCTAACATGCTTAAGATCTTTATCTGCGGTTGAATATACTGCAACTGTTTGAATTCCCAGTTCCTTACAGGCCCTGAGGATTCTTAAAGCGATTTCTCCACGATTCGCTATTAAGACTTTTTTTATTGAGCTCATTCTATAATTATTAGTGGTTGTCCAAATTCGACGGCCTCACCGTCTTTGATTAAAATTTCAGTCACAGTGCCAGAACGGTCAGCCTCTATCTGGTTCATTATTTTCATGGCCTCAATTATTCCTACCGTATCACCCTGATTAACTTTTTGACCAACAGAGACAAATGGTTTGGCGGTAGGAGAAGGCGCTGAGTAGAATGTTCCAACCATTGGAGAGACAATTGATTGGCCAGTTGATTGCTGGTCTGCCGGAGCAGCAGCCACTGGGGTATCTGGTGCTGAAGTTGCAACGGGCTGTTGTTGAACGAAAGACTGAACTGGAGGCTGTGTGGGGGCTGGAGAGGCGCCAAATCTTGAGATTTTTACTGATTCTTCACCCTCTTTAATTTCAATTTCAGCCATCCCTGACTCTTCCAGAAGCTCCATCAGTTTTTTAACTTTTCTAATATCCATCGATGCTCCTATTTTTATTTTTTAAATTAAATTTATGTATTTGGCTTTAAAACCAAAATAATTGTAAGTACATGTTTTGGCTTGAAAATGTTTAATTCAGGCCCAAGATAATATTCTTATTTAATGCCAATTTCAGGTATTTTACCACCCAAATAGAAGAATATAGCGTCAAAATAGATACATTTAGACGAAAACATTATCCATCACTTTAAGCTATTTAAGCGTTCTGTTAGCTCTTCTGCGCTTACTTCGCCAATAATTCGTTGAGATCTTATTTCTCTTCCATCTTTAAAGAACAAAAATGCTGGAGGGCCTACAAGTGAGAATCCAGACAAAATAGATTGATTAGCCTGGGTATTTTTTGTAACGTCAATAGTATAAGTCAATGAGTCCTGAAGAGCCTCATTAACCTCTGGATCAGTAAAGACAACCCTCTCTAATTTGTTACATGATCTGCACCATTCAGCATAAAACTTAAGGACAAGTAATTTTCCATTTGAATTAGTTTTTGAAATAATTGAATTTAGTTGCGCCTCATCATCTACTAGTTGAAATTCAACACTATTTTTTGAATCAATCTTGTCTCCATAAATTAATGTATCGAGAGGCTGCTGCAGATCTCCCTTGCCTTCATAAACTAGAAGCCATAGCATTAGGCCATAAACTAAGATTAAAAGTGATATAAGTTTAAAAAACATACTAAGCAAACTCATAGTCCTACTATAATTTTTAAAAACTCCAAGCATGATTGGGGCAACACTAAATAGGATTGCCCATAGTATTAATGACACTATTGGATACAAGACTCTATCTAAAAGATAAAGAGCTACTGCAATCATTCCAAAGCCGAAAACTTTCTTTACGTTTTCCATCCATGGGCCAGCTTTTGGAAGAGCGTTTACTCCCCAGCCACAGATGATTATAAGTGGGACGCCCATTCCTAGACCCATAGCAAACAAGCTTGCCCCGCCTTTAGCTGCGCTTCCACCTGCAATAACATAGCTTAGGGCTGTTGCTAGAAAGGGTGTGACACAGGGCCCAACTATTAGCGCAGAGAGGAAACCCATAATACTAACCCCTATAAAGTTGCCGCCGGACTGAGAGTTGCTAATGCTTGTTAGCTTAGTTTGAAGACTGGATGGTAATTGAATATCGTAAAGGCCAAACATTGATAGTGCGAGCACAATAAAAGTGCAACTAAAAACAAGCAGCACCCATGGAGTTTGCATCATTGCTTGTAAATTTATACCAGAGCCAAAGTATCCTGCAGACGCACCAATCAAGCCATAGGCAAAGGACATTGACAAAACAAAAGTAATCGACATTAAGATAGCGTTAAGGTTGCTGGGCTTTTCTTTTTGTCCAATAATAATTCCAGACAAGATTGGCACCATTGGATAAACGCATGGTGTCCAAGATAGAGCTAAACCAGCCAAAAATGCAGCAATAAATAATGTTAGACCCCCTTGTTGAAATTGCTCAAAAACTATTTTTTCGCCTTTAGTCTCCATCTCTTGAATTGGTATAGGTGCTTTTTTGGACCCTTCTGAATCAACTTCAAGTCTGTCAGTTTGAGGAGGATAGCAGACGCCACCCTCCCAACAGCCTTGGTGTTGGATTGTCACAAGCACCGAGCTTCTTTCTTTCTTATTCAAATCAACCTTGACTTCTAGGGGGGTGTTGTAAACACTAACCTCACCAAAAAACTCATCATTCTTTATGATTGCATTGGGAAACCTTATGCTCTCAATAGAGCTATCCTTGAAGGAAAAAGAAATTTTATCCTTGTAAAGATAATAGTCTTTCTCAACATGCCAGCGAACAGCAAGCGTATTTTTGTTCAAAAGAACAGCGCTTAGGTTGAAGGCTTTGTGTACAGGCAGCGGGTGTTCTGTTTTCTGGCTTAGCGCAAGATTCGAACTATTTGAAAAAGATTGGGATTGCGGTTCACTTGCAACCAAGTGCATTTCAGCAGAAGATTGTGAAAAAACATTCAGAAAAATTAAACAGCCAAAAAGCCAAAAACGTTTCATAAATAGCCCGGTTTAAAAGATAGCGATAATTATAGTC
>LURN01000070.1 GCA_001628405.1 Candidatus Thioglobus sp. REDSEA-S12_B1 | reverse complement strand
ACTGAAGAATTACCTCCAAAGCTGTTATTGAAGCTGTCTAATTCTCTAAGAGATAACCTCAGTCAAGAGCTAAATAAATTAAATATAAGCTCAAAAACTATTAAGGCGTTTGCAACACCAAGACGTTTAGCTGTTTCTATTTCAGAACTTCAAAGTAAGCAGCAAGATCAAATTATAGAGAAGAAAGGCCCTTCAACTCAATCACCTGAAATGGCTGTTAATGGTTTTGCTAAATCTTGCGGCGTCAATGTTGACGAGCTTGAGATAAAAGAACTCGGTGGTAAAGAATATTTTTTCTATACAAAAGAGGAGTCTGGTCAAGAGATTAGGGATTTGTTGCCAGCAATTATCGAAAAGTCGATTAAGGACATACCTATAACTAGAGCAATGAAATGGGGTGATTCAGATTACTCTTTTGTTAGACCCGTCCACTGGTTAGTGGTAATGCTAGATAAGGACATCGTTAAAGCCAACATCATGGGGCTCGAGAGTGGAAGAGAGTCTAAAGGTCTAAGGTTTAGCGGTTCAAATTTAGAGTTCGCACATGCTAAGAATTATGAAAGCATGATGAACAAAGAGGCTAAGATACTGGTTGACTTTGGTAAGCGAAAAGAATTGATACGCTCCCAGATATTAGCGGTTGCCAAAACAAACAATGCAGAAGTTGTTATCGATGAATCACTTCTTGATGAAGTATGTGCACTTGTTGAATACCCAAAGGCATTTTCAGGAAGTTTTGACAAAAAATTCTTGGATGTGCCCCAAGAAGCAATTATTTCTGCAATGAAGTCTCACCAAAAATATTTTCATTTGATTGATAAAAAAGGTAACTTATTGCCTCTTTTTATTTCTGTTGCGAATATTGAGTCTTCAAATATACAAGCTATTATTGACGGTAACGAAAGAGTGATTCATCCTAGGCTAGCTGATTCAGAATTTTTCTGGAATCAAGATAAAGCTATAAAACTTGAGGATAGGTTATCTGATTTAGAATCTGTTATGTTTATGAAGTCATTGGGTTCTATGGGTCAGAAGGTTAAGCGAATAGAGAAGCTCAGCTCTCATATTTCTGGTTTGGTTGGATTTGATAAAAAAATGGCTGCTAGAGCAGGTTTGCTATCAAAGTCAGATCTTTTAAGTGAAATGGTTGGGGAGTTTGCAGATCTTCAAGGGGTTATGGGAGGTTATTATGCTCATAATGATGGTGAGCCCAGTGAGGTTTCAATTGCAATAAGTGAGCACTACCAGCCAAGATTTTCTGGAGATGACTTACCTTCAACTGAAGAAGGAATTGTTGTTTCATTGGCTGACAAGATAGACACGTTAACTGGAATTTATGGGATCGGTCAAGGACCCACGGGCTCTAAAGATCCATATGCCCTCAGAAGAACTGCGCTAGGTATGCTTAGGATACTTTTAGAGGGAAAAATAGAATTAGATCTTAAGTCATTAATTGATTTTTCTTTAAATCTTCATTTAGAAGAAGTTGATAGAGGTTCTGCAGTTGATATTTATACTTTCATGATGGATAGACTCAAAGCCTACTATAAGGATGCAAATATAGATAGTAATATTTATGAAGCAGTATTGGCTGTCTCTCCTAATTCCCCTTTAGATTTTCATCATAGGGTTGATGCCCTAAATGAATTTATTAAGAGTAAGAATTCAAAAAGTTTAATTGAATCAAATAAAAGAATTGCAAACATCTTAAAAGACTCTGATGAGAAGCAGGAAGTATTGAATGAAGAAATACTGATTGAAGACTCTGAAAAGGCTCTTTTTAATGCTGCTGAATCCTTATCAAAAGAATTGACTGGGGGTAATAACTACAAAGAGATAATGAAGTCTTTAATTGAAATAAAAGATTTAATTGATTCCTTCTTTGATAATGTAATGGTCAATGTTGAAGATGAAAAAGTTAAAAGTTCAAGACTTGCACTCATAAGAAGAGTAAGACACTTATTCCTCTCTGTTGCAGATATTTCCTATCTCTCATCATAGTTAATGAAAGCGTTAATTCAGAGAGTAAGCTCCTCACAGGTAAAAGTCGATGGAAAAGTAGCTGGTTCAATTGAAAATGGCTTGTTGGTTTTTGTTGGTTTAGAAAAACAAGATACAAAACTCATCGCGGACAAGATGATTAATAAAATTATTACCTACAGAGTCTTCCCTGATGAAAATCAAAAAATGAATCTTAGTCTTAATGATATCCAAGGTGAGCTATTGATTATCTCCCAGTTTACTCTCGCCGCAGATACAAAAAATGGTACGCGAGCGGGCTTCTCAACTGCTATGCCACCCTCAGAGGCAGAGAATCTTTACGACTACTTGGTCAATAAAGCAAAGAGCTCCAACCTTAAAATTCAGACCGGAATTTTTGGCGCCGATATGAAAGTCTCTATATTAAATGATGGTCCTGTAACTTTCTTATTAGAAATTTTCTCTCCAGTATTTCTTGTTCTTTTGAATTTATTGACTATAGAGAAAATCCAATATCTAGAGATTTGTTTAAGAAACTCGAGCAGTCTGTTGGGCTTGATTTGTTAATTAATAAACGTTCTACTTCCTTCAGATCATTAACGGAAGAGGAAAAACAAAGCATTAATTATGATCTTGTATCTAGATATCCAACCCTAATCAAGAGGCCAGTTTTAATTCAAAATGAAACTGTTTTGGTCGGCTTTAGTGAGAAAAAATATTCAGAATTTTTTTTATAAAGTCACTCTTGACTCTCTAATTCCTTTCTCACCTCATCCATATCAATGGATTTAGCTTTATCCAGTAAATCTTCTAAATCCTTAGCTGTCATTGAACCTGGCTGAGAAAAGATTCCGATTTGCTCTCTAAAGATCATTAAAGTAGGGATTGATCTGATTCCGAAGTGGGCACCAAGTGCTTGCTCTTCCTCGGTATTTACTTTAGC